>JBAZYW010000145.1:0-6135 GCA_041659125.1 Gallionellaceae bacterium | reverse complement strand
TGCCGCCAGCGTTCCGGATTCGAGTAGCCGATATCAACCAAATCGGGTTGCAGCAAGGGGATCATCTGGTCGGATTCGAACACCAGATAATCACGGGGATGCTGTTGGGAATATTTTTGCAGAATCAGATCGATCACTTTATCGCGGTGATCCCGCGCGTAGCGCCAGCCGCGCAAACTGGCCTCGCGGAATGCGCGTACGCGCTCCGGATGGTTGCTGATTTCCTGTTCCGAAGTGAACAGGTTGTCGCCATAAAAATCGATACCCGCCATGCGCGGGGTAAAAGTTTGATAGGCGAAACGGGCGCGCTCGAAATAATACGGCTGGTTGGAAACGTAGCCCGATATCGCATCGACTTTGCCGTCAATCAGGTCTTGGGGGTTGAAGCTGTGCTGTACCCGTTTGATGCGATCAAGCGGAATGCCTTCTTTTTTGAGGTAGGCGAATAGTTCCTCCGCCTGCGGGGCCAGCATGACGCGTTTGTCCATGAGGTCGCGCAAATTCTCGATCCCTTTGTACTTGGCGGTGTAGATCGCATAAGGGGAATGCTGAAAAATGACCGCCAATGCCACCAGAGGTTTGCCCGCGTTGCGCTCCAACAGCAAACTGCTGGTGCCGACCCCGAATTGCGCTTCGCCACTCATGACGCGGGAGATTGGGTCGGTACCCGGTGTCGCTTCCGCTAAATGTACATTAAGCCCTGCCTCGCGATAATAGCCTTGCTCTATCGCGGCATAGTAACCGGCGAATTGGAAATGGTGTGTCCACTTGAGTTGCAGTGTGACGTTTTCGAGTGCAAAAGCAGAGCTGCAAAAGAAAAGTCCGCTAGCAAGGAGGAATTGTTTCGTGAGGCGTATTACAGAGTAGTGCATCGCAGATCGTTACCGGAGTCACAAAACGCCTGCGATTCTGCATGCTAATGTGACAGCAGACAATATGCTGAACGGCCTATGCATTTAGAGAATATATATAGGCCGCTTGCCGTTATGTTGACGGGGTTGTACAGCGTTTATCCCAGCAGATGTTTTACATGCTCGCGTTCGTCAAGCAGTTCCTTGTAGCTGTCCATCATGTGCCTGCGTCCGAGATCGCTGATGGGCAGGTCTTTCACGATGGTGTAATGGCCGTTGCGGCAGGTGACAGGGAAGCCGTACAGCACGCCTTCGGGTATGCCGTAGCTGCCGTCCGACGGCACGCTCATGGTGACCCAGTCGTTGTGGTGCGAATGCAGCAGCCAATCGTGAACGTGGCCGATGGCGGCATTGGCCGCGCTGGCAGCGCTACTCAAACCGCGCGCTTCGATGACCGCTGCGCCGCGTTTTTGCACGGTGGGGATGAATTCATTTTCGCTCCAGTTGTCCCAGCCGTTCTGGCGCAGGATGTCGCTCACTTTGCGGCCGCGTATCTCGGCGTGGGAGAGGTCGGGATATTGCGTGCCGGAATGGTTGCCCCAGATGACCATCTTTTTGATGTCCTGGATGGGTTGAAATAATTTCAACGCGACCTGCGTGATGGCACGGTTGTGGTCGAGACGCATCATGGCGCTGAAGTTGCGCGGATCGAGATCGGGCGCGTTTTTCATCGCGATGAGCGCGTTGGTGTTGGCGGGATTGCCCACCACCAGCACCTTCACGTGGCGCGCGGCGACTTCGTTGAGGATGCTGCCTTGTTCGGAGAAGATAGCGCCGTTGGCTTCGAGCAGGTCTTTGCGTTCCATGCCTTTGCTGCGCGGGCGCGCACCGACCATCATCACGACTTCGGCATCGCGGAAGGCCACGCGCGGATCGTCGGTGGTGATGACCTGTTGCAGGTTGGGGAAGGCGCAATCTTCCAGTTCCATTGCCACACCGCGCAACGCCTGTTGCGCCTGCGGGATGTCCAGCAGTTGCAGGATGATGGGTTGCTCACGACCCAGCATATCGCCGTTGGCGATGCGGAACAGCATGCTGTAACCGATCTGTCCTGCGGCTCCGGTGATGGCGACACGGATAGGTGCTTTCATGCTGTTCTCCTCTGGGTTGTTGTGCGGACATTCTGCCAGCGTTTACGGGGCTGGTATAGAAAAAATAGAGGGTAGCGGAGCGATGCTCCTCAGCCCTTTTGCATAAAGTGTTCAAGGTGATCCAAAAACACGCGTGTCTTGGTGGGCAGGTAGCGGCGCATCGGCATCACCGCCCATGCGGCGACGGAAGGGAAGCACCATTCCGGCAATATGCGCACCAGACGGTTGCGTTGTACATCTTCTAACGCGAAGCGGTTTGGCAGCGCGCCGATGCCCGCGCCGTCCAGCAACAACTGTTGGATGACGCCGATGGAGTTGAGCGCCATACGTCCGGGGGGCATGTCTTCCCACACAGTTTTGCCGCGCGACAACTTCCACGGGAGCGGCTGACCGTTGCTGGTCAGCATGCGTATCGCGGTATGCTGATGCAGATCGTCTGGGTGTTTCGGTGCCGGATGCAAGCCCAGATAAATAGGGCTGGCATACAGGCCGAGATGTTGTTCGTCGATCTTGCGCGCCACCAATGTGGAGTCGTTTTCCAGTATGCCCATGCGAATGGCGAGATCGAAGCGTTCTCCGATCAGATCCACAAGGCGCGAACTTAGATCGAGGTCGAGCTGTATCTCCGGGTAAGTTTCAACGAAGGTAGCCAGTGCGCGCGACAGATTGTTTCGGGCGTAATCTTCCGGCATGGAGACGCGCAAACGACCGCGCGGTTGCACGTCCTGACTGCGCACGAAATCTTGTGTCACCGCGACTTCTTCGGCCACGCGGCGACAGTGATCGAGAAATTCCTGCCCGAAATCGGTGAGGGTTAAGCGGCGTGTAGTGCGCAGCAGCAGGCGTTGCCCCAGCGCGGCCTCAAGGTTGCTCAGGCGGCGCGAGACCGTGGCTTTGGGCATAGACAGATGTTCGGCGGCGCGCACCAGACTCTCCTGTTCGACGATGGCGGCGAACAGGATGTAATCGTCAGCGGAGATATTCTTTTGTTCCATTTACGGGATAGTCTATCTCGAATTCATGGCTTTATCTATTTTTTCGAGACGCCTACTATGTGTTCACTTTCACTCCACTGAGGAGCCAGCCATGAACAGCATTAAACAAGCAACGCTGCACCAATCGCGCACCATCGAACGTCTCGTCGAAGGTGTTGCCACTTCGGACGGGGCGGGTGTAAGTCTCACGCGCGTACTCACGGGCAAGCTGCAACGCCGCCTCGATCCATTCCTGATGCTGGATGCATTCGGCAGCGACGACCCGGACGATTACATCGCTGGCTTTCCCGATCATCCGCATCGCGGCTTTGAGACGGTGACTTACATGCTCGCCGGGCGCATGCGCCATCGCGATAGCGCGGGGCACGAAGGCTTGCTGGGGGACGGCGGCGTGCAGTGGATGGTGGCAGGTCGCGGTGTGATTCACTCCGAGATCCCCGAACAAAAAGACGGCGTGATGGAAGGCTTTCAGCTGTGGCTGAATCTGCCTGCAAAAAATAAAATGGCCGAACCGTGGTATCAGGATTATCCAAGCCCGGCGATTCCAGAATATTCCACTGCTGATGGCGTCACGGTGCGGGTGATCGCGGGCAGTAGCAACGGCGTGGCGGGTGTGGTTTCGCGCGAAATTACCGAGCCGCTGTATCTTGATATTCATGTACCGGCGGGCGTCTCGTTTTCAACCGCATTGCCTGCCACGCATAACGCATTCATCTATGTGTATCGCGGTGCAGTGGAAGTGGGCGGTGCACAAGTGGAGGTCAAGCGTATGGGCATCTTGAGCAATACGCCGGGAGCCGATGGTGTGACGCTGAGTGCCAAAGAAGATGCGCGGCTGATCCTGATCGCAGGTAAACCGCTCAACGAGCCTATCGTGCAGTACGGGCCGTTTGTGATGAACACGCAGGAAGAGATTCATCAGGCGCTGGATGATTTCAGGTCAGGGCGTTTCGCGTAATCTGCGGACAAAAAAGGGTAATTAATGAACACAGCAACTCGCTATAACAACACCGCCATCGCCCTGCATTGGCTGGTGGCGCTGCTCATCTTTGCCGCCTTTCCGCTCGGCATGTATATGCACGATTTGCCGCTGTCGCCGACCAAGTTGCAGCTTTACAGTTACCATAAATGGCTGGGCATGATGGTGTTGCTACTCGCGGTGCTGCGGGTCGTATGGCGTGTCACGCACACGCCGCCGGCGTTGCCGGACAACTTACCGCGCTGGCAGCAAATTGTCAGCCATGCCACGCACCAGTTTTTGTATGTGCTGATTTTTGTGGTGCCGGTCTCCGGCTGGTTGATGAGCTCGGCCAAGGGCTTCAAGACGGTGTGGTTCGGTGTGTTGCCGCTGCCCGATCTGGTCGGCAAGGACAAAGCGCTGGGGGACATGCTCAGCAGCGTGCATACGAGTCTGAATTATATTTTGCTGGCGCTGGTGCTGCTGCATATCGCCGCAGTAATCAAACATCGTTTTATTGACAGGAACGATGTGATGTACCGTATGTTGCCGACGGGAGGTCGTTCATGAAAATGCTATCTCGCATCGCGTTGTTGAGTCTGGCGCTGGCTTGCAGCCAAGTCTCCGCGCTTGAATTTAATCACGTGCTGGCGAATGAAAGTTCGGTGACTTTTTTCTATAAGCAAATGGGCGTGCCGTTGGATGGCAAGTTCAGCAAGTTTGCCGCGCAGCTTGCATTCGACCCCGCGAAGATTGCCAAGGCGCAAGCGCGCATCGACATTGACGTGGCCAGTATCGACACTGGTTCAACGGAGGCCAACGATGAAGTGGTCGGCAAGCTGTGGTTTAACGCCAAAACTTATCCGACCGCGAGCTTTGCCTCCACCGGACTCAAGGCCTTGGGCGGCAATCGCTATGAGGCCACAGGCAAACTGACTATCAAAGGCCGGACGCTGGATCTGACTGCCCCCGTCATTTTTCAGGTGGCGGGTAATCGCGGCGCATTCGATGGCAGCTTCACCATTAAGCGCCTCGACTACGCGATAGGCGAAGGCGAATGGACGGATGTCGGTACCGTTGCCAACGAGATTCAGATCAAATTTCACCTTGTCGTTAATGCAGCACCGAGCAAGAAGTAGCTTCACTTTCAACCACCACTTAGGAGAACACCATGAAAAAATTAGTTGCTTTGACCATTGCCTCTTTGCTGTCTTCCGCTGCTTGTGCCGCCCCGGAAACTTATATGATCGAACCGTCGCACACCCTGCCGCGCTTCGAGTACAGCCACTTCGGTTATTCCATACAGCTCAGCCGTTTCGATACGACTTCCGGCAAAATCATGATCGACCGTGCTGCCAAGACCGGTTCGGTCGATGTGACCATCGACGCCAAATCAGTTAATACGGGTTCGACTTTGTTCAACGGGCATATTCAAGCGGAAGACTTTTTCGATACCGCGAAATACCCCAGCATCACCTACAAGTCGAATAAGCTGAAATTTGACGGGGATAAAGTGGTCTCTGTGGAAGGCGATCTGACGATCAAGGGCATCACGAAACCTGTGACGCTCACTGTGACATCGTTCCTGTGCATGCCGCATCCGATGGTGAAGAAAGACGCCTGCGGTGCGACCGCTACCGCCAAGGTCAAACGTTCCGATTTCAACATGGGCAAGCACGCGCCGTACGTGGGCGACGAAGTGACGCTGACGATCCCGGTTGAGTCGATCAAGCAGTAAACGTACAACCCTTTGTCCACAGAAGTAGGTCGGGTTAGCGTAGCGGAGCGTGGTTGTTGCCAATTTATTGGCTTTACAACCACGGCCTACCCCTTGCGGGTGTAATCCGACATTGCGGAGCTACGGTTAACCCTCGATTTGTCGGGTTACGCGGCAAGCCGCTAACCCGACCTACAAATCTGCGGATTGTTTTCGACTGTAAGAAATTAAGGAGCACCACATGACCCAAACTCTGTTTACCCCAGCCACGCTCGGCAAGCTGCAACTAAAAAATCGCGTCGTCATGGCGCCGATGACGCGCTCGCGTGCTGACGGCAATGTGCCGAACGAACTGATGGAAAAATATTACCGGCTGCGTGCCGGAGCCGGACTCATCATCACCGAAGGCACCTCGCCTTCGGCGAATGGTTTGGGTTATGCGCGCATCCCCGGCGTGTTTAGC
>JBAZYW010000144.1:0-6200 GCA_041659125.1 Gallionellaceae bacterium | reverse complement strand
TGACGAATCCACCATGTCGCATAAGTCGAGAATTTGTAGCCGCGACGGTATTCGAATTTGTCCACGGCCTTCATCAGACCGATGTTGCCTTCCTGAATCAGGTCGAGGAATTGCAGACCGCGGTTGGTGTATTTCTTGGCGATGGAAATCACCAGACGCAGGTTGGCCTCGATCATGTCGCGCTTGGCGCGGCGAGCTTTGGCTTCGCCGTTGGTCATTTGCTTGTTGATCTCTTTCAGATCCTTGATCGGGATACCGACGCGCTGCTGCAGCTCGTTCATCTTCTTCTGCTGGTCGATGATGGCCGCCTGGTAACGAACCAGCGTCTCGCTGTACGGTTTCTTGGCAGCGATTTCCTGCTTCACCCAATCCAGATTTTCTTCATTCAGCGGAAATACTTTGATGAAGTGGGGACGCGGCATGTGCGCTTTGATAACGCACAATTCCTGAATGCTGCGCTCGTATCTGCGCACCTCTTCCACCAAGCCGCGCATGATGTCGCACAACGCATCCACTTGTTTGGCAGAGAAACGGAACTGCATCAACTCCTCGGAGATCTGTTCCTGCAACTTGTCGTACTGCTTGCTGCGGTAGCCGTGTTTTTCATAGGCCTTGCCCAGCTTGGTGAACAAGTCCGCGATCACCGCGAAACGCGCCAACGCGTCTTCTTTAAGTTGCGCGAGGTTGGCAGCAGCGGCCGCATCGAGATCTTCCTCTGACTCCTCTTCGGCTTCTTCCTCTTCTTCGGTTTCTTCTTCACTGCTCACCACTGGAGCAGCCACGACCTCTTCTTCTTGAGAATCAATGAAGCCGTCGATCACCTCGTCGATGCGCAACTCTTCTTTGGTGACTTTTTCAGCCAAGGCCAAGATTTCCGCAATGGTTGCAGGGCAAGCCGAGATTGCCTGAATCATGTGCTTCAGACCTTCTTCGATGCGCTTTGCAATGACGATCTCGTCCTGACGCGTGAGCAACCCTACCGTACCCATTTCGCGCATATACATGCGCACCGGGTCCGTCGTGCGGCCAAAATCTGAATCCACGGTCGACAGCGCAGCTTCCGCAGCTTCCACTGCATCCTCATCCGCCGCCACGGGAGTCGCATCAGTCATCACCTGATTCTCGACATCAGGTGCCTGATCGTGAACAGTGATACCCATGTCATTAATCATGCTCACCACGCCCTCGATCTGCTCGACTTCGAGCATCTCGGGCAAGTGGTCATTGATCTCGGCGAAGGTCAGATAACCGCGTTCTTTACCCAGCAGGATCAGCGCTTTCAGGCGCGTGCGGCGTTCTTCCACATCCTGCAACTGCTCGATGGGGTCAACAGCCGGTTTGGCTCCGGCAGCTTGCTTGGTCTTGGTTGCTGCCGGCTTTGCAGGGGCAGTTTTTTTGTTCTGTTGCTGAGTCGCCATAATCGGTGGATCCTCAAATAAATATCAAATACCGCAGCACCGGCATTACACAGGCGCTGCCAAAAAGGTCGCGGATTATACCTGATTTTCAAAACTTTTCCGAGGGTTAGCTACTCTTACCCCCGTTGCAGCAACTGCAAATAACGTGCCTGCTCTTGCTTGCTCACTCCACTTGCGTCTTTAATTGATTGCGCTCACTCTGAAGCTGCTCGTGTCGCTTCCGCTCTAGCGCACTCATCATACCCAGCCCTTTAGCCAGCAGCTCGGCACTTTCGGACTCTATGGCATCAAGACGCATTTTTCGCAAAATACCCCTAAACTCCGCCTGAACATCGAAGTCCTCGCCCCACTGCATAACTTCGCCCTGTGCGATGGCAAATGCAGCCTCATATGTTGTTCCCTGAAAGTGCTGGATCATTGCCGCCGTGGTCGTCTCGTCCGCCGATTCGCGCAGCCAGTCCGCAAGCGCGGCGATAGCGGCTCCTTCATTCCCCTCACCCTGCCAATCGCCGGGCAACTCGCGCGCCAACTCCGGACGCATCACTAGACAGCGCAACAGGGTGCGCAAACCGGAAGGCGATGAACGCCTGGCTTTTGGCGGTGCAACGCGTTGTGGCGCAGCAATCGGCTTGATCGCCCACAAAGCCTCCAATTCCGCCTGCGTGACGCCCGCCAGCGCCGCCACTTCCTTGCGCAACAATAGCGCCGTGGTCGGCGCAGTAATGACGGTCAGCAGCGGCTGCGCCTTCTGCAGCAAGGCACTGCGTCCTTCCTGCGTATGCAGATCGACCTGCGCGGTCAGTTCGCGCAACAGGTAGCCGGAGAGCGGCAGCGAATCGTCCAACTCCGCCTCGAATGCTTCGGCGCCGAATTCGCGGATATAGGTGTCAGGATCATGCTCTTCCGGCAAAAATAAAAAACCGATGCGCTTGCCGTCCTGCAATTGCGGCAGCGCATTTTCCAATGCGCGCCATGCGGCTTTTTGACCCGCCCTGTCGCCGTCGAAACAAAACACCACCTGTTCACTCAGGCGCAATAATTTTTGCACGTGAAACGGCGTAGTCGCCGTACCCAGCGTGGCCACAGCATATTCCACACCGTTCTGCGCCAGAGCCACCACATCCATATAGCCCTCGACCACGATCACGCGCTGCTGGGCACGGATTGATTTTTGCGCCTGATACAGACCATAAAGCTCGTGGCCTTTTTCAAACAGCGGCGTTTCCGGCGAGTTGAGATATTTTGGCTCGCCCTTGTCCAGCACGCGCCCGCCAAAGCCGATGACTTGCCCGCGCACATTGACGATGGGGAACATGATGCGATCGCGGAAACGGTCATAGCGTTTGCCGCCTTCGCCCTCGATCACCATGCCCGTCTCGACAAGACTGGCATCCTGATAATTGGGTACGGCTGCTTTCAGATTCTGCCAATCGTCCGGCGCATAGCCGATGCCGAAACGCGCGGCTACCTCGCCGGAGAGACCACGCCCCTTCAAGTAATCAACGGCGCGCGGCGTCTTCTTCAGTTGCTCGCGGTAATAGCGCGTGGCAGACTGCATCAGATCATAAAGGTCGGGAGCAACCTTATGTTGCGGCGTATTGGAGGCTTCCTGCGGAACAGTGACGCCGATACTCTTGGCCAGCTCCTCCACCGCCTCGACAAAGCCCATGCCCGCATGCTCCATGACAAAACCGATGGCCGTGCCGTGCGCGCCGCAGCCGAAACAGTGATAAAACTGCTTGCTCTGGCTAACGGTAAAGGAAGGGGATTTTTCGTTGTGAAACGGACAGCAGGCGACAAAATTGGCACCTGCTTTTTTAAGGGGAACGTAACGCTCGACCACATCCACGATGTCGAGGCGGTTGAGCAGATCCTGAACGAAACTTTTTGGAATCACTCCAGCCCGCTCCCTCTTGGATTGCGCTGTATCGGGTTACGCGATAAAACCGCTAACCCGACCTACGACTTGGACAGCTTAGTCTTGACCAGACCGGAGACTTTGGCGACGTCGGCTCGACCGGCCAATTGCGGCTTGAGAATCGCCATCACCTTGCCCATGTCCTGCGGACTTGCTGCACCGCTTGCAACAATGGCTTGCGCGACAGCGGTTTCGATCTCGTCCTCGGTCAACTGTTGCGGCATATAAGTCTGCAACACGGTCATCTCGAATTTTTCGACATCCGCCAGATCCTGACGCGCGGCAGCCTCGTACTGACTGATGGAATCGCGCCGCTGCTTCATCATCTTGTCGATGATAGCCAGAATATCGGCATCCGACAGTTCGATGCGCTCATCCACCTCGCGCTGCTTCATCGCCGCGAGCAAAAGACGAATCGCGCCGAGGCGTGCCGTTTCTTTGGCACGCATAGCGCTTTTCATATCTTCAGTGATTTGCTGTTTCAGACTCATATCAAAACAAAACGCCGCAACCAAGACAGATTGCGGCGCCCGTCATAACTGGAATCAATACAACTTAGGCGGCAGAACTTGGCTGCGCAAACGCTTGTAATGGCGCTTTACCGCAGCGGCCAGCTTGCGCTTACGCTCAGCCGTTGGCTTCTCGTAAAACTCGCGGGCACGCAATTCGGTCAACAGACCGGTCTTTTCCACAGAGCGCTTAAAGCGACGCATCGCTACTTCAAACGGCTCATTCTCTTTAACACGTATGGTTGTCATCTACAAACTACCTTGCACAAAAATTTTGAGGGCGCGATTCTAGCAAAAGCCCCTTCTCTGCACAACCGCGATTTTCAACGCCCGCTCTTTAAACGTCACCGGGACGAAATCCGGCTCCCCTGACGCCCTGTTGGCTTACTGCAACACGTAAGCGATATACGCTTGACAAGCCCGCGCCAGATACGATTAACTGCGTGCCAATTGTCCGGCGTGTGTCCGTACCCCGTCTCTATCGTTGACCCGGCGGATAATCTTCAAACTGAAAAACTCTTTTAGAGGAAACCATAACCATCATGAAAAAAACACTCGCGCTTTTGGCTGTACTAGGCTGTTACTCACAATCCAGCATGGCCGCCACTACTTTTAACCTGAACAACTTGGCTGCGGGCGGCCTTGCTGCTGCGCAGGCCGACTTCCGTCTGCTATCCGAAGATTTTGGCGCCGCAATGAGCTACAAGCCGGTCACTCCGGCTGCTGCGCTGGGCATCACCGGCTTCGACATCGGGGTGGAAGTTTCCGGCACGGATATATCCAAAAGCGCTGCTGCATGGAATACGCTAACCGGCACTAGCTCTCCGAAGACTCTGCCCGTCCCCAAGCTGACCATAGCCAAGGGATTGCCGTTCGGCATCGACATCTCCGCTTTTTATACCGCCATCCCTACAACCAACATCAAACTTACCGGTGCTGCGTTGAGTTACGCGATTCTTGAAGGCGACGCCCTTGAGCCGGCCTTGGCTGTGCGCGCTGCCATGACCAATCTGAGCGGCATCAGCGAATTTTCTTTCAGCACCAGAAGTCTGGATGTTTCGTTCTCTAAAGGTTTTGTCGGTTTCACACCCTACATAGGCGCCGGTCAGGTTTGGGTGGACAGCTCCACTTCGAATGCCACGCTAACGACCCTCGGACTAAAAGGAGAGGCCTTCACACAATCCAAGGTTTTTGTCGGCTTCAACATCAATCTCGGCCTGCCGAATTTTGCCATTGAAGCAGACCAGACCGGTGGTATCGCGACCTACAGCGCAAAGCTGGGGCTGCGTTGGTAAGCCAGTAACACACAGAGAAAGGGCGGCTTGTGCCGCCCTTTTTTATTTGTATTTCCGCACCAACTCCGCTCGCTTCAAATAAGCCTCGCGTGCGATCTGCACATCTTCGAGAAAATGCGGCAACTCTTTCAGCAGCAAGGCCTGGGGGCCATCTACCAACGCTTGCGGCGGCATGGGATGAAAATCCACCAGCACCATATTCGCTCCCGCCAGCACGCCTTGTGCCGTGACATGCATCACATCCATGATGCCGTCGGGAGAGGCGGCGCGCGTGCCCACAGAATGCGACGGATCAACGCATACCGGCATGCGTGTGAGGCGCTTCACCACGGGTACATGTGCGAAATCGACCATGTTGCGGTGCGGGTCGCCCATATTGGTCTTCATGCCGCGCAAGCCGAACACCACATTGCGGTTGCCTTCGGAAGCCAGATATTCCGCCGCGTTCAGCGATTCGTCGAGCGTGATGCCGAAGCCGCGTTTGAGCAACACGGGAAATTCCTGCTGGCGACCGACGATCTTTAGCAGCTCGAAATTCTGCGTGTTGCGCGTGCCGATCTGTAGCATCACCCCCGTCGGGTTGCCGGTTTGATGCAATACTTCGCGAATCTCATTCAGGTGCGATTCATGGGTGATCTCCATGGCGATCACCTTGATGCCGTATTTACCCGCCAGCTCGAACACATAGGGCAGGCAGTTCTTGCCGTGACCCTGGAACGCATAAGGGCTGGTGCGCGGTTTGTAGGCTCCCATGCGCGTACACACTTGGCCGTTGTCGCGCAAAGCGCGCAGCATGATCTCCACATGCCCGGCGTTGTCGACCGCACATAGTCCGGCAAATACATTGAGCGTGTCCTGCCCGAAACGCACGCCGTTATATTCAAAGTGCGCCGGGCGACTATCGTCCTTATGCCGACCGAGAATGCGGTACTCCTGCGACACGCGCACCACGCGTTCCACACAAGGCAGGCTCTGCATGTCCTCGATTTCCAGCGCTTTGGTGTTGCCGATGAGATAGATTTCGGTGAGCGTCTGTTCTACGCCGTGCTCGCTATGCACA
>JBAZYW010000143.1:3425-6250 GCA_041659125.1 Gallionellaceae bacterium | reverse complement strand
GCCCAGACCGATGGCGGTATCCGCCACCAGACGACCGATAGCCCCCAGCCCGATGATGCCCAATGTGCGTCCGCGCAACTCGGTTCCGGCGTAATCTTTTTTCCCGTCCTCGACCAGCTTGTGCATGGTCGCATCGTCACCCTGCAAGGCAGTCGTAAAACGCAATGCGGGCACGATGTTGCGCGAAGCCAATAGCATGCCGGTGATGACCAGCTCCTTCACCGCGTTGGCATTCGCACCCGGCGCATTGAACACGGGCACGCCGCGCGCGCTCATCTTCTTCACCGGCACGTTGTTGGTTCCCGCTCCGGCACGCGCGATGGCTAGCACGCTGGCAGGAATATCCATCTCCAGCATATTCTGCGAACGCACCAGGATGGCATCGGGCTGCGCGATCTTGTCGCCGACTTGATAACGCCCGGCAGGCAAATGCTTCAAGCCTGTCGACGAGATCTTGTTCAGCGTGAGGACGTGGAAGGTCTTTGCCATCGAGGACATTCAGCCCTTGCTACGGGCGAATTCGTTCATGAAATCGACCAGCGCTTGCACGCCTTCCAGCGGCATCGCGTTGTAGATCGAAGCGCGCATGCCGCCGACGGAACGATGCCCCTTCAATTGCAACAAGCCGCGTGCATCCGCCTGTTTAAGGAATTCACCGTCCAGATTCGCGTCCTTCAGCGTGAACGGCACGTTCATACGCGAGCGGTCGGCCTTGTTCACCGGGCAGTTGTAGAAACCGTTGCTGGCATCGATTGCCGCATACAACAGATTCGCCTTGGCGATGTTTTTCTGCTCCATTGCGCCGATGCCGCCGTTTTTCTTCAACCACTGGAACACCAGCCCCGCCATGTAGATGGCGTAGGTCGGCGGCGTGTTGTACATCGAATCGTTTTCGGAATGCGTCTTGTAGTCCAGCATGGTCGGCAGACGCGGATCGGCGTGACCGACCAAATCCTCGCGCACGATCACCAGCGTCAGTCCTGCCGGGCCGATGTTCTTCTGCGCACCCGCGTAAATCATGCCGTATTTCCACACATCGACCGGACGCGACAGAATGTTGGAAGACATGTCCGCCACCAGCGGCACTTCGCCCGTATTGGGGATCCAGTTGAATTCGACGCCGCCGATGGTTTCGTTCGGCGTGTAATGCACATAGGCCGCATTCTTATCCAGCTTCCAGGTATTAAAAGCAGGAACGTAAGTGCAGTTCTTGTCGGCGTTGTTCGCCACCACGTTCACATTGCAAAATTTCTTCGCTTCGCCGATGGCCTTCTTCGACCATTCGCCGGTGTTCACGTAGTCGGCGGAAGTTTTTCCGCGCAACAAATTGAACGGGATCATCGAAAATTGCAGATGCGCGCCGCCTTGCAGGAACAGCACCTTGTAGTTGGCGGGAATGCCCATCAACTCGCGCAGATCTGCTTCGGCTTGGGCGTGAATGCCCATGTATTCCTTGCCGCGATGCGACATTTCCATCACCGACATACCGCTGCCGTGCCAATCGAGTAGTTCCGCCTGCGCCTGCAGCAAGACTTCTTTCGGCAATACGGCGGGGCCTGCACTAAAGTTGTAAATGGTCATGGGCATTTCCTCCTTAAATTTCTAGAAACTACAAAACATTTAAATCAAAAAAACATTTCTCCACGAAATACACGAAAAGCACGAACACAACCAAACAATGAAAAATCTTTACCCCAATCAAAAGGACTATTTTTAATAGTATTGAGGTTTGTTTTATTTCGTGATTTTCGTGCCTTTCGTGGACAATTTGTTTTAGCTTTAATCTTCTGCGTCGTCTTCTGCAACATCGTCTGAAACATCTTCCGCACCGTCATCTTCCGTCTCGGCGATACGGCTCAATCCGGCCAGCTTCTCGCCCTTCTCCAGATTGATCAGCGTCACGCCCTGCGTGGCGCGGCTCATCTCGCGGATCTCTTTGACTCTGGTGCGGATCAGCACGCCGTTGGTGCCGATCAGCATGATCTCGTCTTCGGTGCTCACCAGCGTTGCCGCCACCACCTTGCCGTTGCGCTCGGAAGTCTGGATCGCCATCATGCCCTGCGTGCCGCGACCGTGACGGGTGTATTCAACAATCGGCGTGCGCTTGCCGTAACCGTTTTCGGTCGCGGTCAACACGGTCTGTTCTTCGTTCTCGGCCACCAGCAGCGCGATCACTTTGCCGCCCTTGGTGAGTCGCATGCCGCGCACACCGCGCGACACGCGGCCCATGGAGCGCACATCGTTTTCGTCGAAGCGCACGGCCTTGCCGCCACGCCGATGAGGAAATCGCCCTCGTCCAGATTGATCGCGATGATGCCTGCCTTGCGCGGGTTGGCGAAGTCGGACAGCGGCGTCTTTTTCACCGTACCGTCGGTGGTGGCAAAGAACACGAACTTGTCCTCGGGGAATTCTTTCACCGGCAGAATGGCGTTGATCTTCTCGCCCTCTTCCAGCGGCAACAGATTCACAATCGGTTTGCCGCGACTGATGCGCGTGCCCAGCGGCACGTCATACACTTTGAGCCAGTACACGCGACCGCGACTGGAGAAGCACAGGATGTAATCGTGCGTGTTGGCGATGAACAGGTTATCGACGAAATCGTCTTCCTTGGTCGAGGCCGCCTGCTTGCCGCGTCCACCGCGCTTCTGCGCACGGTATTCGTCCAGCTTCTGCGCCTTCATATAGCCGCCGTGCGACAAGGTCACCACGACATCTTCCGGCGTCACGAAATCTTCCATGCTCATGTCTTGCGTGTGCGTGATGATCTCGCTGCGGCGCTTGTCGCCGTATTGCGATTTGATCGCCACCAGCTCGTCGTTGATGAT
>JBAZYW010000143.1:0-3415 GCA_041659125.1 Gallionellaceae bacterium | reverse complement strand
ATCGAGCAGATCGGTGATCTTTTCCATCACTTCGCGGTATTCGCCGACAATCTTGTCCTGCTCCAAACCGGTCAAACGTTGCAAACGCAATTCCAGAATAGCCTGCGCTTGCACATCGGAAAGTTTGTATGCGCGCTGATTGCCGCTGCCCAGCATGCCGAACTCGGGCGATAAAGTTTCGGGACGCGATGCATCGCTCACTCGGCTCAGCATCTCTTCCACCAGCGTGGAATGCCACGCATGCGCCATCAGCTCCTGCTTGGCGATGGCCGGAGTCGCCGCCGCCTTGATCAGCGCGATGATCTCGTCCACGTTGGACAGCGCAACCGCCAGACCTTCCAGAACGTGACCGCGTTCGCGCGCTTTGCGCAGTTCAAATATCGTACGGCGCGTAACAACTTCGCGGCGGTGACGCAGGAACGCGTCGAGGAATTCTTTCAGGTTGAGCAGTTTCGGCTGACCGTCCAGCAAGGCCACCATGTTCATACCGAAGCTGTCCTGCAACTGCGTGTGCTTGTACAGATGGTTGAGCACGACTTCCGGCATTTCGCCGCGACGCAGCTCGATCACCGCGCGCATACCGGACTTGTCCGACTCGTCGCGAATTTCGGTAATACCCTCGATCTTCTTCTCGCGCACCAGCTCGCCCACCTTGATGAGCAGATTGGCCTTGTTCACCTGATACGGCAG
This sequence comes from Gallionellaceae bacterium, assembly GCA_041659125.1. Lineage (GTDB taxonomy): Bacteria > Pseudomonadota > Gammaproteobacteria > Burkholderiales > Gallionellaceae > PALSA-1006. The sequence continues at coordinate 2,725 of JBAZYW010000143.1, read as the reverse complement.
CTCGTCGATGATGATGGCCTGGCGCGTACCGGCCTTGTCCAAGTCTTCAAAGTGCGTGCGTCCGCGCATGACCACGCGACCGCGACCGGTGCGATAGCCTTCCTTGACGCCCGCCAGACCGTAGATGAATCCCGCTGTCGGGAAGTCAGGTGCGGGAACGATGTCGATCAAATCTTCAATGTCGATTTCGGGATTTTTGAGCAACGCGAAACAGGCATCGATCACTTCGGAAAGATTGTGCGGCGGAATGTTGGTCGCCATACCCACGGCGATACCGGATGAACCGTTCACCAGCAGATTGGGGAAGCGCGCGGGGAACACCAGCGGCTCCTGCTCGGAACCGTCGTAGTTCGGCCCGAAGTCCACGGTCTCTTTGTCCAAGTCGGCCAGCAGTTCGTGCGCGATGCGCGCCATGCGGATTTCCGTGTAACGCATCGCCGCCGCGTTATCGCCGTCCACCGAACCGAAGTTACCCTGCCCGTCCACCAGCGGATAGCGCAGGGAGAAGTCCTGCGCCATACGCACGATGGTGTCGTACACCGCCGTGTCGCCGTGCGGATGGTACTTACCGATCACATCGCCGACGATACGCGCCGATTTCTTGTAAGCACGGTTCCAGTCGTTGGACAGTTCGTGCATGGCAAACAGCACTCGTCTGTGCACCGGCTTCAAGCCGTCGCGCGCATCGGGCAAGGCACGCCCGACGATCACACTCATTGCATATTCGAGGTAAGACTTGCGCATCTCCTCTTCGAGACTAACGGTCAGCGTTTCTTTAGCGAATTGTTCCATCTGTGGCGGCTTCCTAAAAGGCTTAAAAAACAGCGGGCGAGTTTATCACATCGCACCACTTCGAGCCAAAGCAGAATTGGCTAGCCGCCTACGGCCAGTTTTGCTACATTCCGCCCACTTTACTTCCCCGTGACTCAAGCCATGACCAACGCCGACCCGATCGAAATCGAAAAATTCAGCCAGCTTGCCCATCGCTGGTGGGATGCCAACAGCGAGTTCAAGCCCTTGCACGAGATCAATCCGCTGCGTCTGGAGTACATCGACCGCTTCGCACCGCTTGCCAGCAAGACCGTGCTGGACGTAGGCTGCGGCGGCGGCATCCTGTCCGAGAGCATGGCGGGGATGGGGGCGCAGGTCACCGGCATCGATCTGGGCGACAAGCCGCTGCAAGTGGCCAAACTGCACCTACTGGAAAGCGGCAAACAGGTCGAATACCGCAAAATAGCCGTGGAAGCTTTCGCCGTCGAACGCCCTGCGGCCTTCGATGCGGTCACCTGTATGGAAATGCTCGAACACGTACCCGATCCGCAAAGCATCGTGCGCGCCTGCGCCCAACTCGTCCGCCCCGGCGGATATGTGTTTTTCTCCACGCTCAATCGCAACCCCAAGTCCTACCTGTTCTCCATCATCGGCGCGGAGTACCTGTTAAACATGCTGCCGCGCGGCACGCACGATTACGCCAAGTTCATCAAACCTTCCGAATTGGCACAGTTCTGCCGCAATGCGGGACTCAGCGTGACCGACATCACCGGCATGAGCTACAGCCCGCTGAGCAAAACCTACTCGCTGGGTAAAGATACCGACGTGAATTACATGTTCGCTTGCCGTCGTGATTAAAGCCGTCCTGTTCGACCTCGACGGCACCTTTGCCGACACCGCACCCGATCTCGGCGCAGCGCTCAACCACGTGCTCGCGCTGCACAACCTGCCCGCGCTACCGCTTGCTTCCATCCGCCCGCAAGCATCGCACGGCTCTGCCGGATTGCTCGGCCTGGCCTTCGGTATCACGCCGGATAATCCCCGTTTCGCCGGGCTGCGCGACGAATTCCTCGCGCACTACACCGCCCACATCTGCGAGCACACCACGCTGTTTGCAGGTATGGCAGAACTAATCGCCGCCATCGAACAGCTCGGCTTGCCTTGGGGCATCATCACCAACAAGCCGCATCGTTTTACCGTCCCGCTGATGCAGGCGTTGGGTTACGCCGGGCGCGCCGCCTGCATGGTGAGCGGCGATACCTGCGCCCACGCCAAGCCGCACCCCATGCCGATGCTGCACGCGGCCCAATTGATCGGCGTCGCGCCCGAACACTGCCTGTATCTGGGCGACGACAAGCGCGACATGGAAGCCGCCAACGCGGCGCAAATGCGCGGCATCATTGCCCAATATGGCTATATCGACCCGCAGGCTGTGCTCGACGCATGGCAGGCCGCAGGAAGAATTGAGACCCCGCTCGAATTACTGCGTTACATAAATATGTAAATCAGCGGTATCATTCTCGCCACAACAATAAAGATATTTCAGGAGTGGAGCATGAACGACGAGAACAAAGACCAAGCACCTGTCGCGCCTACTCCCGAAGGCATCCAAGAGATCCTTCACAAAGTCATCTTCGCGCATCAACAAGCGCTGACCCTGCTCCAGCAAACCGAAACCGCATACGGCCGCCTCGTCCCCCATCAGCTGCTCAACCTGCTTGAAGTCAAAAGCATCGTCGATGTCAAACTCGGCGATCAGGTCGAGCGCAAGATGACCATCATGTTCTCGGACATCCGCGATTTCACCCCGCTGTCGGAATCGATGACCCCGGCGGAGAACTTCGAGTTCATCAACTCCTACCTCAGCCAGATGGAGCCGGTCATCAGCCGCCACCGCGGCATCATCGATAAATACATCGGCGACGCCATCATGGCGCTGTTCGAGCACGGTGCG
>JBAZYW010000142.1:0-6272 GCA_041659125.1 Gallionellaceae bacterium | reverse complement strand
AAAGGCGACCAGTACCTGAACGTCACCGTCGGCGGCAAACCATACACCATTTCGCAATTGCGCGAATCGTTCTATCGCCCTGACCTTGTCAAAGTCGCGCTTGCTGGACAGCGCATAGAAGGTCTGAAGAAGATCGCTGATATTAAACCGCCACCCAGCGTCGCGATCATCAATACCCCTGCATCCGTTTCCTCCGATCAAATAACCGTATCCCTTGAAGTGAAGGATCAGGGCGGCGGCATCGGCGACGTGCGCTTGTATCTCAATGGTACGGCGGTGGTGCTGGATCAAAGCGGACGTGCCTTGAGGCTTAAAACTGAAACGCCAAGCTCGGCCCGAACTTTCGCTTATCCGCTGCAATTGATCTCGGGCAAAAACAGTCTGCGCGCCATCGCCTTCAATGCCGATAACACAATGCAGAGCACCGATGCACTATTTGAGATTGATGCGCAGACTGCCGTGAAGAAACCCGCCCTGCATGCTTTAGTAGTGGGTATTCAGGAATACGAAAATCCGAAGCTCACACTTAAATATCCTGTGGCTGATGCCAACTTGTTTGCAGACACTCTCAAAGAACGAGCCGCAGGTTTATTTGATATCGTCACGATCACGCGCTTAACCACCCGCCAGGAAACCACCAGTGCGTCGATTACTGCGGCTCTGAATAAGATGCGCACCGAAGTCGGGCCGAATGATTTATTCGTGTTCTATGTGGCTTCACATGGCACGGTGGACGACGGCGAATATTTCCTCATCACATCGAACGTGGGTGCGACTTCGACCGAGAAGCTCAAACGCGATGCCTTGAGCCAGAATAGCTTGAAGGAATTGATTTCCAATATCCCGGCAGCAAAGAAACTCATCGTGCTCGACACCTGTAATGCTGGAAAGCTGGGCGATGCCATACAGATGGCGATGCTCACACGCGGCATGAGTGAGGATACTGCATTTAAAGTATTGTCTCGTGCAGTGGGGTCAACCATCCTTTCCGCTGCTAATTCTCAGCAAGAGGCACTCGAAGGCTACCGTGACCACGGACTCTTTACCTACGTCATCAGTGAAGGGCTGCAAGGCAAGGCCGATCTGGATAAAGACGGTTTCATAAAAACGACCGAGCTTGCGAACTACATCGAAGATGAAGTGCCCGATCTGGCCGAAAAAGTTTTTCATCACAAGCAATATCCGGTTGCTTCGCCGAGTGGCCAGGGGTTTCCGGTGGCTCGGGTGAGGTAGGAATAGCCAAGGGTGGGCACACCGTTGTGCCCTGCATGGGGGAGGAAATGTTGAGCCTAATGGATTATCTGGGTTAATGGGAATACCCAGCCAACGGCATGTATGCGAGCAACACATAGGGTGCTGTGATTTAAACCGTTAGAATCTAACCCCTCCCAGCCTCCCCTTGTCAGGGGAGGGGCGGGCTTTAGCCTAACGAACAATTTGGGTTAAATATGTTGAATTGCAAAACACCATAGTGTCACTCAAAATGCGCGCCCCATTGGCCGACACACTCACATCCAACGATATGACCATCGAACTCAGCAAAGAAACCCGCAAGGCCGCCGTTTCATCCATCGAACGTTACTTCGACGCGAATATGGATGAGAAGATCGGCAACGTGGCAGCGGATGCGCTGCTGCAATTTTTCATCGAGGAGGTAGGGCCGAGCATTTACAACAAGGCAGTGTCGGACGTTCAGGTACGGATGCAAAGCAGGGTCATGGAACTCGATGTCGAAGTTTACGAGGATGAATTCCGTTACTGGAATAAGCAACAACGCAAACGTTAAGCTCAATACGAACGGATTGACGGCAGCCCGGAACAGTCCGGGCTACCAATTTTAGTTACTTGAAAGACGCCGGATTGCCTTGACTAGCACCGGGTGACGAACTGCTGAAACGGCTGAAACCTTTTCCGGTCATGCAGACTGCCAGCGACTTCATATCGGGACGTCCGCTGGAATCGGCGCGCCGCCATCTTTCACTTGCCATGCTTCCCAACATTTGCACATCTTTGCAACGCCTTAACCGCGCTTTACATCAAGCTCCGTAGAATCTTTCCACCAGTACAGCGAAGTAGTAATGGCAACGACGAAGGGGTGGAAGTGAAAAAACTATTTCAATTATTTGTGCCTGCCATCCTGCTTGCGGGTTGCGCCACAGGGCCGGACTACATCAAGCGCGACCCTCCTGCGCCTGCGGCATGGTCCAATACGGCAGGCACGGTCAGTCGCACGGAAGACCTCTCCCGTTGGTGGCAACGACTAAATGATCCGCTGCTGACTGAGCTGATTGAGGAGGCATTGCGCAACAGCCCCGATATGCGCAGCGCACAGGCAAAGCTGCGCGAATCCCGCGCCCGTATCGATTTGGCGGATGCCAATCGTTCGCCCACAGTAAAAGGCTCTCTGTCTGGAAGCAAAAGTAAGAGCGGCACAAGCCCGGCTAGCGATCTGTTCAAAGGCGGATTCGATGCGAGCTGGGAGCCGGATATATTTGGCGGTCAGCGTCGTGCCCTGGAAGCTGCGAATGCCGATGCAGGCATCACACTCGCGAATCTGCACAACACGCAAGTCTCACTGGCTGCCGAGGTCGCGCTCAACTATGTACAACTGCGCAGTTATCAGACTCGCCTGGCCATTGCCCAAAGCAATTTGGATTCGCAACGCGAAACACTGCAAATCACTGCATGGCGCGAGCAGGCGGGTCTTGTTACTACATTAGATGTTGAGCAGGCTCGCTCCAGCATGTATCAGACACATGCGAGCATCCCCACACTCAACAGCAGCCTGACCAAGGCAGAAAACAGGCTGGCAATCCTGCTGGGCAAATTCCCCGTCGCCTTGCATGAGCGCTTATCCGCCCCTGGCACATTGCCGACATTGCCTGATGAAATCGCGCTCGCTATTCCAGCCGATACTTTGCGCCAGCGCCCCGATGTGCAAGCGGCAGAAAGAAAGCTGGCAGCGGAGACTGCGCGCATCGGCCAAGCCGCCGCCTCGCGCTATCCCAGCTTTTCACTGAGTGGAAGTTTGGGATGGCAAGCCGCCACACTGGGTACCCTGGGCGCTGCCGAGTCCATCACCAGCTCCCTCACCGGCAGCATCGCCCAGACGATTTTCGATGGCGGCCGTGTCCGCAGCAACATCAAAGCCCAGAATGCGGTACAGGAACAGGCGCAGATCGCTTACGAAAAAGCCGTATTGACCGCACTGGAGGATGTCGAGAATTCACTGGCGGCTTACGCCAACAGCCGCGAACGTCAGGCCGCGTTGCAACTAGCGGCAACATCAGCGCGCAATGCCGCGCAATTGGCAGGGCAGCGTTATGCCAGCGGCCTCATCGACTTTCCCGGCGTGCTGGATACCGAACGAACAAGGCTCTCCAACGAAGACAATCTGGCCAGCACCGAACTGGATGAACTTTCCGCATTCATCAGCCTGTACAAGGCAATGGGGGGCGGCTGGGAAAAAAGCACCGAAGCAACGACTAACAAAACCGAAGGTGGTCATCCATGAATAACAACGATAGCGCATCCCGCAATAAATCACTGCTTGATATCGTCAACGCACCCAAAACCGGCAAAGGCAAAACTATCCGTCGCGTCATTGCCGGTGTTGTCTCGATGATTTTGCTTGCGTGGCTTTTATTGCCTTCGGCAAATAATTCCATCGACACTAAATTTATTACCGAGGAGGTTAAAAAAGGAGATCTGTCGGTAAAAGTATCGGCCACAGGCAATCTGCATCCCACCAACCAAGTGGACGTGGGCAGTGAGCTTTCCGGCATCGTCGAAAGCGTACTGGTAGAAGAAAATGCCAGCGTCAAACGCGGGCAGGTATTGGCACAGATGGATTTGTCCAAACTGAACGATCAAGTCACAAAATCCAAAGCCGCCGTACTTGCCGCCGAAGCGCAGGTTGCACAGATGCAGGCCACCGTAAAAGAATCCGATTCAAACTATGCACGCTTAAGCTGGGTCTCAAAGCTTTCCGGCGGCAAGGTGCCCTCAGTGAGCGAATTAAGCAGTGCGGAAGCCACGCTAACGCGCGCCAAGGCTAACGAAGCCAACGCCCGCGCAACGGCTGAACAGGCCTTGGCAACGTTGCGCTCGGATCAGACCAACCTGTCCAAAGCAACCATCCGCTCGCCTATCGACGGCATCGTGCTAACGCGCAAGATCGAACCGGGGCAGACTGTCGCCGCTTCGCTTCAAGCGCCAGTGTTGTTCACGCTGGCGGAAGACTTGGCACAAATGGAGTTACAGGTGAACGTGGATGAAGCCGATGTCAGTCAGGTCAAGCCAGGGCAGGCCGCCTTCTTTACGGTAGATGCGTGGCCGGGCCGAAAATATCCCGCCGAAATTGTGCGCGTTGGATTCGGCGCACAAACCACGGACGGGGTGGTGACCTACAAGACCATCCTCACGGTATCCAACCTTGATCTCAGCCTGCGCCCCGGCATGACAGCGACTGCCGAGATCGCCACGGCAAACCGGAACAGCGTATTGCTGGTGCCCAATGAGGCACTGCGGTACACGCCAGCATCGTCCGCGCAAACGGAAAAATCGGGCGGATTTCTTTCCAGTATGCTGCCGCGCCCGCCTTCGCAACAACCCAAAGTTATTGCCAATAATGCATCTGGCACAGCCAAGCAAATCTGGGTGCTAAGGGAAACCAAGCCCGTTGTCATCGAAGTAAAAACCGGACTCAGCAACGGGCGTTACACAGAGATTGTGGGCGGTGATCTGCAAGCCGGCATGTCCGTTATCACCGGAACCCTGAAGTCGCCGAAATGAATAACGCCAACCTATCCGATGCGGAAAGTCCGCTCATCACGCTGTCCGGCATCACCAAATCTTACGGTCAGGGGGGGGCCGAATTTCAGGCGCTGCGCGGCGTTGATCTTTCCATCCGTCAGGGCGAGTTCGTCGCCATCATGGGCCCCAGCGGCTCCGGCAAATCGACGGCGATGAACATTATCGGCGGCCTGGACTCGCCGACTTCCGGCGAATATGTGTTCGACGGCGTGCATATCGAAAGCCTCGCGCGCAATCAGCGCGCCTTGCTGCGGCGGAATTACCTCGGCTTCGTGTTTCAGGGTTTCAACCTGCTGGCACGCACCTCAGCGCAAGAAAATGTCGAGCTGCCGCTGCTGTATCGGGGGGAGCCGGCCGATGCGCGACACGCACTAGCCAAAGCCGCGCTTAAGGCTGTCGGGCTCGATGGCTGGGAGCATCACACCTCGTCTGAATTATCCGGCGGCCAGCAACAGCGCGTCGCCATCGCGCGCGCCATCGTGACCAATCCCAGAGTTCTGCTCGCCGACGAACCGACCGGCAATCTGGATTCAAAACGCGGCCACGAGATCATGGAGCTTCTGGTCAACATGAACAGTGAACACGGCATCACCATCCTGATGGTGACGCATGAACCCGACATCGCCGCTTACGCGAAACGCACCGTGCATTTCGTGGACGGCCTCGTCGCAAGCGACACCCGCAAAGAGGAGCAACAATAATGGGCTGGACCAGCATACTGCTCGCACTGCGCGAGATTCGCCGCAACCTGATGCGCTCTTTCCTGACCGTGCTGGGGATCGTCATCGGAGTGTCGTCGGTCATCACCATGGTCACGCTGGGCAACGGCGCGACGCAATCGGTATCGGCGCAGATTTCCAGCCTGGGCAGCAACCTGATCATGCTGCGCCCCGGACAGCAAAGCATGGGGCCGGGCAGCAGCGGCGCCAGCGCCCCCAACTTCAAGATCGAAGACGCAAATGCAATCCGCGCGCAAATCGGCTCGCTCAATGCCGTCGCCCCCACAGCGGGACGCAATACGATGCTGGTGGCGAGCACCAAGAACTGGTCGTCCTCCGTCACCGGAAGTAACAGCGATTATTTTATCGCCGGAAGCTGGACGCTGGCATCGGGCCGTATTTTCAATGATGCCGAAGAGCGCTCCGGCAAAGCCGTGTGCGTCATAGGCGCGACCGTGCAGAAGGAGTTGTTCAACGGACAAAACCCGTTGGGCAACGAGCTTCGCATCAAACAATTTTCCTGTGAAGTCATCGGCGTGCTGGTCGCTAAAGGCCAAAGCTCCATGGGAAGGGATCAGGACGACACGGTCATCATGCCGCTGCGCACCGTGCAGCGACGGTTGCTCGGCAGTCAGGACATCAGCAGCATCATGATCTCGGTGAAAGACGGCGCATCGACCGAACAGGTGATCGAACAGATTAAAGCGCTGATGCGCGAACGCCGGAAAATCTCCGATA
>JBAZYW010000141.1:0-6284 GCA_041659125.1 Gallionellaceae bacterium | reverse complement strand
TGGATGGACTTCAGGAATTGCAATTTAACCGGATCGTTGTCCACTCCCTGCACAAAATGCATGTCGATCTTGATGAACTCCGGGCGCAACTCCGACCATAGGCGCAAGCTGGAGAATCCTTCGCCCAGATCGTCGATGGCGATTTTGAAACCCATAGCGCGGTAGTGCAGCAAAGCGCTGCGCATGGCGACAAAGTCGAAGGTGGGCTGGTTTTCGGTGATTTCAATGATGACGCGTTCCGGAGAGATGCCCAGTTGCGCCATGAATTCGAGGGTCTGCCCATTTTTGAAGCTCGGATGCATCAGGGTTTCCGGGCTGACGTTCAAGAACAGACTACCGGGAAGGCCCAGACGTGCGAAGCTTTCCAGTACGATTTGCCGGCACAGCATTTCCAGTTCAAGCGACAGGTCTTGCTGCAAGGCGGCGCTGAATAATTTGGCGGGCGAGTGCAGCGGGCTGTCGGCTGGGCCGCGAATCAGGCCTTCATAGCCGAGAAATTCGCCACTATTCAGGTCAAGGAGGGGCTGAAACAGTGCGGTTAATTTGCGTTGCTGGAGAATCTCATGAAGCGGTGTTAGTTCCGGCGCCTGAGAATCGTTGGCATCAGCAGGCACTGATGAAAGTATTCTGATATTGGATGGGGGTTGTGCGGCTAGCGGGGCTGTTGTGGGCATGACGATCCCTGATGTGCGGTTAAGAAGGGCGCCACGGTAGGGGGTTCGTGTTACGGGATTATTACGCCGTCGGCAAACATAGTCAGAGATATTTGACAGGGGCTCATTGTCTCGCATACAATCCGCGCCCTTCGAAGTTTACTAACTCTTTTGTATTAGGAAGTGCCATGAAAACATTTTCCGCTAAGCAACATGAAGTCCAGCATGACTGGCTTCTCGTCGATGCTTCCAATTCAGTTCTGGGTCGCCTGGCGAGCCAGATCGCTGCCCGCTTGCGCGGCAAGCACAAGGCGATCTACACGCCGCACGTTGATACAGGCGACTTCGTTGTTGTCGTCAATGCCGACAAGGTGCGTGTAACCGGCAAAAAAGCCGAAGACAAAATTTACTATCGTCATACCGGCTATCCCGGCGGTATCTACGAAACCAACTTTACCAAGTTGCGTCAGCGTCACCCGCAACGCGTGCTGCAAAAGGCCGTGCGCGGTATGCTGCCGAAGGGTCCGTTGGGCTACGCGATGTTGCGCAAGCTCAAGGTATATGCCGGTGCGACGCATCCGCATAGTGCCCAGCAACCTAAACCTATTGATCTGTTAAAGGCGTAATCATGAGCGTGACTTATAACTACGGCACAGGCCGTCGCAAAAGCGCAGTAGCCCGCGTGTTCATCAAACCAGGCAAAGGCAATATCGTTGTTAACGATAAGCCGCTGGATGTGTTCTTTTCCCGCGAGACGGGCCGCATGGTCGTGCGTCAGCCGTTGGAATTGACCGAGATGATGGGCAAGTTCGACATCATGGTAAACGTTGCAGGCGGCGGCGAGTCCGGTCAAGCCGGTGCAGTGCGTCATGGTATTACCCGTGCCCTGATCGACTACGATGCTGCGCTGAAGCCTACCTTGAGCCAAGCCGGTCTGGTGACTCGCGATGCACGCGAAGTTGAACGTAAAAAAGTCGGTCTGCGCAAGGCGCGCCGCAGGAAGCAATTCTCCAAGCGTTAAGCGCTTGCCGGAAGTGCAGAAAAGACCGCCTTCGGGCGGTTTTTTCATTTATCATTTGCGCCTCAATATCGGGACGGGAGCGGGATGTGATCAAGGTCGGAATCGTTGGTGGGACAGGCTACACAGGCGTCGAGTTATTGCGCTTGCTGGCACAGCATCCGCAAGTCGAGTTGCGGGTGATCACATCGCGTGCCGATGCGGGCACCCCTGTCAGTCAGATGTTCCCTAGCCTGCGCGGTTACGTCGATCTGGCTTTCACGCATCCGGATGAGGCGCATTTGGATCAGTGCGATGCAGTGTTCTTCGCCACACCTAACGGCATCGCGATGCAGCAGACGCGTGCTTTGCTTGATGCGGGTGTGCGGGTCATCGATCTGGCGGCGGACTTTCGCATCAAGGATGTGGCGGAATGGGAGAAATGGTACGGCATGAGTCATGCCTGTCCGGATTTGGTGAGTGAGGCAGTGTACGGCTTGCCGGAAGTGAATCGGGCGCAAATCAAGCAGGCGCGGTTGGTAGCTAATCCGGGTTGCTACCCGACGGCGGTGCAACTCGGTTTCATTCCTTTGCTGGAGGCGGGATTGGTGGATGCCGGGCATTTGATCGCCGACTCAAAATCCGGCGTTTCCGGCGCGGGGCGCAAGGCCGAGATTACGGCTTTATTGGCCGAGGCAGCGGACAACTTCAAGGCTTATGGCGTGGCAGGACATCGGCATTTGCCGGAGATCAGGCAAGGGCTGGCGAACGTTTGCGGCAAGCCGGTCGGGCTGACTTTCGTGCCGCATTTGACGCCGATGATCCGGGGGATACATGCGACCTTGTATGCGCAGATCAGGACGGATGTGGATTTGCAGGCATTGTTCGAGCAGCGTTATGCCAATGAGGTTTTCGTGGACGTGTTGCCAGCGGGCAGCCATCCCGAAACGCGTTCGGTGCGCGGCTCGAATCATTGCCGTATCGCGGTACACCGGCCTCAGGGCGGGGATACCGTGGTGGTATTGTCGGTGATCGATAATCTGGTCAAGGGGGCTGCGGGGCAGGCGGTGCAAAATCTGAATATTATGTTCGGATTGCCCGAGGCGACTGCGCTCGGCGTAATTCCCCTGCTTCCCTAGCCATGATACGCAAGCTCAAGAGAAAATTCAGTATCTCCGCACCGCGTTTGTCGGTGCGCCCGCATGTGCCATGGTACGTGCGCTGGGCTATCATCCTGCCGTTTATTTTTGCGGCTGGCGTATTGGTGTGGTGGGCGTATGACTCGGGCTTGGAGCTGGCCGGATTTCATCGGGGATTGGCTGAAAAAGAACTGGATGAATTGCGCGACCGCGTGGCAAATTTGGAGGTTGGAAATGCCAAGCTGGCAAGTCAGGTCGCCTCTTATGAGCGGCAGGGGCAGATTGATCAATCTGCCATGCAAGAGACCTCAACTCAGGTAAAAAGCCTGAATGAGGAAAATATACGACTCAAAGAGGATTTGTCATTCTTCCAGAATCTGCCGTTGACGGCGGGACGGGAAGCGGAATTGAGCATCCATCGGCTGAAAATTCACCCGGACGTTTTGCCGGGCGAATATCACTGCCGCTTGCTGTTGGTGCAAAATGTCCAGCAGCGCGGCAAAGAGTTTCAGGGGAGCCTGCAATTATTGGTGAACGGCGAGCAAGACGGCAAGAAAGTAATGCTACAATTCCCGCAGGAAAACTCGCCGGACATCGCAGCGCATCAGCTGAGTTTTAAATACTATCAACGCATAGATCGGGTTTTTAAATTACCCTCGGATATGCGCATCGAAAATGTTCAGGTAAGGGTGTTTGAAAAAGGGGCGCGTGAACCTAAAGTCAAACAGACTGTCGGAGTATCGTAAGGGAGAGCCGTATGTTTGGTAGCAAACCTAGTAAGCCGCAAAATCGCATCGACTCTTTGATCGGTGCAGGAACCAAAGTCGTGGGGGATTTGCATTTTAGCGGCGGGTTGCGGGTGGACGGCGAAGTTGACGGCAACGTCATCGCCAATCCGGGCAAGCCCAGCACTCTGGTGTTAAGCGAGCATGCGCGTGTGGATGGCGAAATAAACGTGACCCATCTGGTGGCCAATGGTGTGGTGACGGGGCCGGTGCGTGCCTCCGAGTATCTGGAATTGCAGAGCAAGGCCAAGCTTACGGGAGATGTGCATTACAAGACGCTGGAGATTCAATTGGGCGCGATCGTCGAAGGGAAACTAATCCATTTGGCCGAGGTCTCAGATAAAGTGGTGACGTTGAAATTGAGCGGTGCCGAGTCGTAAATTAATTTGTGGAGGTGGTTATGAACGCAGTAACAGAAATGCCGGATTTACTTTTGTTTACCGATAATGCGGCGAATAAGGTGAAGCAACTAATCGAAGAAGAAGGCAATGCCGACCTCAAGCTGCGCGTATTTGTGAGCGGCGGCGGTTGTTCCGGCTTCCAGTATGGCTTTACCTTCGATGAAGTGGCCAACGATGACGACACGGTTCTGGATAAGAACGGCGTGCAGTTGCTGATCGACCCGATGAGCTTCCAGTATCTGGCGGGGGCCGAGATTGATTATCAGGAAGGCTTGGAAGGCGCGCAGTTTGTCATCAAGAATCCAAACGCGACAACCACATGCGGTTGCGGTTCTTCATTCTCGGTATAAAAACGAGCAGTAGTATTAGTTGGAACGATAGGCGGGGGCGCGAAAGCGCTCCCGTTTTTCATTTCAATTCTATTTCGAAGGTCAAACAAGCCTGTCCTGAGCACTGTCGAAGGGGCGGCAACGAGCGAACGACGCGGACAGTGCAATTTTGCACGGCTAGGAGTTCGGGAGGCCGCCAACGCAGTTTCAACGATGAAATGGGATTGAAATTACGCTTGATAGATGGCACCGAGAATACACGGGTGACTGGCTCCCGTGGCCTCGGGCAAGTTGGCACTTTTCCCTTGCATAGTTTGCTGGGCCAGCCAGGCAAAGGCGATCGCCTCCAGCCAGTCTGCGCCTATCCCCAATGTGTCAGTGAGCTGAATGCTGCATTGGGGGAGAGCTGCATTCATACCGCGCACTAACGCTTGGTTATGCGCACCGCCTCCGCACAAATAGATTTCTTGCGCTCCATGGCAGAATTTTTGAATCGAATCCGCGATGCCATGCGCAGTTAATGCCAATAACGTGGATTGCACATCTTCGGGTGCTTCATCTCCGTGTAAACGTTCTCTGAGCCAGTGCAGATTGAATAAATCCCGTCCGCTGCTTTTCGGCGGGGCGGCATTGAAAAACGGCTCTGTTAGCAAGCTTTGTAGCAGTGCCGGAATTAACTTTCCGCTGGCTGCCCAAGCACCTTCTTTATCGTAAGCGCTGTTTTTGTGTTCTTGAATCCACGCATCCATGAGCAGATTGCCCGGCCCGCAGTCGAAACCGATTGTTGGGCGACCGGGACGTAAATCGGTCAGGTTGCTAATGCCGCCGATATTGACGATGACGCGGTGGATGTCGGGATGGCGCAATACGCGGTCATGGAAAGCGGGAACCAACGGTGCGCCTTGGCCTTTTGCCGCGATGTCGCGGCTGCGGAAATCGCTTATGACGCTGATGCCCGTTAGCTCTGCCAGCAATGCCGCATTGCCCAGCTGTATGGTGTAACCGAGTTCGGGGCGATGCCGGATAGTCTGCCCGTGGCAGCCGATGGCGCGGATTTCGTTTGCGGGGATGTTGGTTTCTCGCAGCAATGCCAGCGTCGCATTGGCATAATCACGGGCAAGCTGGTTCGCAATAATCTGCGCTTGGTGCAGTTCGTCGGGGGCAGGGTGATGCAGAGCTAACAGCGCATCTTTAAGGTCTTGCGGGTAGGCTTGGTAATGCGTGGAGATGAGTTTGATGCGGGCGTCGGAGAGATCGACCAGTGCCACGTCGATCCCGTCCAGACTAGTGCCGGACATGATGCCGATATAAAATTCCGGGGATTTCTTCACCTGCCGAAAATCAATCCAGCTTCGCCAAACGTGTATTGCGCAACATGGCCAAGCGTTCGTTCAATTCACGAGTGTTGTCCAGAAACGCTGTTTTTTGCGCTGCGCTGATGGGAGCGGCATCGGGTAATGCCACGCGCAGCGGGTCGCGTTGCATACCGTCGATTTTGAATTCGTAATGCAAGTGCGGGCCGGAGGCCAAGCCGGTCATGCCGACATAGCCGATGATCTCGCCCTGGCTAACGCGCTGGCCGCGATGGATGCCGGGAGTAAATTTCGACAAATGTCCGTATACCGTGGTGTAGCGGCCTTGATGGTTGACCATGATCACGTTGCCGTACCCGCCTTGCTTGCCGACCAAGGCAACGATGCCGTCGGAAGTCACTTTTACCTTGGTGCCGGTGGGGGCCGCATAGTCCACGCCTTTGTGGGCGCGCCATTTGTTCAGCACGGGATGGAAGCGCGACGAGCTGAAGCCGGAGCTGACGCGAGAGAATTCGATCGGAGAGCGCAAGAAAGCTTTGTGCATATTCTTGCCGTCCGGGGTGTAGTAATCCCCAGTCGTGCTGCTGGTTTGATAATACACAGTGCGATAAGCGCGGCCCTGATTGATGAATTCTGCCGCCAGAATACGGCCTGAGCGTACGGCCTC
>JBAZYW010000140.1:0-6330 GCA_041659125.1 Gallionellaceae bacterium | reverse complement strand
TTCCGTAGCCCCGCAAGACTTCGCCAGGATGCGCCTGAGCGATCAGTCGATCCACGACGAGTTCGATTGGGAAGAGGCGTCCGAGTATGCCGAAGAGTCTCTTGCCAACAACGTCATCGCTTTCTTGAAAGAGGTCGCGGGCGAGTAACGCAACTACGGCATCGGGTCCACTAGAACGGCGGATGCCATGTCAAATAGACCGCGCCTGCCGCGCACGCAAAAGTAAGCGATGCCAGCGTGAGAGACTGTAGCCGGACTGACCATCTTTCGGGAATCGAGACATGTGCGGCAAGGGGTATCAATCCCAGAAGTGGGAGCGAGTACCAGGGCTGCTGTGAGCCGAGTACGGCGAAAGCTCCTGTCAGACCGGCAATGAGCGACAGCGGCAGTGTGAAGCTGCGACCGCAAGGCAGGCGACTGTTGGTGATGAGCTGAATCAACAGGTAGGCGGCGGATGCGGCACCCAGAGCCAGACCGAATTTACCCAATAGCGCGGATGCGCTGAGCAATGCCGCCATCCCTGTACCAATTCCCAGAGCGAATCCTGCATTGCCTGCTGCCACGGCTCTATCACGCAGTCCATCAAACCAGAATACCAGCCAGCCCACATAGAACGTACAGCCTGCACCCCATAGCAGCGCGTCGGCGATAGCCTTTTGTTGCAAGATAGGCCAGCCTGCCCATATAAGGGCTAGTGCCGACAGCGCCGAGAGGACAGGGCGCCAGCGCGGCCATGTCAGCAGTGTGAGCGGAATGGCGAGTGCGCTGGCCGCAATGCCGAGCCAGATGATTTTGCGCGCATCGGTGAGCGGTTCGAGGTCGAAGTCTGCGGCAAAATATGCTGTGGCGGCGAAGCCGGCGATGATCGCCAGCCCGCTCAAACGCAGGCGCTGGAACAGTTCGGCGCTTGCCAGGGCGGCGATGAATGGAATCAGACCGGCTTGTACGGCAGGGTGATTGAGTAACGCGTGCAACTTTTTCTCCTAATGGTGTTCCAATGGCGCGCGAGTGTATCACCGCTGAGAAGGGGCTTGAAACTTTGCATTTCGTCCCCATTTCGTATGCCGTGAAGGCGTTTGAAAATTCGCTCACCGTTCTAAACAGTCATTTCGGAGACAAGCAATGAAACGTATTTTCTTATTTATTCTGACCAATATCGCGGTTCTGCTCGTTATCAACATCACCCTGCGCTTGCTGGGCGTGGATCGCTGGATGGATCAGAGTGGTGGTATCAATTTCACCGCGTTGTTGGTGTTGTCGGCAGTGATCGGCTTTGCCGGTTCGATTGTTTCTTTATTTATGTCCAAATGGATGGCCAAGCAGTCGGTCGGTGCGCAAGTTATCACCAACCCGTTCGATCCAACCGAGCGCTGGCTGGTGGAGACGGTGCGTCGCCAGGCGCAGGCCGCCGGTATCGGCATGCCGGAAGTGGCGATTTACGACGCGGCGGATGTGAACGCATTCGCGACCGGATGGAACCGTAACGACGCGCTGGTGGCAGTAAGCACCGGGTTGCTCAACAACATGAGTAAAGACGAAGTCGAAGCGGTGTTGGCACATGAGATCAGCCACGTTGCCAACGGCGACATGGTGACGCTGGCGTTGATACAAGGCGTGGTCAACACCTTCGTGGTGTTCTTCTCCAAGCTGTTCGGTTATTTCGTGGATCGCGTGTTGCTGAAGAACGAAGGACGCGACGGCCCCGGCATCGGTGCATTTGTGGCCGAGATCGTAGCGCAACTGGTGTTGGGCGTATTGGCCAGCATCGTTGTCATGTGGTTTTCGCGCCAACGCGAGTTCCGTGCCGATGCGGGTGGGGCGAGTTTGGCCGGACGCCAGAAGATGATCTCCGCACTGGAAAAGTTGAAAGTGAATCACGAGAAGGCGGCGATGCCGGAAAACATGGCGGCAATGGCGATTTCGAGCAGTGGCGGATTTTCCAAGTTGTTCATGACGCACCCGCCATTGGATGAGCGTATCGAGGCGTTGCGCGCGGCGCGCTAACTTTGGTTTGGTGATTGAATGTAAAAAGGCTAGTCGTAACGACTAGCCTTTTTTATGTCTGAATGAGTTCGCGTTAACACGATGGTTTTTCGTCAGTCTTCCTCGTCGATATATTTTTCTCGTGGCGGATCGCCGTCGTACACCAGGCTCTGCCGACGCGCGAGGTAGAAGTCGCGGATGAATGTGTAGCGATCAGAGGTGTCGTCGAGAGCCTGCTCGTGTTCCAGTAAATCCGCGCGGATGCGGATTTTGTCGGTGGCATATAAGCTGTTGCGGGTGGGGATGTCGCGGATGTTGGTGATGACGCCCGTCAGGCTGTCTCCGCCCAGCCCTGCACCATCGCGTATCGAGCTGGGGCCGAAGAACGGCAGCATCAGATACGGTCCGCTGCCGACCCCCCAATAACCCAACGTTTGGCCGAAGTCCTCATTATGCTTTTCGAGGCGGTCGGTTACGTTCAGGAAGCCGAATATTCCAAATGTGGAGTTGAATAAGACCCTGCTTCCGTCGGAAGCCGCTTGTTGGAATTTTAGTTGCAGCAAGTCGTTCAGCGTGACGGTGACATCGTCCAGATTGGAGAAGAAGTTGTGCAACAGGATCTTGACGGGTTTCGGCAATGCGGTGTTGTAACCTTTGGCCACCGGCTTGAGTACGTTGCGGTCGAGTGCCTCGTTGAATTTATAGACTTTGCGGTTAGCGCTTTCGAAAGGGTCTTTGGGGTCGCTGTTCGGTGTGGATGCGCATCCTGTTAAGAGTAGGGCGACAGAGAGGATAAGGATGGATTTCATGCGGTGTGTTTCGGCGATCAATGATCGGATTATGCGTGATTGTCGTGTTTTTGCGCTGGTGGAGTTAGATCTGCGATAAAGAATGGGAAGCTGCCGTTTTTGCGATCGGCGAAATAGCGTTGCAAGGTGTACTTTACCGGACGGAAGGCGAGCGTATCCCACGGGATTTCGCTTTCTTTGAAAAGTTCGACTTCCAGACTTTCCACGCCGGGAGAAAAGTCGAGGTCGAGCAGGCGGGCGCGGAACAGCAAATGCACCTGATTGATATACGGCAGGTTGTGCATCGAATATAGCTCGCCGATGTCGACCCTCGCGTTGGCCTCTTCTAAAGTTTCGCGCGCGGCGGCTTCGGCTGTGGTCTCGCCGTTTTCCATGAATCCGGCAGGCAATGTCCATAAGCCGTGGCGCGGCTCGATGGCGCGGCGGCACAGCAGAATGCGTCCGTCTTCCCACTCGGGGATAGCGCCGACGATGAGTTTAGGGTTGTGGTAATGAATGGCGGCGCACACGGTGCAGACGTGGCGTTCGCGGTTGTCGTCCTGCGGCAGGCGCAGTTCGACAGGTGCTCCGCATTCGGGACAGAATTTCAAGGACGGGCTCCGGCGGTGGCGCCTGAATCGGGTTTGGCCGACGGCTTCGCAGGTGCGTTCCCATTGGCTGTTGTGTTCTGGTTTAGTATGCGCTGCGCATCATCGCGCAGGTCGCTCATCCCCATTGCGCTGTAGGCTTGCACCATGATCTGCAAGGCATCGCGCGTTTGCGGCGTTTGCGGGTAATCGATCAGCACGCCTTTTGCGCGATTCGCTGCGGCGACATAGGCGCCGCGACGCAGGTAATAGCTGGCGATGTGGATGTCCGAACCTGCCAGAGTGTTGATGAGATATTGCATACGCAGCTTGGCATCGGGGGCGTAAGTGCTATCGGGAAAACGTGTCACCAACTCTTTGAAAGAGTCGAACGAGTCGCGTACCGATTTTGGATCGCGTTCGGAGGGGTCTTGCTGCGAGACCGCATTCAATACGCCGCTCAGGTTCTCATCGAAGTTGATCAGTCCCTTCAGGTAATACATGTAATCGATATGCGTATTGTTGGGGTATTGCTTGAGGAAACGCTCGATCGCGCTGAGCGCCGGAGCGGGTTCGCCCTGTTTGTAGTAGGCGTAAGCGATCTCCATCTGTGCCTGCTGTGCATAGCGCCCATAGGGGTAGCGCGATTGCAGCTTCTCGAACTTTTTTACCGCCTGTTCGAAGTTGTGATCTTCCATGTTCTCCATCGCTTGCGAGTAGAGTTCATCGGCGGAATAGTTCTTGTCATCGGGAGTGGAACTGCATGCAACTAACGTGAACAGGAGGAAAACGTATAAACTATGGCGCATGACCGAATCCAATAAAAATATGCACAATTATACCAAAGATACCCACGTAACCCAGTCTAGTGTTCCCCCGTTCGACGCGGATGCAGATGTAGACCTCGATATTCCCTTGCTTCCGGAAGCTTTGCCAGCATTGAGTTTTGCTGTGCCGCTTGAGTATGGCGGCATGCGTCTGGATCAGGCGCTGGCGAAACTGCTGCCGGAGTATTCACGCAGCCGTTTGCAGGAATGGGTGGTGCAAGGGCAAGTCACGTTGAATGGCGCGGCGGCGACTTCCAAGCAGAAAGTGTGGGGCGGCGAGCTGCTCAACGTCATTCCGCAGAGCAATCAGGCCGATCAGCCTTATCAGGCCGAGGATATTGCGCTCGATATCGTTTACGAGGATGAAAGCATTCTCGTCATCAATAAGCCGGTCGGGCTGGTGGTGCATCCGGGAAGCGGCAATTGGCAGGGCACCTTGCTCAATGCTTTGTTGCACCATGATCCGTCGCTGGGCGAAGTTCCGCGTGCGGGCATCGTGCATCGGCTCGATAAAGATACCAGCGGTCTGCTGGTGGTGGCGCGGACGATCACCGCGCAAACCGCGCTGGTGCGCCAGTTGCAGGATCGCAGTGTGAGCCGCGAATATATGGCATTGGCGCATGGCGAGATCGAGCGCGGCGGCAAGGTGGATCAGCCGATAGATCGCCATCCCTCGCAACGCACCAAGATGGCCGTGGTGGAAGGCGGCAAGCCTGCGGTTACCCATTACTCGGTGGTTGAGTCGTTCCCCGGCTGCACCTTGGTGCGTTGCAAACTGGAAACCGGGCGCACGCACCAGATTCGCGTGCACATGGCACATATTCGTCATCCGCTGGTGGGCGACCATATCTATATCAAAGGCGCGCAAAAGTGCCCGCCGCAGATGCGTTCCACTTTGCTGGAATTCCCGCGCCAGGCTTTGCATGCCGAACGTTTGGGCTTGGAGCATCCCGAAACGGGTGAGTGGATGGAATGGCAGGTGAACATGCCTGATGATATGCGCCAGTTGCTGGAAAGGATCAGGGCGGTAGCGCATGAGCTTCCTTGATCACTGCATCGTCCCCGATTGGCCAGCTCCTGCAAATGTGCGCAGCTTGCAGACCACCCGCTGCGGCGGCGTGAGCGTAGCACCCTACGATAGTTTTAATCTGGGCGATCATGTGGGCGATGCAACGCAAGCAGTGGCGCGTAACCGCCATTTGCTTGCGGCGCTGATGCCCAGCGAACCGGTGTGGTTGCAGCAAGTGCACGGTACAGTGGTCGCGGATGCGGACAATGCGGCATGTTTGATTCAGGCAGATGCCAGTGTTGCGCGTCATCGCGGTTCGGTTTGCGTGGTGATGACGGCGGATTGTCTGCCCATTTTGTTGTGCGATGAAGATGGAACGGTAGTCGGTGCAGCGCACGCGGGCTGGAAAGGATTGGCGGCAAGCGTGATCGAAACGACGGTGCAGGCAATGGGCGTTGCGCCGCACAAGTTGATGGCTTGGTTCGGGCCTGCCATCAGTCAAAGGGCATTCGAGGTGGGTGAGGAGGTACGTGCTGAATTCATCGCGCACCATGCGCAGGCGGCGGAAGCATTTTTGCCCGGTGTCGGCGGCAAGTGGTTGGCCGACATCTATCTGCTGGCGCGTCAACGCCTGAATGCACTGGGCGTCTCACGCATCTACGGCGGAGAGCACTGCACCTATAACGATCCCGCGAGTTTCTTTTCTTATCGGCGCGATGGAGTGACCGGCCGCATGGGCTCGTTCATCTGGCTGGAGTAGCGTCGTTCACGGGCAATAGGGCATGCCGCACGTTACCCGCTGTTTTGATGCACGCGGGCAGTTATAATGCGCGGTCAGCTTTTCTGTAGACCGTTATGCGCCCATCACATTCTCCTTCTTCCCAAAGCCCCGCATCCGCGACGCGTGCCGACTGGCGCACGGTGAGCACCCTGCTGCCTTATTTGCTGGAGTTCAAGGGGCGTGTGATCTTGGTGGTCGTGCTGCTGGTGCTGGCGAAGTTGACCAGAGACGCGGTGCCGTTGGCGCTGAAAGAGATCGTGGATGCGATGGGGCAACCCAAGGCGATGCTGGCCGTGCCGGTGTTCCTGGTGATCGGTTATGGTCTGCTGCGTTTGTTCAGTACCTTGTTCGGCGA
>JBAZYW010000139.1:0-6374 GCA_041659125.1 Gallionellaceae bacterium | reverse complement strand
GCCTGAAAAAATCGCTCAGC
This sequence comes from Gallionellaceae bacterium, assembly GCA_041659125.1. Taxonomy (GTDB): domain Bacteria; phylum Pseudomonadota; class Gammaproteobacteria; order Burkholderiales; family Gallionellaceae; genus PALSA-1006. The sequence continues at coordinate 6,354 of JBAZYW010000139.1, read as the reverse complement.
CCGCCCTGCCCAAGCCTAACCTGAAAGCAATACGCTCGAAGCTGAGCAAGCTCGAAACCGAACTAAACAAGGCGCAAACCGAACTGAGCGACATCAACTGAGGGGGAGTGAGATAAATACACGGGGAAATACAAGATAAATGTGGGAAGAACAAATTCTAAGTGGGATTAGACGGGATGGGTAGTGAAAATCATTTTAAGCAGGTAAAAATAACAACGCTGAAAAATAGAGCAAAAATAAGCCGATTTAAAAAAGCTATCTAACGACACTGCTCAAATAATCGCTAACCGTATTCAGAATCATCTTTTCATCTTCAACCGACACCCCCAAAAATTCACGAGACGGAATATCTCCCCAGAGATTTGGGAACTGGCTCTTCATTCCACCATTATGTTGCATCGCAGCATATTCCATTGGAGAGCCAATACGCAGGCCATTGTCATCCAACTCATAGTAGATTTGCTGAGATAGTAGACTGGTTTTACCGATCAGCGGTTTATTGCCCTTCTTCCTTTTAAGAGTAGAAGGCTTATTGGGTGCCCAGCGTGTGCCATCTGGTGCCGTACTGGTCTCAAACCGTTTTTTAGTTGATACGGTTAGGCTTTCACCAATTCCAAGATATGCAGGGCGTGGATTCGCGGCTGCTTTTCCGAGGCGATTAAATGCATCGGTTACAGCCTTGCTGTTTTCTATATCAGCCCAGATTGGCTCTTTCATTTACGGCTCAATTCATGTGCCAGTGCCTTGGCAATAGCGGGCGGATAGGTGATTAATTTATCTTGAATCATCTTCCGCAACGAGGTATCTGTATTCGCCCCGGGCGCGTAGCCAAAGCCTTTATCAATGCCGACCTGCTCACCAGTCTTCGCGTCGACCTTATTCCAACCTTTCGGTAGCTCATGTTTTCCTGCGGCCTTAGCCGTCACATAATCAGATTCAGACGAAGCCGTGATATAGCAATGGCAGCGCCAGCCGTTTGGTGTGAAATGAGTGGTCCAGAATGGATGATCACGCGGCGCGGTGAAGCCGTTCCAGCTTTGATGCAACGGCCTCGGGTGGCGCACACCGTCCGCATGGTGGTATGTCAGGTATGGACGAAATTTAACGAGGTCAGGATCGTGTAGTTGATTCCAGCGGCCAGCGTTGTAGCTCACACTCATGTTCGTTTGATACGTGATCGTAGTGCGCCAGTCGTGCCCGGCCTTCGTGCCTTCACCCGTCCACCCATGCCAACCGTATTTCTTTACGATCTCATCAAAGTTCTTTTGATACCAGCCTAAGCTTTTACCCTCGGCAATGCACTGGTCGATGGTATTGAACAGATCGGTAACCAAGTCGGCTTTATTAGCACCCGCCACGATGAAAGCGCGATCATGCGCGGATTTCTCGATATCGTCCCAACGCTCACTGGGCAGGCTGATTTTCTTGCGGAAGAAATCAAGCTGCTCGGCAAAGGGGGAGTTAAAACCAAAGGATACAGCCATATCTTATGGGTATCAGGCTTACGCCTGCACATCCGATGGGCGAGTGTTTAGGTTTTCGTATTTAACATCCGCAATGCCTTGCAGATCAGCCACCGCGAATCCAGCAGCCATTACTTTGACCAAGTCATCAGATGACAGATCGCCGAAGTTAGCGATTAAATCGTCTTTCAGAGACGTCAAGCTTTTCGCGTTGTTCCCGATTACGCGTATCCGTTCTAACACCGAATTCCAGTGCGGAGCCGCTTCGATTGCAAGCTGAGCGGCCAGTGCATCGCCGGAAAAAATAGGCTTTGCAGCCTCAGCGAACTCGGCAGATGCGCCATTTTTATTAGGCAGTTTCGCTACCTCCCATCCCGGATAATTTTCAGCTATGTAATTGGCGCTGGGTTTCATGCCCATGTTGAACAGGATTTGATCGCGCTCGGCGCGTATCTTGATGTCTTCCGGCTCAACAATCTTGCGCCACACAGTAGGCGGCTTCGCACCCGGCACGTTGTAATCGGTGATCCACTTAACGACGGTTGTATTCAGCGTAGCCGAAAGCATGTCGCTGTCGAATTGCACCAGCTCCAGACGGACTTCGTTGCGAGTGATCGCAGCGGAGGCAAGAGCACCACCTGAACCTTTATCACCCGAAGAGTCACCAAGGATGCAGTAGGATATTTGCTCATCCATGTAGCGGATCATCCGCTCGTATCCAGCCTCACCGCTACCTGCGGCTTCCAGCAGCTCAATGACCATCCCGTCAGGGATAGCTATGCCCGCATCTTGCGAGATCGCTGCCAGCGCATTCAGAAGCGTTTCCTGATCGGGCTTTAGCGTGCCAGACGGATATTTACCCACCGCCGTTGGACTGCCGAATTTATCTAATCGAGTCAGCCAGAAAGTAATGCCCTGACGCTTAAACCAAACAGGCCAGAACAACTTACTACCAAGCCCAAGGCCATAAGGGTTTCCGTCTTTTGCGCCGACCGAATGCACGATGAATTTCTTATCCGGCATTTCCTCGCCGGTCATCATGTTTTGCGGGGTCAGCAAGCGCAGCTCATATTCCTCACCAAACTTGAAACGGCGCTGATCGCGCGGGCGAATCTCATTTACAGCGATTCCATTCATTGCCGCCCACATGATTTCACCAACGGAATAGCCCTTGTTGATTGCATCAAGCAAGGCATAGCACGCCACATCGAAATTGATAATCTCTAACTTCTCGCGCACTACTTGAGCAGCGCGCATATCCAGTGCTGAATCGCTGGCAGGCTTCACTTCCCACGGGCGCGAGATCACCGCCATCTTGCGTTTATGCAGGCATGCAAACACATGAGGGTCACGCTCAATCTCTTCATAGAGCTTGACCCCTTTGCCTTGGCCGCGTGTCGCCAGCGTGTCATCGTTTGGCTGAATGAGTCCACTGAAGAGAGGTTGTAACGGATCGCGCTTAATGCTGGCGATTTCGTCGGTGAGCGGCTTTCCGCTTGTATCTACAATTTTTCCCATGATCTACCTAACCTAAAAAGTCTCTCATACTTGACGATGCGCGTTCACGTCCAAGTGCTTGGAATTCAATGACCACCGGCTCCATCTTATCCACCGCAAATTTAGCCATCGCCAGCGCGACCGCCGTATCACCGTGCCGATCACGCCCATCGCTGCCCTTTGTGTGTGCATTGTCTGGAATCTTGGCAACGCCTTTATCCATGCGCACAAAACGCAAGTCGGCCAGCACATCCGCGTCACTGGGCAAGACAAAAGTTCGATCTTCAAAACCGGCCTTCAGCGGCGGCATGTTTTCCCGGTACCACTCGACGGTCAGCATTACCTGAGCGATACGACTGATACCGTATTTCTGCATAGCAACCTCGGCCAAATACTGGCCGTTGCCGCGCGCATCCATCGCCCCACCACGAAAACGGGGAAGCCGGTCAATCACATAGAACAGGATTTGTTTTTGCTGCTCAAACGGAACGTTGCGAAGCTCCAGTACAAACGGAGTCAGCAGCTTCAGCGTCTTGGTTTCCTCCAGCGGCCAGATGCACGTCAAGTCTCCACTGCGGGCAAAGTCTTCCCCGAAAAAATGATCCAAATTAGGATCGAGCTTTTGCAGCAAAGGGAGCAGCACCTCTTCGCACCAATCTCGGGTTTCAGCTTCGCGGATATGCTGCGGCAACAGCGTGAATTCATCCTTGTGCGACAGGCGTATCACCGGAATCGGCGGCGTTTTCTGCATACAAGATTCGATCAGCGCACGCGGCAACCAAGTGCCACTGCCTTCGCGTGGGATCACATCCAGCTCTTCGTCTGCGTTGTCGCCATATTGTGCGTAAATCTTGGCGCGCCATTCGGCCAGCGTCTTCTCTTTAAGCCGCTCGCCTTGAATCAACGCCACGCGGTCATAGAGGCCGTCATTCAGCGCATCGTCGAAAGTGGTGCGGTGCAATGAATACGGCAGCTTGCCCGCGCGAATATCATTTACCAGCTCGTTAAACGGGTTGGCATCGCCGTTATGTGAAGAGATCACCCGTACCTTGCCGCCCCAGATCAACATCGCCAGCGCGGCCTTGAGCAAACCCGGCAGATCGTCATGGAATCCCGCTTCGTCGATAGTCACCTTGCCTTGCTTGCCGCGAATAGAGCGCGGACGGCTGGAAAGCGCGAGAATCTTTTTTCCGCTGGCGAAGTCGATGCGGAAAGCCTTGATCTGCTGCGTGTCACCGTTTTCATCTGTATCGTCGAACAGCGCCTCGCCCACCGTACTGGCTGCACAATTGAACGCCTTCGCCCACATCGCGCAATCGTCGATGTACTCTCGCGTCATGTCTTCGGAGTACCCGATATACATGGCATCCATTGCATTATTTGAAGCAATAGCAACCAGCACCGAATCAGCAGCATCAGCCCACGATGCACCGATCCGGCGCGACTTCTCCCAGACAGCCACGTCTGATTTATCAGCAACCCAAACCTTTTGATACGGCAATAGTGCGGAGATCTGTTTCACGATTCTATTCCGCTATGCCGAGAATTCTATTTACGATAATGGCTATAGCTTCATCCGAAGCCCCGCCCTTTTTTGCAATATCCTTAACTGCATCAGCAGCCGCAACAGCTTTCGCCTGCACCTGAAGCGCCCACTGCTTTTGCTTAACCGTTGCATTCGACAAACGCGAAACCATCAGACCCATTTCTTTCAGCGGTGCGCCTTCTTCCATCTTGAGCAGCGCATCGAATGCCTTCTGCTGCACCAGACGAATCAGCGCATCGTTCATCGCGCCCGCATCATCCGGGATTGATTCAGAGATCGCCTTGGCCTGCTCCGTGGCAAGCTTCAGCGCATGTAGGCGCTGTTCAAACTCCTGACCGTAGCGGTTGATGCTGGACTTGCCGATCTGAAAGCCATGCTTAGCAAGTTCCTTTTCCAGCAATTCATAACCGGAAAAATTACCCTCGATAAGAGACTGGTCAAGCCATTGCTTGACCTTGTCGGGTAGCTGTTGGATTTTTGAACGAGGTGGCATGCTATTTCCAATACTTAGTTGGTCTAGCAATACCGGGATCACAGTTAACGGTATATTCAACAACATCCGTTCCGTCTCGCGTTAAATCTGCATGCCAATGGCCGGAGGGCTCTTTGGTCAGATCAACCAATCCGCGATCTGCCAGATAATCAAGATGCCGACGAAGCTCCAGCGAGGTCGCATCAGAAATAACACCTTGCACTGTCGATAGAATTAACTCTTCATAAACAAAATTCGGGCTGCCGTGATGCAGTGACAAAAGAATCACCCAGCGCATCAATTCCCGACGTGTTTTTTCGGCATCAATCATTGTTTCGCTCCCTGTATTTGAACTACCTCTAACTTGCTATAAACCGCATCCAGTTTCGATTCGATCACTGTTTGTCCACGGATATAGTCTTCACGTCGGACATATTGCAGCGGCATGTCTATCTGAAATTTTGCGAAGTCACGCTCGAACTGGCGCAACTGTTTTGCTACTTCTAACTCTTCCGCTGCGCGCTGAGTTAGATCGGCCTGAATCGACGTGAAGCGATGATCAAGCTGGGTTTTAAACTGCTTCACCAAGATTGTGCCAAACGCCCATACCATCAGTGCGAATGCGACTATCGTCGAGGCAACACCTGTTACCAGTTGCCAAAATTCAATTTGCAGAGTCATTTTCTTTTTTCTCTAAGTTCAAAATCATCCCGGCAATCCACATCACAGAAACACCCGACCGCAATCGGCGCTTCACAGTTGTAGCACTCGCCCTTGAATGGCATCGCGGGTTTGGCCGCTTGTTCTTTCAGCGCAATTTTCCTGCGTAATTCTTCAAACTTCTGAGCTTGGTCAACGGTATCGGTCATCGCCAATTCCCCCAGATTCCACCGCCGACAAAACCCGATGGGGGCATCTGTGTGCTGATCGGCTGGTCTATCGAACCGAGTACGCCGAAGTGAATTTCCTTCACCATCACAAAACCTTGTCGAGCCTCAACCCGCAGCGTCTGCACACCGTTCTTGATACCGAAATACAAACCCGCATTGCCGCTGTAATCCATTGCGATCAATGGCGCCGGATTGCGGCTCACATAGACATCGGTTTGACCGCTTTGCGTATCTTGCAAACAGGTCACCGTTTGCGAGTGGTCATCCGCTGGTATTTGGACGGCCTCAAGCACCTGTTTGTTGTCGTTTACCTGCACTGGCACAGGTAAACCGAGCTTGCTCTTTACGTACTTGGGATAGGCGGGGACGGACTTGAACGCCACAGGCGTATCAACCTTGGGCGTATTAGCCACAACCGGTGCAGGCACAGCAGGCACCGCCACACTCACAGGCGCGGGTTGGTGCTGCATACCCAGCCACAACAAA
>JBAZYW010000138.1:0-6375 GCA_041659125.1 Gallionellaceae bacterium | reverse complement strand
CTGTAGGCCAGATGGGGAAACGGATTGGCGGCGAATCGGGCATGACGTTGGAAATGATCGCTTCTCTTTTAGGGCCTCACACCTTAGTGACTGATGCAGGAAGTACAAAGAGTGATGTGGTTAAAGTGGCTCGGACTTTTTTAAAGGACAAGATAGCTCAGTTTGTTCCTGCTCATCCTATCGCAGGGGCAGAGCAGAGTGGCCCCGCTGCAGCGGTTGAGAGTCTGTATCAGGGCAAGAGAGTTGTGTTGACGCCGCTGCCGGAAAATAGTGCAGAATCGGTGGCGCGTGTACGTCAGGCATGGGAAGCGTGCGGTGCAGTGGTGAGTGAACTGACGCCACAGCAGCACGACGAAGTGTTCGCTGCCGTGAGCCATCTTCCGCATCTGCTGTCATTCGCGCTGGTGCATGATCTGGCGCAACGCGATAACCGCGATCAGTTGCTGTCTTTCGCCGCCAGCGGTTTTCGCGACTTTACCCGCATTGCCGCTAGCAGCCCCGAGATGTGGCGCGACATCTGTATGGCCAACCGCGATGCACTGATGCGCGAGTTGAAGCAATACGTTGATGAGCTAGAAGTGCTGCATAAGGCTCTCGGAAGCAACGACGCTGCCAAGCTGGAAGAAATGTTCAGTCTGGCGCGTGAAGTGCGCAGCGCCTGGATTCCGCAATAATCTAATTTATTTCTCGTATGACTCAGCACGAATTTATCGATCTTCCTCCTTTGTTGTCTGCGCGCGGCACGGTGCGCCTGCCCGGCTCCAAGAGCATCTCCAATCGCGTGTTGCTGCTGGCCGCATTGGCGCAAGGTACGACGACGGTGCGCGATCTGCTGCACTCCGACGATACCGAACGCATGCTTGAAGGTTTGCAGACGCTTGGTGTCAAAGTGGAGTCGCTGGGCGATAACGCCTATCGCATCACTGGTTGCGGCGGCGATTTCCCGAACAAAAATGCCAAGTTGTTTCTGGGGAATGCGGGCACAGCGTTCCGTCCGCTGACGGCGGCGCTGGCTTTGGCGGGCGGTAGTTATGAATTGTCCGGCGTGGCGCGCATGCACGAGCGCCCCATCGGTGACTTGGTGGATGCCTTGCGCCAGCTTGGTGCGGACATCCGTTATCTGGGTACTGAAGGTTTCCCTCCGTTGCAAATTGCGCCCGCCAAACTGGCAGGTGATACGGCGCAGGTGCGCGGCGATGTGTCTAGCCAGTTTCTGACTGGCCTGTTGATGGCGTTGCCGTTGCTGAATCGTACAGTGAGGGTGGAGGTTGTCGGCGAATTGATCTCCAAGCCCTATATCGAGATCACCTTGGCGATGATGGCGCGCTTCGGTGTTACTGTGCAGCGCGACGGCTGGCGCAGTTTTACCGTGACGGCGGGCAGCTGCTATGTGTCGCCTCAGGAAATTTTTGTTGAGGGCGATGCGTCTTCCGCTTCATATTTCTTGGCGGCTGGCGCTATCGGCGGTGGGCCGGTGCGCGTGGAAGGCGTGGGGAAAAGCAGCGTGCAGGGCGATATACATTTTGCCGAGGCGCTGCAAAAGATGGGCTCCGTGATCACGATGGGCGATAACTGGATCGAGGCGCGTGCGCCCGCGAGCGGCAAACTCAAAGCCATCGAGCTGGATTGCAACCACATCCCCGATGCGGCGATGACGCTAGCAGTGGCAGCACTATTCGCCGATGGCACGACCACGTTGCGCAACATCGCCAGTTGGCGCGTGAAGGAAACCGACCGCATCGCGGCGATGGCGATTGAGCTACGCAAGGTGGGGGCGACGGTGGAGGAGGGTGCGGATTACATTCGCGTCACGCCGCCTGCGCAAATCAAACACGCTGCCATCGACACTTACGACGATCACCGCATGGCAATGTGTTTTTCGTTAGCCGCATTCGGCGCTGCCGGCGTGCGCATCAACGATCCAAAATGTGTGGCAAAAACCTTTCCGGAGTATTTCAATATGTTTAAACAAGTTACTCAAGCCATTCCTGTCATCGCCATCGACGGCCCCTCTGCTTCGGGCAAAGGCACGGTAGCGCAGCGCGTAGCCACCGCACTGGGTATGCATTATCTCGACAGCGGTGCGCTGTATCGTTTGCTGGCGTTGGCGGCGCAGCGACGCGGCATCGCGCTTGAAGAGGAAGCGCAACTGGCGGAATTGGCCGGACAAGTCGATATTCGCTTCGAGGGCGCGGATATCTGGCTGGATGGATCACAGGTAGGCGACGAGTTGCGCACCGAGGAAGCAGGCTCTGCGGCTTCCAAGATTGCGGCGTTGCCCTTGGTGCGCGCGGCTTTGCTGGATAAGCAGCGCGCTTTCCGCCGTGCGCCGGGGCTGGTGGCGGACGGGCGCGATATGGCGTCGGTGGTGTTTACCGACGCGGTTTTGAAGATATTTTTGACCGCCAGCGCCGAGGCGCGCGCCGAGCGCAGATATAAGCAGTTGAAAGAGAAAGGAATGGATGCTAATATTGCGCCCCTTTTGCAGGACATACGGGCGCGCGACGAGCGAGATACTCAACGTAGTGTGGCTCCGCTGCAACAGGCGCAAGGTGCGAGTTTGCTGGACACGACCTCTCTGAACATCGAGCAGGCGGTGCAGGAAGTGCTGGATCGCTACCGCGCGTTAAGCTAGGCCCCGCTTGGCTCTCCGCCATTCGGGATGATTAACTAACCACCGCTCTGCGGGAATACCTGAAAGTAAATCGAAAATGACTGAAGTCGCTGATATGGAAAGTTTTGCCTCCCTGTTTGAAGAGAGTTTGACGCGTAAAGAAATGCGCGCAGGCGAATTGATCACCGCGCAAGTTGTGCGCATTGAGCAAAACGTCGTTGTTGTTAATGCTGGACTGAAGTCCGAAAGTTTTATCCCCGTTGAAGAATTCAAAGACGCATCTGGCGCGCTGGAAGTTAAAGCGGGCGATTTCGTTACTGTGGCGATCGAATCGCTGGAGAACGGCTACGGCGAAACGCGCTTGTCGCGCGAAAAAGCCAAGCGTCTGGCTGCTTGGATTGATCTGGAACAAGCGATGGAAGAAGGTCGCATCGTTGAAGGTTACGTGAGCGGTAAGGTTAAGGGCGGTTTGACTGCCATGGTTAACGGCATCCGTGCATTCTTGCCCGGTTCGCTGGTGGATACACGTCCGGTTAAGGACACGACTCCATACGAAAACAAGACTATGGAGCTCAAAGTTATCAAGCTGGATCGCAAGCGCAACAACGTGGTGGTATCGCGTCGCGCTGTGTTGGAAGCCTCTCAAGGCGCTGACCGTGAAAGCATGTTGGCGAACCTGACAGAAGGCGCAATCGTCAAGGGTATCGTCAAGAACATCACTGACTACGGCGCATTCGTTGACTTGGGCGGTATCGACGGTCTGTTGCACATCACCGACTTGGCATGGCGTCGCGTGAAGCACCCATCCGAAGTGCTGACTGTTGGCGACGAAGTTGAAGCCAAGATTCTGAAATTCGACCAAGAGAAGAACCGTGTTTCCCTCGGCATCAAGCAAATGGGCGACGATCCTTGGAACGGTCTGGCACGTCGCTATCCGCAAGGCACACGTTTGTTCGGCAAGGTAACTAACCTGACCGACTACGGTTCGTTTGTTGAGATCGAGCAAGGTATCGAAGGTCTGGTACACGTGTCCGAAATGGATTGGACTAACAAGAACGTGCATCCGTCCAAGGTTGTTTCTCTGGGCGACGAAGTAGAAGTCATGATTCTGGAAATCGACGAAGCACGTCGTCGTATCTCCTTGGGTATGAAGCAGTGCAAGTCCAATCCTTGGGATGACTTCGCGCTGAACCACAAGAAGGGCGACAAAGTTAAGGGCCAAATCAAGTCCATCACTGACTTCGGCGTGTTTATCGGTCTGGAAGGCGGTATCGACGGTCTGGTGCATTTGTCCGACCTGTCCTGGTCTGTTGCCGGTGAAGAAGCGGTACGCAACTACAAGAAGGGCGACGAACTGGAAGCTGTGGTTCTGGCCATCGACGTTGAGCGCGAGCGCATCTCTCTGGGCGTGAAGCAAATGGAAGGTGATCCGTTCGGTGGTTATGTTTCCGGACATGACAAGGGCGCTATCGTTACCGGTACCGTTAAGTCTCTGGATGCCAAGGGCGCAGTAGTGATGCTGGACGGCGATGTGGAAGCCTATTTGAAGGCATCCGAAGTGTCCGCCGACCGTGTGGAAGACATCCGCACTCACCTGAAAGAAGGTGACACTGTTACGGCTCTGATCATCAATGTGGATCGCAAAAATCGCGGTATCAATCTGTCTATCAAGGCGATGGATAAGGCTGATGAAGCGTCCGCGATGACCAAGTTCGCAGCGGAAAACACCAGCTCGGCCGGTACCACCAATCTGGGCGCGTTGCTTAAGGCCAAGATGGCTTCCAGCAAGGTAGATGCATAATCAGGAGTGAGAGAACATGACTCGTTCTGATCTTATCGCCAAGCTGGCAGAGCGTTACACGCAGCTGCAGGGCAAGGACGCTGAACTTGCTGTCAAGGTGATCCTTGATAGCATGTCCTCGATCTTGTCACGTGGCGGCCGCATCGAGATTCGCGGCTTTGGCAGTTTTGCCTTGAACTATCGTCCGCCCCGTTTGGGACGCAATCCCAAGTCGGGCGACAAAGTTCAAGTGCCAGCCAAATATGTGCCGCATTTCAAAGCGGGCAAAGAGCTGCGCGAGCGGGTAGACTTTCCGGCGTCCTGATGTGATGTTGAAGTAAATAGATTGGCGGCCTGTCGCGAGATGAGCCGCCAATTTTTTGTCTTGAAAATCGCGGTGTATAAGGCGTTTCGAAGCGGAATTACGCTTTTTAGGTTTAGGGGTTCATGGTATCGTTGTACCCTATCCGTTTTAGGTATTGGAAGATGCGATATTTAGTCTGGCCATTGCGTGCGGTACTGTTTTTACTGCTGCTGGGTTTCGCCGTGAAAAACGATCAGCCTGTTGTGCTGAGATATTTTTTTGGCTATGAATGGCAGACGTCATTGGTCGTCATTCTGCTGTGTTTTTTTACCGCAGGGGTGTTGATCGGTGTTTTGGCTATGCTGGGCAACATGTTCCGGCAGAGTCGCGAGCTTTCAGCTTTGCGGCGCGATTTACAACTGAAGAACAAACTGGCCGAGATTGAAAACGCTCAGCATATTCCTACTCACCCCTCTTGATCCGTCATCGCCTTAGTTATGGAATTTGAACCCTGGATGTTGTTGGTCTTCCCCCTGTTTTTCGGCATGGGCTGGTTGGCTGCGCGTATCGATATTAAAGAGTTGTTGACCGAATCCAGCGCCTTGCCGCGTTCTTATTTTCAGGGACTGAACTTTCTGCTCAATGAGCAGCAGGATGAGGCCATCGAGGCGTTTATCGAGGTTGTCAAAGTCGATCCGCAGACCATCGAGCTGCACTTCGCTTTGGGCAGTCTGTTCCGTCGACGCGGCGAGGTGGATCGCGCTTTGCGCATGCATTTGAATCTGGTCGAGCGCGGTGATCTTGACGAGGATAAGCGGCAGCAAGCCTTGTTCGAGTTGGGACAGGATTATTTAAAGGCCGGAATATTCGATAGAGCCGAATCTACCTTTGCCAGTTTGCAAGGGACATCCTATGAAAAAGAGGCGCTCGACTTTCTGTTGGAGATATTCCAGAAGGAAAAAGATTGGCTCAAGGCTATCGACATCAGCCAGCGTTTGACCGTGCTGACGGGCGAGTCGCATGGCAAGGAGGCTGCGTTTTTCTATTGCGAATTGGCTGCAACGGAACTTGCCAACAAGGAAACGAACGCGGCTACAGTGCATTTGGAGCAGGCGCTTGCGGCGAACGCTCAAAATGTCCGCGCTACGATCATGTTGGGCGACATCGCGCTGGAGGCGGGAAATATTTTGCCTGCCATCGAGATGTGGAAGCGTATTGAGAAACAGGATGCGCAGTATCTGCCGCTGGTGGCGGAGCGTTTGTTGGCGGCATACCGCCAATGCCAGAATGAGAATGACGGCATTTCCTTGCTACAGGACTATCTGGCGAAATATCCTTCGATCGACCTGATGAATGTGCTGTTCAACGCTGTTCTGCAGCGCGATGGTGCGGTGGCTGCTTACAAGCTGGTGCGCAATGAGTTAAGGCTGCATCCCACATTGCTGGGGCTGGATAAGTTACTGGAAGCGACATTGCTGGATATAAAAACCGAGCGTCGTGCCGATATCGAGTTGGTGAAGAAGCTGGTGTATCAGCGCACGCGTAACTTGGCGATGTATCGTTGCAAGAGCTGCGGCTTTAAGGCGCGGCAATTTTATTGGCATTGTCCCGCCTGCTACGGATGGGAGACTTATTCCCCGCGCCGTACGGAAGAGACCGGGGGTTTAGCATGAGCGA
>JBAZYW010000137.1:0-6385 GCA_041659125.1 Gallionellaceae bacterium | reverse complement strand
TATGAAATACGGTTGGGTCATGCAGCATCTCGAACAGCTCCGCGCCGAACAATACGACATCATTCATATTCAAACGCCTTTCGTGGCCCACTACTTGGGCACCAAGCTATCGCGCCTGCTCGGCATACCCTGCATTGAGACCTATCACACCTTCTTCGAGGAATATCTGTTTCACTACGTTCCGCTCGTGCCGAAACAGCTGATGCGCTTCGTCGCCAAGCGTTTCTCGCGTCATCAGGGAAACAGTCTTGACGGCATGGTCGTGCCGTCGCACCCGATGCTGCATGTACTGAAGAGTTACGGTGTCAGCACTCATGCAGAAGTCATCCCGACCGGTATCGAACCGTCCAGCTTCATAGAGGGGGACGGCGCGGCATTCCGCAAGAACTATGACATCCCGCAAGACAGACCCGTCTTGCTTTTTCTGGGGCGCGTCGCTTACGAGAAGAATATCGGGTTCCTGTTGAAAGTATTGGCGCGCGTCAAAACAGAGATCGCCGATATACTTTTCGTTATCGCAGGCGAAGGCCCGGCACGGGAAAGTCTGGAGCAAGAAGTCAGCACACAGGGACTCAAAGATAACGTCATGTTCATCGGTTATCTGGATCGCCATACCGAACTGAACAGTTGCTACCGTTCCGCAGACATATTCATCTTCTCATCGCGCACCGAAACGCAGGGCTTGGTACTGCTGGAAGCGATGGCACAAGGCGTACCCGTCGTCTCGACCGCAGAGATGGGCACGCGCGATGTATTGCGGGATGGTTTGGGCGTATGGATCGCGAAAGAAGAGCTGGAGGATTTCTCCGGGAAAATCGTCAAGATGCTGCGCGATGCCGAGGTACGCAAAGATTTGGGCGCATCCGGTCGCGAGTACGCACTTGGCTGGTCAGCCCGCAGCCAGGCAGAAAGGTTGTTGGCGTTTTACCAGTCTGTTCTTGCGCCGTCGACATTGCGTGAACTGTCTCTTGAATTGAGTTCTTCAGGGGCTGAATACTAGAAACAACTTTTATTGCTATTGATATCCGGCGCGAATTAAACACGATGGCCGTTCGTGCTGAGCACGTCGAAGCATCCGGTGCCGCGCACATTTCGACAAGGCTCTCCTGAGTTTATCGAAGGGCTCAGGGCGAACGGATTCCTGGATAATTCGCGCCGGATCAATAGATCTTCAAACCATGCATTTCTCTTTAATTGCTTAGTTGTCCTTTGCGCCCTGATCGACCCATCTCTTCAATACACTGATTTTTTCTCTGGAGAGTCCGCCGGCCATGCCGTAGGGCATCTTGATGGAAGCATGCACACGCCCGTCGATCACCTGAATTAAAATACTGGTGAAGCTGTCACCGGGCTTGATGACGGTTCCGAATTTGGTGCCCTTCATCAGGCTCTGGTAGGTGCGCATATCCAGTCCGCTCGTCTCATAACCCTTGCCCTTGGGTTCGTGACAGTTCAAACAATAGTCATGAATAATCGGGCTGACATCATTTTTAAAACTGACCTCTTGCTGCGTCGGCGCAGCCAAAGCCAATGCGGGAAACAACAGTGACGCGAGAACCGCGATATATTGCAAAGTAATATTTTTCATATTGCACCTCACTTCGTAAAATTTATTTCAACCTTGCCCAGATTTGATTCTTGACCAAGTAAAGCAGGAAAGTCAGAACGAACAGATAGCCCAGCACATAGTAGCCCAGCCGGTGTCTCTCTTGCTCTTCCGGGTCTGCCGCCCACGCGAGGAACGACACGATGTCGCGCGCTTTGCCCTGTATTTCGGCGCGCTGTGCTGCATCCGTCGCGCCGCTCATGCCGAGTATGTCCGGCATTTTTGTCTCCGGGTAGATGTGGTTGCCCGGCATTCCGTCTGGCTTGACGTAATAGGCCAGCAAATAAGAATACACATAGCTCGGGCCGCCGTCGCGCGCTTTCGCCATCAGGCTCAGATCGGGCGGTGCTTTGCCATAGGCTGCCGTGGCATCGCTATCGGACATCTGTGCAAGCAATGGCGCGTCCAGCGGCTGGTCACCGCGCCATGCATCCACCTTCTGCTTGCCTATGCCGAAAGTGACCAGATCGCGGTATTTGATGTACTTCATGCTGTGGCAGGAATGACAATTGTTCATCATCTCATCCACGCCGCGCTCCACTGTCGGCACATCGAGACCCACGTTGACCTTTTCCAGTTTCGCTTCCGAAGCCCATGCCGATGTTGCGATGCAGCAGGAGGCCAATATTGTGACGATCTTCTTCATGCTGCATCTCCTTTGCGGCGACGAGGATTGAGTTTACGTTTTGCAATTTCGAGCGTCTCGCTTTCCATCAGCGCCATCACTTCGACAGGCAAGCCGCGCTTCATCAGCCAGCGCTCTTCCGCTTTGGAGATGAACGGAACAAAGAAGAACGAACCAAAATAGAGCAACGTTGCCACCTGCCCGATGAGAATGGTCCGGTCGGTCGGAGGAACATAGCCAACCCAACCCAGTACCAGCATGACCAGCAAGAACAGGTAGAACTGTATCCGGTATACCGGACGATAACGTCCGCCGCCGGGAATGCGCGAGCGATCGAGGAAGGGCATGAACGCAAACAGCATCACGGACAGGCCCATTGCCACCACGCCGCCGACCATGTTGGGCACCGAGCGCAAGATCGCGTAGAACGGCAGGAAATACCATTCTGGAACGATGTGGTTTGGTGTCTGCATCGGATTCGCCGGAATGTTGTTGGCCGGTTCGATCAGGCTGTTAGGCATGAAGAATACGAACACGCTGAACACGATCAGGAATATCCCCAGCCCGTAGAAATCCTTGGCGGTGAAATACGGATGGAACGGGATATTGTCTTTGGCGGCCAGATCGATGCCGCTGGGGTTGCTGCTCTTAACCGAGTGCAACGCCACCAGATGCACCACCACCGCGCCGATGATCAGGAAGGGAAACAGGTAATGCAGTGCAAAGAAACGGCTCAGCGTGGCATCGCCCACGGTGTAATCGCCGCGCAGCCAGATAACCACCTGGTCGCCGTAAAAAGGTGTGGCTTGAAACAGGTTGGTGATCACCGTAGCGCCCCAGAACGACATCTGACCCCAAGGCAACAAGTAACCCATGAATGCCGTCGCCATCAACAGCAGTAACAGGCCCTGCCCCGTCCACCACAGCAATTCACGCGGCGCACGGAACGAGCCGTAATACAGCGTGCGCGCCATGTGGATGTAGATGACCAGGAAGAAAGCCGAGGCTCCGGTTGAATGCATATAGCGCAGCAGCCAACCGTAATTCACGTTGCGCATGATGTGCTGGATGGAATCGAACGAGAGCGCGATGTCCGCCTTGTAGTGCATGGCGAGGAAGATGCCGGTGGCGACTTGCAGCACCAGCACGAATCCGGCGAGAAAACCGAAATTCCACAAGTAACTCAGGTTGCGCGGTGTGGGATAACCCGTCAGTTCATGCTTGACGAAGCTGCTGAGCGGAAAGCGATGATCTATCCATTTGATTATGCGATTTGGCATGGTCGTCCTAAGCCTTTCCGATAACAATTTTGTTTTCAGCCACAAAGCGATACGGCGGCACTTCGAGGTTTTTCGGTGCGGGACCGCGAATCACACGACCACTATCATCATATTGGCTGCCGTGACAGTGACATTCCCAACCCGGCCCCTCTTTGTTCGGCACACAGCCCATGTGGGTGCAGACGCCGACCACGACCAGCCATTCGGGATTTATTACGCGTTTGTTATCCGGTTGCGGATCGAGGCCGCCATTGGAATCAGCGGATGCTTTGATCTGCTCGGGTGTACGGTGCAGGATAAAAACCGGCTTGCCTTGCCATGCAACGGTATGCATACCGCCCGGGGTGATGTTGGAAAGATCCACTTCGGTCTCGGCCTTGGCCAGCACATCGGAACTCGGATTCATGCTCGCCACGAACGGTACACAAGTCGCCGCGACGCCCGCTCCGCCGACAACCGAAGTCAGCTTGATCAAAAAATTGCGACGATTACCGTCGTCTAAAGTCTCTTCCCCCATCTTGACACCCCCTTGAGAATATTAACGTTCGCTAATTTAACGCCGTATCCTACGCCGACGTTCTGGTGCTCACAATAAATATGATGGGGGGGCGCGTGGGGTTATGAGAGAACGCAAAACTACACTTCGGGAGTAACCCTCTTGGCGTTATGGCGCGTTTGTGGGGCAGTCAAATGAGAGTGGATAGCCATATTCGCATGCTAATTATTTGTTCAAGCGAGGTGTTATCTGATTTCCTCCCCCGAAGATGCCAGACAATACTTTTATTACACTGCTCGAACCGGCTATTCACCTGGTTCCGGTTCGATCAGAAGGAGATAAATGAGGCAGCGAAAATTATCTACCAGATGCCCACTCTGCAACGCCTTCGCGCAAATGGACGGCTGAATAGCCTTCCTGTTTGAGCAGTTCAACCGCATCGGCAGCCATCAGGCAGTAGGGGCCTCGGCAATATGCAACTATCGAACGGTCTTTAGGGAGTTCACTCAAACGCTGACGCAGTTCTTCCAAGGGAATTGACCGGGCAAACGGCAGATGTGCATTCAAGTATTCCTCTGACGGCCTGACGTCCAGCACAACCACCTCCCCCTTGCGTGCCGCTTTCATCAGACTATCGCGGTCGCTCGGAACCAGATCATCCGGTTGCATGGCGAGCTTTTGCAACGCCAGTTGCAGCTCGATCAGGCGATTCTCGGCCAGCGTATGAATCTGCACCCAAAGATCGGCCACCGATTTATCGGCGAGACGATAGAAAATGTTCTTGCCCTGCCGTTCAGTCTCAACCAGATGCGCCATGCGCAACTCGCGCAAATGCGAGCTGGTCAGCTTCACACTGATAGAGGCTTCGTTCGCCAGCGTCTCGACAGTCTTTTCTCCCTGACAAAGCAGTTCGATCAGTTCCAGCCGCTTGGAACTGGAGAACACCTTGCCTATCCGTGACACCTGCTCATACAGAAGGTCTTTGATCTTGCGTGCGTCTTTCATGGCATAAATCCATCAATAGCTAGAATGTGTAGCATGGACTATAGATTAACTTGACACAGAATAAAAGATGGCGCCTAATCATTCTAGTATCCGCTAGAATGTATATCAATCAAAGGAGGTCGCCATGAATCACCTTTATATCCTCAACGATGGCCCATATGGAAGCGAGCGTAGCTATAACGCCCTGCGTTTAGCGGGTGCCGTTTCCAAAATGGAAGACAATGCAGTACGGATCTTTTTGATAGGCGATGCGGCGTCGGCGGCACACCGAAACCAAAAGGTGCCCGCAGGTTTCTACAACGTCGAAACGATGCTCGGCAATGTGATCCGACACGGCGGAGAGGTGGGTATCTGCGGCACCTGTATGGATGCGCGCGGTATGAGCGAGAACGATATTGCCGATGGCGCGCAGCGTAGCACATTGGCGGCATTGGCCGAGTGGACGGTATGGGCAGATAAGGTTCTGGTGTTTTAACTTCAGGGGGAACGCGATGTTTTTTAAACAACTGGCAACAAAAGAGTCTTCACTGTCTTACTTCTTCGGCTGCGGCACCAAGGGTAAATCCATGGCGCTGGACGTCGTCGCTGGCGACGAGGAGTGGCACATCGAGGAAGCAAAAAAAGCTGGAGTGTCGATCAATTACGTGATCGACACCCACGTGCATGCCGACCACTACTCCGGCGGCAGGAAACTCGCACAGATGATCGGCGCCCCATACTGCCTGCATGAATCGAACAAAGGACGGGTTAAATTCGAGTTTGAACCTTTAAGCGACGGTCAATCTCTTAACCTCGGCAACGTCAATGTCGAGGTGTTGCATACCCCGGGGCATACACCCGACAGTATTTGCCTGCTGGTGACGGACATGCGGCGTGGGGAGTTGCCCTGGTTTGTCCTCACCGGCGACACGCTGTTCGTGGGTGCCATTGGTCGTCCTGATCTATTGGGGCGTGAGCGCGAAATGGCAGGACAGCTCTATGACAGCATCCATGCCAAGTTACTGCATCTGTCCAATGAAGTGGAAATCTACCCGGGGCATCAGGCTGGCAGCGTCTGTGGTGTAGGGTTATCCGGCAAGCCAAGCTCAACCATCGGTTTCGAGAAGCGCTGGAATCAGGCACTGTCGATGGATAAAGCTGCTTTCATCGAGAATCTGGTCAAGGAGATTCCGCCGCGCCCTGCCGAGATGGACAAGATGGTTGCCGCCAACCTCGCGGGCTGATGGATATGCAACATGGTATCCGCGCCAACCTAGACCAGTTCCTGCACCAACTGCTGCAAGTCATGCTGGTAGGCTTCACCATCGGCATGATGCGCACGGTGGTGCCCGCATTATCCGAATCCGAATTCGGTGTGCCGAAAAACTCCTTCA
>JBAZYW010000136.1:0-6547 GCA_041659125.1 Gallionellaceae bacterium | reverse complement strand
ACCTTTTTGTGCGTACTTACGAAAAGTTATTGTAACGGATATTCTTCGTCTCCCCAACTTGATCAACCCACAAAGAAAGGAAACATCATGATCGTCGTCACCGGAGCAACAGGGCAATTAGGCCATCTGGTCATCAAAGCTTTGCTGAAAAAAATCCCGGCATCAAGCATCGTCGCCGCCGTGCGCAATGTGGAAAAAGCCAAGGACATCGCCGCATTGGGCGTGCAGGTGCGCCAAGCCGACTACAACCAGCCAGAAAGCTGGGACAGCGCACTAAAAGGCGCAGACAAATTATTGCTGATCTCGTCCAGCGAAGTCGGTCAGCGCGCCACACAACACAAAGCCGTCATCGACGCCGCCAAACGTGCAGGCGTGAAACTGCTGGCCTATACCAGCGTCTTGCGCGCCGACACATCCCCGCTCGGACTGGCTGCGGAACACAAACAGACCGAGGAATACCTGCGCGCCTCCGGCGTGCCGTTCGCATTGCTGCGCCACGGCTGGTACAGCGAAAACTACACGATGGGCATTCCCGCAGCACTGGCGCATGGCGCGGTGTTCGGCTGCGCGGGCGATGGCCGCATCTCCTCCGCCACCCGTGCCGACTACGCCGAAGCGGACGCTGCCGTGCTCACCGCCGACAACCAAGCGGGCAAGGTCTATGAACTGGCGGGCGATACGTCTTACACCTTGACCGAACTCGCCGCCGAAATTTCGCGCCAAAGCGGCAAAGCCATCGGTTATGTCAACCTGTCGGAAGCGGAATACGAAAAGGCACTGCTGGGCGCAGGCCTGCCGGGGTTCCTCGCTCAACTGCTGGCGAATTCCGATACCGGCGTATCCAAAGGCGCACTGTTCGATGAATGCCGCCAACTGAGCAAGCTCATCAGCAGACCGACGACGGCGTTGGCGACAGCGGTAAAAGCTGCGTTGTAATGCAGGAAGGGCAGGCGAAACCTGCTCTTCCCACTGCTGGCGGACTGAAATAAACGGTGGTACCTCCCCCGATTATTCCCTAGCGGGTGCGGCGGCGGCACTGGGGGAAAAGTTGATGGTTGAGTTGTTGGCTGTTTGAAAACAACCCAACCCTAGCCCCTTTGATTTCCCTACTTGGCTTGATCAAGGTCGGATAAAAGCTCTTGGCTCGCCTGCGGGTAATCGGAGATAAAACGGCTAAACCAATGGTGGCCGGTGTGAAATCGATTTTGCCATTCTCTGGCACCCCAACCGCATTCGATCAACTCAGCCGCCGCGAAGACAAATTCGAGCGTTTCTGTGAGGAAGGGCGTGTAGCTTTTCACCACATCATAGTTGAACCTTTTGTCGTCAGAGCCATGTACAAAGTAATTTCGGCACAAGATGGCTTGCCGCAATACTTTGTCCATATCTTCAAGGCGAATGTGGCCCCGCAGCACCGTAGCCCGAAACAGCACTTTCTTCATCAGAGTTTGAGTACCGATCCTCGACAGCGCCATGATCGCACTGTCTCTTTCGTCAGTGAGGGGCAATTCCTTAAGCGCGCGTAAGCACTCGTCGCGGACTTTCGCCAATTCGGGAGGCACTTCCGTTGGCGCAAGTGCGTTCGTGTGATCGAACAAGTTTGCTGCCGCCACAAGGCGGTCAACATCGAAACGATTTCCAGCTTCTCGGCACAAATGAAGTCGAGCGCGCGCAATTGCGTGTTGATTGGTACTGAACCACCGCTCTATCACTTGCCTAAACTCGACAGCCCGTCTGATGCCGTCCAATGGCATATCAGTCCAGGAAGGTATATCGAGCTTTTGCCCACTTGCCTGTTGTGGCCCAAGACTCCAGTAAAGCGAAAGCGGCAATTCCTTGTTATCACGACCATCTATCGCGAATTGCACGTTCTCGATGCCTTGCGTGCGACCGGCAACCAAGCTCAGAAATTGACCGATGCTCGCCACCTTGCTCAGGCATTCTTCTAGATTGACTGCTGCCTCGAACTCGACTTGAACCATCATCTGAGTGGTGATTCGAGCACCATGTGAATCAGTTTGAGCCATAGGCCAATGCTGCACTTCTAGTTTGCCAAAGGACAGTGAGGCCTCCAGCAGATTTGATCTGCCAGCGAAGTACACGAAACGCGGCTTAGGTCCCTTTGGCACTTGCCGCTTTCCAATCGTTTGGGGAAGGACTGACTGTAGTTGCTCGGCAGGGGCCACAAGTGTGCCGAATGAATCGAAGTCATCGAAGATTTGGTAGATATCCCCTGTTGAAAACCACATCTTGCGTATGCGGTCTTCGCTAGGATTAAAGTGCGAGTGCCCAACTAAAACCTGATGCGGAAAAACATTCCATGATGAGGTGTGCTTACCATCAACATTCCAAGCTTGCGTCGGCATATCCCCTCCAACGCATTGGAGGCATGATACAAGTGTGAAATCGTGAAGCTGCCCGTGTATCACTTCAGAAGTGCCGGGATCCACAACTTTCTTCTCCGTTCTCAATATCAACTGAGTGTTCTCACCCGCAAGAGTCAACTCACCCCATACGTCCAGCCCATGAAGCTGAAAAGTGCCATAGTGTCTTACGTTTTCTTCCAACATGAGTCGCACCCCTTCTTTACTCTGTATATCGGATGAATTTTCTCGTCAAAATGGCACACCGCCCCAGATGCTCAATACGCGTTTTGTGTATGGAGCGTGTCTGGAGTGTCATGTCGTAGGTCACGGGAGCCGCATCGCAATAGCTTTACTCACACCCCTCGTGCGCTCTGTGCGTGTAATTTGATACCCAGCGCGTTCGTCACTTTCAAGATCGTCGCAAAGCTGGGATTGCCTTCACCGGACAATGCTTTGTATAAGCTCTCGCGCCCCAGCCCGGTTTCCTTGGCGAGTTGCGTCATGCCTTTGGCACGGGCAATGGTGCCGATTGCTTTGGTGATGAAGGCCGCATCATCCCCTGCCTCTTCGAGACAAGCTTCGAGATAGAGCGCCATATCCTCGTCGGTTTTGAGGTATTCGGCACTGTCCCATTTGCTCAGTTTTACTTTTCCCATGATGGCCTCCTAAAGTTGTCGCGCGATTTCAAGCGCGGTTTTGATGTCTTTTGATTGAGTGGATTTATTGCCACCCGCTAACAGAATCACGATCTCCATACCGCGCTTCACGAAGTACACGCGGTAGCCCGGCCCGTAATGAATTCGCATTTCGGAGACTCCTTCGCCAACAGGTTCGCAGTCTCCCAAATTGCCATCCTCTGCACGGTCGATGCGAGCCTGAACACGCCTCACAGCCTGCATGTCTTTCAGGTCGGCAAACCAAGCATCGAAGACTTCCGTGGTCAGAATGGAGTTCATGCGAGAGAGTGTATTCTTTGGGATACGCAGTGTCAATGCATTGATACGAGAGTGGCAGTTCGGTAGGGCGCAATAACCATCGGGCATTGCGCCGTATGTGTGGGGGCAGGATTGCATCTGGTGCAATGCACTATGCTTATTGCACCCTACAAGAGACTACTTCAACTCGTTAAAGAAATTCTTAATCGCCAGCACCCTCTGCCCCAAATCCTCGTGCTTGATCTCGATGCGCAGCTTGTCCTGCCCCGTCATCTTGATATAGCGCCGACTCTGGATCATGGTGATGATTTTCATCGGGTCGATGGGCGGGTTCGGCACGAACTGCATGACGATGGCTTCTGAAGACGCATCCAGCTTGGCGATGCCCAAGGGCTTGGCGAGAATGCGCAGGCGGTGGCTGTCGAGCAGAGTTTGCGCGGGTTCGGGCAGCAGGCCGAAGCGGTCGATTAGCTCCTGATGCATATCGTCCAAGTCTTCTGCTGTATTGCAGTTCGCGAGGCGTTTGTAGATCACCAGACGCTGGTGGATGTCGCCGCAGTAGTCATTGGGCAGCAACGCGGGCATATGCAGATTGATCTCGGTGGTGACGCCCAGCGGGTGCGCCATGTCCGGTTCGTGGCCTTGTTTGAGCGAGGCGATGGCGGCGGCGAGCATGTCGTTGTACAGACTGAAACCGATCTCCTGCATTTCGCCGCTTTGCGATTCGCCCAGCACCTCGCCTGCACCGCGTATTTCCAAATCGTGCATAGCGAGGAAGAAGCCGCTGCCCAATTGCTCCATAGCCTGAATCGCTTCGAGACGTTTCTTCGCCTGCGCGGTGAGGCCTTCCATGTTGTCCACCAGCAGATACGCATAGGCTTGGTGGTGCGAACGGCCGACGCGGCCGCGCAGTTGATGGAGTTGCGCCAGACCGAAGCGGTCGGCGCGGTTCATGATGATGGTGTTGGCGGTGGGTACGTCGATGCCGGTTTCGATGATGGTAGTACACAGCAGCACATTGAAACGCTGGTGGGTGAAGTCGCGCATCACCGCTTCTAGGTCGCGTTCGCCCATTTGTCCGTGCGCTACGCGAATGCGCGCTTCCGGCAACAGCGTTTCCAATTTCTCCAGCATGTTGTTGATGGTGTCCACTTCGTTGTGCAGAAAATACACCTGCCCGCCGCGCTTGAGTTCGCGCAGCACGGCTTCGCGAATGATGCCCTGACTGAAGCTACTGGCGAAGGTTTTGATCGAGAGGCGGCGCTGCGGCGCGGTGGCGATCACCGAGAAATCGCGCAGACCTTCGAGAGACATCGCCAGCGTGCGCGGGATCGGTGTCGCGGTGAGCGTGAGCACATCCACTTCGGCGCGCAACGCTTTCAGGCGCTCTTTCTGCTGCACGCCGAAGCGGTGCTCCTCATCGAGAATAACCAAGCCAAGATTGCTGAATTTCACATCTTTTTGAATCAGCTTGTGCGTGCCGATCACGATGTCCAGCTTGCCGTCGGCCAAGTCTTTCAACGACTGGTTCACTTCTTTGGTGGAACGGAAACGCGACAACTCGGCGATCTTGATTGGCCAGTCGGCGAAACGGGTACTGAAATTCTGGAAGTGCTGTTCGGCCAACAGCGTGGTGGGTACCAGCACCGCGACCTGCTTGCCATCCATCACCGCCACGAAGGCGGCGCGCAACGCCACTTCGGTTTTGCCGAAACCCACGTCGCCGCAGATGAGCCGGTCCATCGGTTTAACAGATTGCAGGTCGAGCAACACGGCCTCGATAGCGGCGGCTTGGTCTGCCGTCTCTTCAAAACCGAAGCCTTCGGAAAACGCTTCGTAGTCGTGATAGGTGAGCTTAAACGCGTGACCTTTGCGCGTGGCGCGCTGCGCGTAGATGTTGAGCAACTCGGCGGCGGTATCGCGCACCTGCTGCATAGCGCGGCGCTTGGCTTTATCCCAGGTACCGCTGCCCAGCTTGTGCAGCGGTGCGGCTTCCGGCGCACCGCCGCTGTAGCGGCTGATCACATGCAGTTGCGACACCGGCACATACAGCTTGTCATCGCCCGCATACACCAGCAGCAAAAATTCGTTCTCGCCTTCGCCGAGATCGAGATTCACCAAGCCCTGATAGCGCGCAATGCCGTGCTGCTCGTGCACCACCGGGTCGCCCGTCTTGAGCTCGGACAAGTCGCGCAGCATGCCTTCGACGTTGCTCTTCTTTGCCGCGCGCGCGGCGCGGCTTCTGGGCTGCGCGGCGTATAGCTCGGTCTCGGTGACGATGGCGAGCTGGTCATCGGATAGGATAAAGCCGCTCTGCACCAGCGCCGTGGCGAGCATGAATTTTTCTTTGCTGGCGAGGAAGGCTGCGTAGTCTTCGCATACGGCGGGCGTGAGGCCATATTCTTTCAAGTAGCCGGAGATGATCTCGCGGCGACCTAAGCTGTCGGCCAGCAGCAGCGTGCGTCCGGGATAGCTGCGCAGGAAATCCTCAAATTTTTGCGTGGGGATTTCGGCGCGGCGGTCGACCGAGATGTTGGGAATGGTGGTGGTAGCGCAGGGGGTAGTGTTTTTTGAATCAACGGCAACCCCCTCCAACTCCCCCTTATCAGGGGGAGAGCCATCCGCTCCTCCCCTGACAAGGGGAGGCTGGGAGGGGTTGGTTTGGCTTTGAAGTATGTCCACCCGCGCAAACTCTTTCGCGCGAATAAAAAACTGCTCGCCATCCAAAAACAATTCATTCGTTTCCAGCAACGGGTGCTGCGGATCGCCGCGCAGCAGGTTGTAGCGCGAGGCCGTATCTACCGCGAATTGCTGAATCGCGGCATCGACATCGTGATGCAAACACAGCGTGGCATTCTTCGGCAGGTAATCGAACAGCGTGGCGGTTTTATCGAAGAACAGCGGCAGGTAATACTCGATTCCCGCCGGGGCGATGCCTTTGCTCACGTCTTTGTAGATGCGCGACTTGGACGGGTCGCCCTCGAAGCGGTCGCGAAAATTCTGGCGAAAAGTAGCCTGACCTTTTTCGTCCATCGGGAATTCGCGCGCGGGCAGCATGCGCACTTCCGGTACGGGGTAAAGTGTGCGCTGCGTGTCCACGTCAAAGGTGGCGATGGTTTCGATTTCGTCGTCGAACAGGTCGATGCGGTACGGCAGCACGCTGCCCATCGCGAACAAGTCGATGATGCCGCCGCGCACGCAGTATTCGCCGGGGGTGAGCACCTGTTGCACATGGCTGTATCCGGC
>JBAZYW010000135.1:0-6548 GCA_041659125.1 Gallionellaceae bacterium | reverse complement strand
CATGGCGAGCGTGGTGGCCGGGCCGATTGCCAATCTGCTGCTGGCGATCTTGTTGTATTGGGCTTTGCTCATCTACGGGGTGCCCGGCATAAAGCCTATTCTGGGCGAAGTAGCGCCAGCGACTCCGGCTGCAACAGCCCAGCTGCGGATACAGGAAACCATCGTTAGCATCAACGGACAAGCGACCCCGAGCTGGCAAGAAGTACGCTGGATATTGCTCGATCTGGTTTTGCAAAAACGTCCTGCGGCTATCGAGTTACGCACTGTTGAGGGCAGTTCTGTTTTGCGTATGCTGGACATGAGCGCATTGACGGCCAGCGATCTGGATGGCGATTTCCTGCGGAAGATCGGCATGCAACCCTATCAGCCGCCCATCTATCCCGTCATTGACGCAGTCATTGAGGGCGGGGCAGCACAACGTGCCGGTTTGCAGGAACAAGACAGAATCTTGCGTGTTAATGAACAAGCGATTCCCCGCTGGGATATTTTCGTAGAGGTGGTACGCAGCCATCCGGGTAGCGTGCTGAATATTGAGATCGAGCGCGCCGGTAACGTGTTGACGCTCCGTGTCACGCCGGACAACGCTACCGAGGGAGGGAAGCAGATCGGACGCATCGGAGCGGCGCCATCCATCGACCGCAAAGCGTTTGAAGCGATGCTGACGGAAGTGCACTATCCGCCTGGGGCCGCATTAGGAGAAGCGGTGCGCAAAACATGGGAGACATCTGTAGTCAGTTTGAAAATGATGTGGAAGATGGTGATGGGAGAAGTGTCGCTGAAGAACTTGAGCGGCCCCATTACCATTGCCGATTATGCCGGCCAATCCGCCCAAATCGGTTTGGGCGCGTATCTGGGCTTTTTAGCGCTGATTAGCATCAGTCTGGGCGTGCTGAATTTACTTCCCATCCCGTTATTGGATGGGGGGCATTTGTTGTATTATACGGTCGAGTTGATTAAGGGTAGCCCAGTGTCCGAAAAGGCTTGGGAGGCAGGACAGAATGTAGGCATTGCGTTGCTGGTTACCATGATGGCTTTTGCGATATATAACGACATCAGTCGTCTGATTTTGGGTTGAAAAACTAATGGATTTTAAGAAACTGGCGGGGCTTGTCCCGCTGTTGTACGCCGCATCTGTTTGGGCGATCGAACCTTTCGTCATCAAAGATATCCGTGTTGAGGGCATACAACGTACCGAAGCGGGTACTGTGTTCAGTTATTTGCCAGTCAAAGTGGGCGATACGCTCAATGATGACCAGGCGTCCGTCGCCATTCGCGCGCTATTCGCTACCGGTTTTTTCAAGGATGTCAGCTTAAAGGCCGATCAGGGGGTGCTGATCGTGTCCGTACGCGAACGCCCGTCTATCGCCAGCGTCGAGATCAATGGAGTGAAAGACTTTCCCAAGGATCAGTTACGCGACAATCTAAAGCTGGTCGGCTTGGCAGAAGGGCGCGTTTTGGATAAATCCGCTTTGGAAAAATCCGAGCAGGAACTCAAACGCCAATATGTCGCACGCGGCAAATACGGCGTCTCGGTCAAAACCACATTAACGGAGCTGGAGCGCAATCGCGTGGCGGTAAGCTTTAATGTGGTTGAAGGGGAAGTCGCAAAGATCAGGCAAATCAATATCGTGGGCAACCAGACGTATAGCGAAGAAGACTTGCTCGATATGATAAAGCTCAGTACGCCGGGTTGGTGGAGCTGGGCCAGCAAGAACGACCAGTATTCCAAGCAAAAGCTTTCCGCAGATATTGAGACGATTCGTACTTTCTATCTGGATTCAGGTTACATGGAGTTCTCCATCGACTCGACTCAGGTCGCTATTTCGCCGGACAAGAAAGATATATTCATCACGCTGAATATTTCTGAAGGCCCGAAATACACGATTTCCTCGGTGCAAGTCACGGGGCCGCAGACAGTCTTTTCCCACGAAGAGATTCGCAAGCTGATCGGGCTACAACCGGGCGATGTGTTCTCGCGCAAAGCGATCACGGCATCGACACAAAAAATCACCGAGCGCTTCGGGGATGAGGGCTATGCTTTTGCCAATGTGAATGCAGCCCCGGAAATAGATAAAGAAAAACACCAGGTCGGCTTCACTTTCATTGTCGATCCGTTTCAGCGGGTTTACATCCGCCGCATCAACGTGTCGGGGAACACGAAAACTCGCGATGAAGTCATTCGCCGTGAATTCAGGCAAATGGAGAGCGGTTGGTTTGCCACGGAAAAAATCAAGAAATCCAAACAGCGTGTGGATCGTTTAGGCTTCTTTGGCGCGGTGAACATCGAAACGGTTCCCGTGCAGGGAACTAAAGATCAAATGGATCTGAACGTGTCGGTGGAAGAAAAATCGACCGGAAATCTTTCCGTCGGTGCAGGTATCAGTAGTACGGAAGGCTTGGTGTTGACGGCAGGGGTTTCTCAAAGCAATCTGTTTGGTTCAGGAAATACGCTTTCCACACAAGTCAATACCAGCAAGATCAATGAAGTCTATTCGATTTCCTATACCAACCCGTATTACACCGATGACGGGGTCAGTCGCGGATTCGATGTCTATAAGCGCACGACGAATGCAACCCAGGCATCGGTCAGCCAATACACTTCGCAAAATATCGGTGGGGGTGTGCGTTTTGCCGTTCCCTTGAACGAAGATCAAATGATCCATTACGGGCTTGCTGCGGAGCAGACGAGCATCGGTTTAACATCATTAAGTCCTGCCCGCTTCACCGACTATATCAACACTTTTGGCGCAACGACGGTCAACTATATTGGTACTATCGGGTGGAGTCGTGACAATCGCGACAGCGCTATTTACCCCACTGAAGGTACAGTGCAAAGGGCGTTTACCGAGATTAGTTTGCCTGAGTCCAGCCAGCTATATTCCAAGTGGACTTATCAGCATCAGTGGTTCACTCCCGTTAGCCGCGACATCACGTTCATGATGAACGGTGAGGCTGGCATTGCCAATGGCTATGGCGGTCAGATATTGCCGCTCTTCAAGAATTTTTATGCGGGTGGCGTGGGGTCGGTACGAGGGTACGACCCCAGCTCTTTGGGGCCGCGCGACAGCACTAATTACTCATTGGGCGGAAATAAACGCGTGATTGGCAATGCCGAACTATTATTTCCTATGCCCGGTTTTGCCAAAGAGAAGTCTGTTCGCTTGAGTATGTTCCTGGATGGCGGAGCAGTGTATGGTGATCCGACACAGGTACCGGCTTCTGAGGGTTTGCGTTATTCTAGCGGGATGGCGATCACTTGGTTTTCGCCTGTTGGCCCGCTTAAATTGAGTTACGGTGTCCCCATCGCCCCGCAGAATCAGGATAAACTACAGCGCTTCCAATTTACTTTGGGCACACTGTTCTAGGCGGTGTTGTATGAGCGAACGTTGATAAGAGGAGGCGGAATGAAAAAAATACTGGGTATAAGTATACTGTTTGCGGCATGTGTTGCTTCCGTTCATGCTGCCGATTTTCGAGTCGGGGTAGTCAACACCGAGCGCATCCTGCGTGAATCTGCGCCTGCCGTAAAAGCCGAGAAAAAAATAGAAAAAGAGTTCGCTGCGCGCGACCAGGAGATCAAAGAGAAAATGAAGCAGGCCAAGGAAATTCAGGCCGCTTTGGAGAAAGACGGCGCCAAGCCGGATGCGGAGCATCGCAGCAAAGAGCGCGAGTTGGCGAATCTCAACGTCAACTTGCAGCGTTTGCAACGCGAGTTCCGTGAAGACTTGAACCTGCGCAAGAACGAAGAGTTGGCTCAAGTATTGGCGCGCGCGGATAAAGCGATACAGGCGATTGCTGAAACAGAGAAGTACGATTTGATTCTGCAGGAAGCGGTTTATCGCAACCCGCAGATCGACATCACCGACAAGGTGTTGGAGTACCTGTCTGACGACAAAGCCAATAAATAATTATCAGCATTTCAATGGATCGTATAGCTTATCGTTTGGCGGATATCGTGACACGTTTCGGCGGACGCGTAGAGGGTGACGCCGCCACCGCAGTGAATCAGGTCGCCACGCTCGATAGCGCGGGGCCGCAGCAGATCGCTTTTCTGACCAACTCCAAATACCGCAAGCAGCTTGAGTCGACTCATGCGGCAGCAGTGATCCTGGCGGAGTCGGATGCTGCAGCGACGACACTTCCCCGCATTGTTTGCGACAATCCCTATTCTTATTTCGCCAAACTTTCCGCCTTTCTCAATCCGCTTCCCGTCTTTGCGGCGGGCATCCATCCCAGTGCGGTGATCGCAGAAGGCGCGAAGGTGTCGCCTAGTGCGCATATCGGCGCACATGTGATGATAGGCGAGGGTGCGAGCATAGGCGACGGTTGTGTCATCATGTCCGGTTGCAGCATCGGCGCGAACGCGATGCTGGGCGAGAACACCAGGTTGTATCCCCGAGTGGTGGTGTATCACGATTGCGTGCTGGGCAATAACGTCATTGCCCATTCCGGGGTTGTTATCGGCGCTGACGGTTTCGGCATCGCCATGGAGGCGGGCGCCTGGTTGAAGATACCCCAGATCGGGCGCGCGATCATCGGCAACGATGTCGAGATCGGCGCGAACACCACCATCGATCGCGGCGCTTTGGATGACACCGTGATTGAGGACGGGGTGAAGCTGGACAACCAGATTCAGATTGCGCACAACGTGCGCATCGGTGCGCATACTGCGATCGCCGGATGTGTCGGCATCGCGGGCAGCGCCACTATCGGACGCTATTGCCGTATCGGCGGCAGTGCAGGCATCCTGGGACATCTGAGCATTGCAGACGGCGTGGAGATATCTTCGTTCACCCTGATTAGCAAGTCGATACGTGAAAAAGGTGTTTACAGCGGTATCTATCCGTTCAGCGAAAAAGACAGCTGGCTCAAGAATGCGGCGCACCTGCGCCATCTCGACGATATGGCTTCGCGTATCAAACTATTGGAAAAAGAACTAGAAACAATAAAGAGGAGAGATTGATGAGTATCCAGATGGACATCAACGAGATTTTGAAGCACCTGCCGCACCGTTACCCGTTTCTGTTGATAGACCGCGTATTGTCTATCGAGCCGGGACAAGAGATTGTGGCGCTGAAGAATGTGAGCATCAATGAGCCTTTCTTCCCCGGCCACTATCCGCATCATCCGGTGATGCCGGGTGTGCTGGTCATCGAAGCGATGGCGCAGGCCGCCGCTATTCTGTCATTCACAGGCGGGGCGGGTAAGGCAGACGATAGCAAGGTGTATTACTTCGTAGGCATCGACAATGCACGCTTCAAGCGCCCGGTTGTGCCGGGAGATCAGCTGATTATTACGGTCAAGCCGCTGTTCAATAAACGCGGCTTGTGGAAATTCAGCGCGGTTGCCAAAGTGGATGACCAAGTGGCGGCGGAAGCCGAGATCATGTGCACGATGCGGGACAAGTGATGCGTCATCCGACCGCGATCATTCATCCCAACGCCAAGTTGGCCGACGATGTTCAGGTCGGCGCGTATTCCATCATCGGCGAACATGTCGAGATCGGCGCGGGAAGCGTGCTCGGCCCGCATGTCGTCATTGACGGGCACACCACCATCGGCCAAGGCAACAGCATCTTCCAGTTCAGTTCTATCGGTGAAGTTCCGCAAGACAAAAAGTACAAGGGCGAGCCGACGCAACTGATCATCGGCGACAACAACACTATCCGCGAAAGCTGCACCTTCAATCTGGGTACCATGCAGGGCGGTGGTATCACCTCTATCGGCAACGATAACTGGATCATGGCTTACGTGCATGTGGCGCATGATTGCCACATCGGCGACCATAATGTCATCGCCAACTCGGTGCAATTCGCGGGCCATGTGGAAGTTGGAAATCATATTTTGATCGGCGGCATAAGCGGAGTGCACCAGTTCGTGCGCATCGGTGACTATGCCATGGTTGGATTCCAGACCCGCTTGACTCAGGATCTGCCGCCGTTCGTGATGGCGGTGGGTAATCCGGCTGAAGCCAAAGGCCCCCATCAGGAAGGCCCGCGTCGGGCCGGATATTCCGCGCCACGCGTAGATATGCTCAAACAACTCTACCGCACGTTGTATCGCGCCGGTAGCAGCTTTGAGACCGCAAAAAAAGAAATTGAAGACTTGCGCGGACAAGTACCCGACGCCGATGCAGATATAGATAACATGCTGGCATTTTTGCACAGCGCCAGTCGCGGCATCGTCCGCTAACTACCCATGAACCAGACTATAAAAACCATCGCCCTCGTGGCGGGTGAAGCCTCGGGTGACTTGCTCGGCAGCCACCTGATCGGAGCCATCAAACAAGCGCTACCCGCTGTGCGTTTCATCGGTATCGGCGGCCCCAAGATGCAAGCCGCCGGGATGGAGATCATGTTCCCGATGGAAAAGCTCGCGGTGTTCGGTTATATCGACGCGTTAAAGCATTATCGCGAGATCGTCGGCATTCGCAACAAATTGCGCGCATCGCTCCTAGCGACCCCGCCCGACCTTTTCATCGGCATAGATGCGCCGGATTTTAATTTGGATCTGGAATTGGCTTTGAAGCAACGCGGCATTCCCACCGTG
>JBAZYW010000134.1:0-6588 GCA_041659125.1 Gallionellaceae bacterium | reverse complement strand
TCCATCCAGCAGATTGCGCTCAGCTGCGGCACCAATGTTATTGCCGAAGGGGTGGAAACCGAGGCCGAATTGAAGGTGGTCAAGGATATCGGCATCGCAGTCGGGCAAGGTTATTTCATCGCGCGTCCGAGTCAAACGCCCCCCTTGCTCGCCTCTTCCGAAACGAGTCGTGTCCTCAATTCAGCAGAAAGCGCCTCCCCCACCCATTTGGAACTTGCGTCCACGACAAGGGATACGGCAAAAAAACTGCTCACCTATATAGAGCCAGTGCTGCCATCCACAGAAAACGACCTCGTCTTCGAGCGTTTTTGCGCCAACACCTCATTGCGCGTCATACCGGTAGTCGAAAACGGAGTTCCCGCCGGACTCATTCAGCGCTCCAACTTCCTGAATATATTTTCCCGTCCGTTCCAGCGCGAACTACACGGAAGAAAACCCTGCGAACTTTTCATGCAACCGTCGCCCTTGCTCGTTGACAAAGAGATGCCCATCGAAGAACTTAGCCACTTCCTGTCCCACTCGGAGGAAGATCATTTCAGCAGCGGGTTCATCATCACCGAACAAGGGCGCTATCTGGGAATTTCAACGGGGCAGAGCCTGCTGCGCGAATTGACCAAAATGCAAATAGCCGCAGCGCGCTACGCAAACCCGCTCACGCTCCTGCCGGGCAACGTGCCGATCAATCAGCACATCGAGCGTCTGCTGCAAAGCCAAACTCCTTTCGTCGCCTGCTATTGCGATCTGGATCATTTCAAGCCCTACAACGATGTGTACAGTTACCACAAAGGCGATGAAATGATCCAGCTGACCGGGCGCGTCCTCAGTTGGGCCTGCGATCCCAAGCTGGACTTCATCGGACATCTCGGCGGCGACGACTTTATCCTGCTCATGCAAAGCCGCGACTGGAAAGCCCGTCTCGAACAATCGCTGCGCGCATTCGAACAAGCGGCCTCACTGCTCTTCACCCCGGAACATTTGGCCATGGGCGGCTACGAGAGCACGGACCGCAACGACAATGTCGTGTTCCATCCGCTCACCAGCCTTTCCATAGGCGCGGTTCCGGTCACCCCCAAACAATATTTCTCACACAACGAAGTCTCTGCCGCCGCAACGCAGGCGAAAAAAATGGCCAAACGCACGGCCGGAAACAGCTTATTCATCGAGCAACGCACAACTACCACCAAAAACGAATGTTGATCCATAGCCCGAACTGCAAACCATGCCGCAATCTCCGGTGACGCTGGCGCTGGCCGTATTTCGCGCAACTCGCTTTGTCCTGCACTTGTGTTATGGCGCGATGCTCGCCATTGTTTTTCCATCTTTACACATCCGCCATCAGAAACGCATTCTGCGGCGCTGGTCGGCGGAATTGCTCGGCATCCTGAACGTGCGCATCAGCACGGCAGGCCCCTTGTTGCTGCAAGAAGTGACCAGGGGAATGATCGTTGCCAACCACATCTCATGGTTGGATGTAATCGTGTTGAATGCGGCATTACCGCTGCGCTTTGTGGCCAAGACGGAAGTGCGCCACTGGCCTGTCATCGGCTGGCTTTGCGCGCGCGCGCAAACGCTATTCATCGAACGCGGCAAGCGCAGCGACACGGCACACACCAACCTGCGAATTGCCGAATCCTTGCAACAGGGAAATTGCATGGCCATTTTTCCCGAAGGGACCACGACAGACGGCTCGCACGTCAAACCCTTCCACTCCTCGCTGTTGCAACCCGCCATCGACGCGCACGCGTCCATCTATCCGGTCGCCATCCGTTATCACGACACGGCTAACCAGAACAATCAGGATGCCGCTTATATCGACGACATGACTTTCGTCGAATCGCTCTGGAAAATACTGTGCAGTCGCGACCTCAACGCACGCCTCGTTACCACCCCGGCACTTGACACTCCAACAGAAAATCGCCGCGCGTTGGCACTGGAAGCGCACCGCCGCATAACGTTCGCGCTCTTTCACTAAAATTTCATGTTGCCGTAACTGCCGCGCAATCTCGCATGGCTAATCTTCGCTCATTCGCTCACAAGGAGACTGAAGATGCCCCACTTGATCAAGCAGGAACTGCAACATCAAACGCCTCATAACAAATTGACGGTTAGCCTTGCCAGAACCGGTGCCGAAGTGGAAGAAGCGCAACGCATCCGCTATAAAGTGTTCGCGGAAGAAATGGGCGCAAACCTGCCGAGCGCAGCCGAAGGCTTGGATAGAGACCGTTTTGACAAACATTGCGAACACTTGCTGGCTCGCGACAACGAGAACGGCAAAGTAGTCGGCACTTACCGCATCATGCCGCCCGAGCAAGCCCGAGTCGCGGGCGGCTATTATTCCGAAACAGAATTCGACTTGTCGCGCCTCGTCAACCTGCGCGACCGCATGGTCGAAGTGGGACGCTCTTGCGTGCATCAGGATTACCGCGACGGCGCCACTATCACGCAGTTGTGGAGCGGTCTCGCGGACTACATCGGCAAACACAACCACGAATACCTGATCGGCTGCGCCAGCATCAGCATGGCTGACGGCGGTCACTACGCCGCCCGCGTGTACAACAAAATCCACAAATTACACGTAGCCCCGTCCGAGTACCGCGTGTTCCCGCATTGCCCGTTACCGCTCGAAGCGTTGAACCGGGATATGGAAGTGATCATCCCTCCACTCATCAAGGGCTACCTGCGTCTGGGCGCCTACATCGGCGGCGAACCTGCATGGGATCCCGACTTCAACTGTGCCGACCTGTTCATCCTGTTGCCGGTAGCGCGCATGAACGAGCGCTACGTCAAACACTTCATGCGAAAAACAGCACAGGCGTAAGCACCGAAAATATTCGCCCTCCCCCTTGAAACGGGCATGCAGTATGATGCTCGTTCTTTTTCGCCCAACGAAACACCATGTCCTGGTTCATCACCAACCTCACCAGCGCTTTCCTGCTGCCACCGCTCAATTTAGTAATCATGGCGGTAATCGGCTTACTGCTCCGGCATAAGCGCCCGCTCATCGCGCGCATCTTGCTCGGCACTTCCATAGCACTATTGTGGCTACTCTCCACACCGTACTTTGCCGGGATGTTGCTGCATAAACTGGAAGGTGAGCCGCATGTCGTGGACACGCGTAAACCAACAGCCGATGCCATCGTCGTGCTGGGGGGAGGCACGTATTTTAATGCCCCGGAATACGGCGGAGACACCGTGAGCGAAGCCAGCTTGCTGCGCACACGCTACGCCGCCAAGCTTTACCGTGAAACGGGCAAACCCATTCTCGTCACGGGAGGAAAACCCCTCGGCAACACGCTGTCTGAAGCCCGGCAAATGAAACAGGTGCTGGAGCAGGAATTCAGGGTTCCGGTGCAATGGGCTGAGGGCGAATCGGACAACACGCTGGAAAATGCGCGGTTAAGCTACCCGATACTCAAAGCGGCGGGCATCAAACGCATTTATCTGGTCACTCATGCCTGGCACATGCCACGATCCGTGCGCGCATTTCAAAGCGCAGGTTTCGAAGTCGTTCCGGCAGCAACGGCTTACAGCACAAGCTATCAGACCGATTTGCTAAGCTTCATTCCAAGCGCTGGGGCCTTGGGCAGCAGCCGTATCGTCATGCACGAAATGCTCGGCATGGCATGGTATCGGTTAAAATCGAAATCGTAAATTATCTGGAGACGCAACATGAAAGCACGCATCAAATGGGTCGAGCAGGTTTCATTTCTGGGTGAAACGGAGAGCGGCCATGCCGTATTGATGGACGGCCCGGCAGACGGCGGCGGCCGCAATCTCGGCCCGCGCCCGATGGAGATGGTGCTGCTGGGCACGGGCGGCTGCACCACTTACGACGTGATCCACATCCTGAAAAAAAGCCGCCAGCAAATCAGCGATTGCGTGGTGGAGATTCAAGCGGACCGGGCTGCCGAAGACCCGAAAGTGTTCACCAAGATTCATTTTCATTTTGTCGTAACGGGAAAAGACTTGAAACACGAACAAGTCGAACGCGCGATCAAACTTTCTGCGGAAAAATATTGCTCGGCCTCCATCATGCTGGGCAAGACGGCGGACATCACGCACGATTTCGAGATCGTGCAGGAATAGTCCCCCTATCCTGCTGTCGGGATAAGGCACCAAGAAAGCAATGCTTAACAAACTACGCCAAGCAATCACGCCTCCCCACGCCGAGCAGCGCAGCATCCAGCTCGCGGGGACGCCCGTCACCTACACGCTCAAACGCAGCAGCAAGCGCCGCAGCATCGGCCTGCGCATCGATGATCGCGGCCTCACCGTCAATATGCCGTTGCGCGCCTCCGAAAAATGGCTGCACAGCGTACTCAATGAAAAAGCCGATTGGGTCGTCGAGAAACTCGGCAGCTGGCAATCAAAAAAATCCGTCGCTCCGCAGTGGCTAGACGGCGAGAAATTAGCCTTTCGCGGCGAGATCATCACGCTGCGCATCATCCCCGCACTATTTGCCTCGCCTCCTCAATTGCGCGGTGAGCAACTGTATATCCATATCGTGGATACGACCGATGAGATAAAAATCGAGAAGGTCGTCACACATTGGTACCGGCGCGAAGCAGAGCAGGTATTCGCAGAGTGCGTGGCGCACTATGCCGCGCTCATGCAGGCGGCACCGCAGCAGATCAGACTCTCTTCGGCACGCACCCAATGGGGAAGCTGCACTTCGCGCGGCGTCGTACGGCTCAATTGGCAACTGGTCAAGATGCCGCTGCACCTGATCGATTACGTCGTGGTACACGAACTCGCCCACCTCGTTGAAATGAACCACTCCGCCGCATTCTGGCGCGTCGTGGAGAGTGTTTGCCCGGACTATGCGCAATGTCGCGCAGAGTTGCGCGGTTACGGCATCAGCGAATAGCCATCCAATATAAATTCTCTACCAGCACTTAAGTTTCCCCCAAAGACTCCGATAACAGTCTTATCCGAGGTTAATGTGGCTCATAAAAGCACCAGCTAAGGAAAGAAGAAATACCCAGCTGTACCAATCGAGTCAAAAGGAGAATTAAAATGCCCTCATATATCAATACCAACCTCGCTTCCCTGAACGCTCAGCGCAACCTGAACGGATCGCAAAGCGCACTGCACACCTCCTTGCAACGCTTGTCTTCCGGCTTGCGTGTGAACAGCGCCAAGGACGACGCGGCCGGTTTGGCGATTGCTTCCCGCATGGAAAGCCAGATTCGCGGTTTGAACCAGGCCGTGCGTAACGCCAGCGATGGTATCTCCCTCGCGCAAACAGCCGAAGGCGCGTTGGGCGCCATCCAGAACAACATGGCACGGATGCGCGAACTGGCGGTACAGGGCGCAAACGCGACATCAAACGGTGACGTGGGCTCGATCAACGCCGAATTCACCCAGCTCAACGCGGAAAACGCACGCATTGTTGCGGGTACTTCGTTCAACGGCATTCAGCTGCTCTCGCAAAGCGTCAGCCAGGTGTTCCAGATCGGCGCGAACAGCACAGCCGGCGTGGACGACATCACCGTAACGACCGCTTCCGCGATTGCGCCGACCTCGACTTCGCTGGGCGACTCATCGCAAACAGCCCAGGCCGAAATCGCCAAACTGGATGTGGACATCGCTAACGTTGCCTCTGCGCGCGCACAGTACGGATCGGTACAGTCCCGCTTCGAGTCGGTCATCTCCAACTTGCAGATCGCGGCAGAGAACCAAACCGCAGCGCGCAGCCGCATCATGGACACCGACTTCGCCGCAGAAACCGCCGCACTGACCCGTGCACAGATCCTGCAACAAGCCGGTACCGCGATGTTGGCCCAGGCGAACCAATCGCCCAACACCGTGTTAACCCTGTTGCGCGGCTAAAATAGTTGAAGGTTGACTCAGCCGACAGGTAACCCTGTCGGTTTTTTTTCAACTAATATCCGCTCCCGCAGTCATGCCCCTGTCGCAGCCGGAGCTGATTTCATGATCGACGCCCTTGTGGATACAACTAGTTTTTGAGCAGACTTTGCAACGTCATATTCTTGGGCTGTTCCAAACGCTGCGCCACCAGATCGAACCACGCATGGATCTCCGCATCGCCTTCCTGCGAGGGAAGATCGCTCGCATCCAGCAAGAACAAATCGGCCAGCTCGCGCAACAAAATATGCTCGGCATCGCGGACCATCGTCCAGCCGTTCCAGGAAAGTTTGCGCACAATGCCTGCTTGTTGCAGTTTTTCCAAAATCAACTCGGTCTCTTCAAAAGCCAGATGCAGGCATTGAGATAGCGATGACACGGACTGCGCTTCTCCGTACTTCATCCCGGCCTGTATCTCTCCCAATATCCGCACTGCAAAATAAAACTGTGCTGAAGAACCAAGATGCTGCATTCCCCGCTGCCGCCAGCGCGACAGTGAGGCCGCGATCAACGCGCCCATCAAAATAGTCAGCCACGACAAATATATCCAGAGCAGGAAGATGGGAATGCTGGCGAATGCGCCATAGACCAATTTATAAGTGGAAAAGTGTGCAATGAAAAAACCGAATCCCCGGTTCATAGTCTCGAACGCGGCAGCGGCCACCACGCCGCCGATGAACGCATGGCGCAGCGGCACATAGCGATTGGGCAACACTCTAA
>JBAZYW010000133.1:0-6712 GCA_041659125.1 Gallionellaceae bacterium | reverse complement strand
GCTTTGGCCTCTTCCAAAGCTTTGGCTTTTGCCATCTGGGCCTCTGCTGCCTGTCTTGCTCTTTCTTCTGCCGCAGTCTTGGCTTCTTGTTCGGCTTTCAGGTGTGCAGCTTCCGCTTCTGCCGCAGTCTTGGCTTCTTGCTCGGCTTTCACGCGTGCTGCTTCGGCTTGAGCTTCTTTTTCGGCTTGTTCTTTTGCTTTGATTCGGGCCTGCTGCTCAATTTTCAGGCGCGCTATGTCGGCTTTCAACTGAGCTACTTCGGCTTCCGTTTCCTGCTGAACTTTCAGTTTTGCGTCTTTGTCCGCAGATTCTATACGGGCCTTTTCTTCCGCATCCAGCCGGGCTTTTTGCTCGGCTTTGACGCGCGCGGCTTCGGCTTGGGCGTCTTTTTCGGCTTGTTCTTTTGCTTTGACTCGAGCCTGTTGCTCCGCTTTCAGTCGCGCTACGTCAGCTTTCAATTGTGCTATTTCGACTTCCGTTTCCCTGCGGACTTTCAGCTTTGCGTCTTTGGCTATGGATTCTAGGCTTGCCTTTTCTTTTGCAGTCAGCTTGGTTTTCTGATCAGCTTTCTGGTGCGTCTTTTTATCTGCCGATGGCGCAGGCCGCGTACCATTTTTGGGTATGATATTAACGACCACCGAAGCTTCTGCATATTGATTGAAAAGATCAAGCGCAAATACATTGCAGCTACCTGAGAGCAGCAAAAAACACAGTACGCCGAACATAAAAGTCCTCAGAGATGAAAGCTGATGATATACGCGGTATTCCATCTACATGCCCTCCGGCGAAGTTTTTGAGGCAGTGGCTTTCGTAGATACCTTTGTCTTCTCTTCTTCGTCCTGCCGTGCTTTTTCTTCACTCGCTAGCAGCGCTTCTTGCTCGGTTTTCAGGCGCGCTACTTCAGCTTTTGCCGCAGCTCTGGCTTCTTGCTCGGCTTTCAAGCGTGTGGCCTCGGCCGCGGCTTTTTTCGCGGCTTGTTTTTCTGCTTTAACTCTGGATAACTGCTCAGCCTTTAACTTCGCGGGGTCGGTTTCCGCTGCCATATGTGCGTCTGTAGCCGCTTTTGTGTTGGCCATCCCAACTTTGCTTTCTTCCATGACATCGGTTGTTGCGATATGGCCTTTTGGCGCTAGACGTTCCTTTTGTTCTTCTTCTATAAGCGCTTTCTTCTCGGCTTTCAGGCGAGCTATTTCAACGTCTTCCGTTGTCATGCTTTCCTCTGCCGGAATTACTTTTTCTTTCGCGGGTGCCTGCGTTTCTTGCCCTGTATGCGGGCTTATCGCTTGAGTTTCACCAACCGTCTTGACTGTAGCCCCGGCTGCAGCTCCGGCGGAAGGGGGTGCCGGTGGCTCAGAAGTTGATGGAGCAACATAATCGTCGCTCCTTCCGAGCGATTGTGACGGCACGACACCGCAACGTTGCTGCCCGGCACGCAACATTGAACAGAATTCTTCAGCCGCTTGTTTCTCGGGAAAACTGGAGATATATAACTGATAGAAGGGCGTGTGTTCTTTGCCGGCATCGCTCAGTCGGCTTTGTCTGCGCGGAAGAATCGTTTGGTTTTTCATTTGTGCAGGAAACTGGGTGAGCAAATTTCGCCATGCGGCGACAATAGCGCTGCGATCATAGACATCGGACATCTCGACCAGCCAAAATTGCTCATCGGACCAGTCCACTCCATCGGCTTGCTTTTTGACCTGAGGTGGGGGCGAAAGCGCTGTATTCAGGCGCGTAGCCGAAGGATGATTTTCTAAATTATTTTTGTCAGATGAGGTTCCAGTAGCAGTCTTGGCAGGCTTGCCAGTCTTCGCTGAATATTTTTCAAATTGCTCCGCTGCGGATGGTGAAACGGGCCCGTCGAACGATTTTGACGACACGACAACACAACGTTGTTGTTCGGCCCCCAATGCCGCACATAGCTTGTTAGCCATTTCTTTGTCGGGAAGATTTGCGATGTATAACCGATACCAGGATGCGCGTTCTTTGGCGGCCACTTTTACTTGGCCTTGCCGTTGGGGGAGCAAAGCCAGACTCTCCATTTGATGCGGGAAGCGGTTATTCAAGTCTCGCCATGCAGGCAACACCGCGCCACGGTCATATACTCCGGAAAGTTCCACCAGCCAATGAGTTGCACCGTCCCGCAATACTTCTCCGGCCCAATCGATTTCATGGGTTTTATTCTCTGTAGCAAGACCACTTCCGGCTTGATTGTTTTTAAACACCGGTGGCGCAGGTCGTGCGCTTTCTTCAGGCATGACATTATCGACAGATACACCGCCTCCCAATGCACTGAACAGGTTGACCAGACTACGGTAACGATCCATGCGCACGCTGTACCAGTCGTCCAGATTGCGTTGATAAGTTCGTTGTGTATCCAGTAACACCAAATAATCCACTGCCCCGGCCATAAAAGCTTCCTGGCTGTAGTTCCAGGCGCGTAGCGAAGAGTCGGCGGCTAAGTCCTGCGCTTCCAGACGTTTGCCCGTATAGTTGAGCGCGCTCAAGGAATCATCGACTTCGCGCACTGCGTCATAAATCACGCGCACATAGGTTTCCACTAGCTCTTCGTGCACTGCCCGGGCAAATTCCACTTCCTTGGAGCGCTTGCCCCCATCGAATATGTTCACCGAAAGATTGGCAATCGTGTTCCAGAAGAGTGCCTGCGGTAGGAATAGCTGCGACATGTACATGCTGCCGTAACCCGCCTGAGCGGTTAGATCCAAGGGCGGCAATATGCGCGCCCGTGCAACATCAATATCCGCATCAGCCGACAATAGCCGCGACTCCATCGCGCGCACGTCGGGTCTGCGCAACAACAATGCAGAGGGCATATCGGGCAGCGCTTGCGGAAACTTGACCGAGTTCAAGCCGTGGCGGGAAAGCTTTAATTCCACCGGCGCCGAACCAAGCAGAGCGGCTAGGCGATTGATTACGACCTCTCGTTGTTGCTCAAGAACCGGAATGGTGGCCTTGACCGAATAAATGGCCGCTTTCTGCTGTTCCATTTCTGTGATGGTGGCATCGCCTACTTGCAAGCGTCCATCCACTGACGCAAGCATCTCGCCCAATGATTTTTCGGTCTCGCGCGCAACCCGCAAACGGTCATTGAGCGAAAGGTACTCAATGTAAGCGACGGCCACATTGGCAACCACATTTCTTTGCATATCGTCGCGCTGGTAAGTCGCACGCAACAGCTGCAACTCGGCAGCTTCGTACAACGAGGCGGTTTCCCCCCAAATATCGGGACGCCAATCACCCTTGAGGCTGATTTGGTTCGTGGCGCGCGCAGTGTTGTTGCCATTTGCATTGCCTCTCCCCGCGCCAAATTCCGGGTAGGTGGTGCTGGATTGGATAGGCATGGAGATCGTCGGCGCTTTATCGGCTCCCGCCTGGCTGAGTCGCGCTTTGCTTTGCGCAATGCGTAACGACGATATTCTCAGATCAGGGTTGTTCGCCAGCGCGCGATCCATCAAATCGTTTAGCTCCTGGCTGCCCAATAAACGCCACCATTCGGTCAGCTCCGCATTCAGCCGCAATGAGGATGCAGAAGAAGGGGGGAGCGTGTTTAAAGCGTGGGAGTCACTGGCGACAGCCGGTGCTTTTGCGAATTGCGCAGGAAGGTTGAGTGCCGGAACATCGTATTTGTCGCGCTTGGCTACGCAGCCTGGCAGTAGAAAAAGGCACAACCCCGTGAGCACAATGTTCCGTGCAAATTGCAATTGGGAGAAGTCTTTCATTCGTCCGAATCCGGGAGCCGACGCAGCATTTTCTTTGTGTCAGCTGAGGTCATCTTGCTATGCCAGACGCACCGAAGGCGATACGTTCCATTCCCGCCGAAATGGGGCTGCCGATCAAAAATAACGGGGTGCTGGAAAATAATAACAATACGGGCATTAAATCTTTCGATGGGTGCGCTGCTTTCATTTTTATAATTTGCCTTGAAAGCTAGAGCATGTCCATTTCTCCTATAGGGGAATCATATCAGACCTGAACACGGCACGCCGAAGAACAAATCTTTGTATCGCACTTCACTTTTTGCGCCGGTATTTTCTACCGAAGCGGAATTAAAATTATTGAAAATAATCAATTGTGGATTATCCGCCAAAAAGCCTTTCCAGTCCTGTCAAAAACTTGCATGTTTTTGCATGTATGGCGGAGTTACGGAGGGCGTGAATAGGTCGGAGCGTGTTTTGTGTAAAAGACACCGGAAATTAGGAGTGTCGATAGTGTAGAATGCCGCTCGATTTAGTTGGCGCGGCACGGGAAAATATGCGGGTGATTTTCGGGCAACAAAAAACCGCATCAGCCGTTAAGTTGGCATAAATGCGGTTATTGCGATACTTGAAAATGGTGCCCGGAAGAGGACTCGAACCTCCACACCTTACGGCACACGGACCTGAACCGTGCGCGTCTACCAATTCCGCCATCCGGGCATTGCTTGAGGGGGCGCACTTTAATAGCTATAGGATTTACTGTCAATGACCACTAAGAAAAAAAACATTCGCGAACTCGATCCATTCTTGGAGCGTGAGCGTGAGCAATACGACAACCCCTTGCCCAGCCGCGAATATATTTTGCAAATACTGGCCGAGCGCGGCGTACCGATTGAGCAGGACGAGTTATGCAGTCTGTTGCATATCGAGCTGGACGAAGAAGATTTGTTTAACCGTCGCCTGCGCGCGATGGAACGCGATGGACAGATCATGCGCAATCGCAAGCGCGCCATTTGCGTTATGGACAAGCTGGATCTGGTTAAGGGCAAAGTACAGGGACATCCCGACGGCTTTGGTTTTCTAATCCCGGAAGATGGCAGCGATGATCTGGTGCTGAGCGCCAAGGAGATGCACAAAGTGCTGCACGGGGATACCGTGATGGCGCGGGTGGGCGGCACAGACCGGCGCGGTCGGCGTGAAGCCAGTATCGTCGAGGTGTTGGAGCACGGCACCACACGGCTGGTCGGACGCTTGTACGAGGAGCACGGCATCCGTTTCGTGGTGGCCGAGAATCGCCGCATCAGCCAGGATATTCTGGTTGCACCAAGCGCGGAATACGGCAATGCGCAGGTGGGGCAGGTGGTCATGCTGGAGATTTTGTCGCAGCCTTCCAAGCATGCGCAGCCGGTAGGGCGCATCATCGAGGTGCTGGGCAACTATGCCGACCCCGGTATGGAAATTGAGATTGCCTTGCGCAAGCACGATCTGCCGAACGAGTTTCCCAACGATGCCAAGCATCAGGCGGAGAAATTTTTGCCGACGGTGCAAGCCGGGGA
The DNA here is from genome assembly GCA_041659125.1 of Gallionellaceae bacterium. GTDB lineage: Bacteria > Pseudomonadota > Gammaproteobacteria > Burkholderiales > Gallionellaceae > PALSA-1006. Next base: position 1,443 of record JBAZYW010000133.1, on the reverse strand, counting down.
TTACGCGGGGCGCGAAGATGTGCGCCAGTTGCCGCTGGTGACGATCGACGGCGAGACCGCGCGCGACTTTGACGATGCGGTGTATTGCGAGCCGTCCGGCAGCGGTTTCCGTCTGGTGGTGGCGATTGCCGATGTGAGTTCGTATGTGCAGTCGGGCGATGCGCTCGACCGCGAAGCCATCAATCGCGGTAACTCGGTGTATTTCCCCCGCCGCGTGATTCCGATGTTGCCGGAAGAGTTGTCCAATGGCCTGTGTTCGCTGAACCCGAATGTCGAGCGCCTGTGCATGGTGTGCGATATGCAGATCGACGCTGCGGGCAACATCGTGAAGTATCGTTTCTACCCGTCGGTGATGTTCTCCAAGGCGCGACTCACCTATACGCAAGTGGCGGACATGCTGGCGAATCCGCAAGGCGAGAATGCCAAGCAATACGCCGCAGTATTGCCGCACATCAACCATCTCTACACGTTGTTCCAGACTTTGTTGCAGGCGCGCGAGAAGCGCGGTGCTATTGATTTCGAGACTGTCGAAACGCAGATGATCTTCAACGATCAGGGCAAGATCGAAAAGATCGTGCCGGTGGTGCGCAACGATGCGCACAAGCTGATCGAAGAATGTATGTTGGCGGCCAACGTTTGCGCGGCGGCATTTTTGAGCGAGCATAAGCATCCCGTGTTGTACCGCGTGCATGAAGGCCCGACGCCGGAGAAGCTGGAAGCCGTGCGTGAGTTCTTCAAGGAATTCGGTTTGCAATTGGGCGGCAGCGATGAGCCGCAGGCGGCGGATTATTCCAAGTTGCTGAAACAGATCAAAGGCCGTCCCGATGCCGGATTGCTGCAAACCGTGATGCTGCGCTCGTTGCGTCAGGCCAAATACAACCCGGAGAATGTCGGTCACTTCGGACTCGGCTACGAGGCCTACGCGCATTTCACTTCACCTATCCGGCGTTATCCCGACTTGCTGGTGCATCGCGCCATTAAGGCCGTGTTGCACGGCAAACAGTACAAACCCGCACTGAAATGGGAGGAGTTGGGCACCCATTGTTCGGAAACCGAGCGTCGTGCCGATGACGCCACGCGCGATGTCGAAGCGTGGCTGAAGTGTTTCTACATGCGCGATCATCTCGGCAGCGTGTTTGACGGCACGATATCTTCGGTCACCGGCTTCGGCTTGTTCGTCGCGTTGGACGATCTGTATGTCGAGGGACTGATTCACGTCTCCGAACTGGGTGCGGATTATTTCCACTTTGAAGCGGCCAAGCATCAGATGCTGGGCGAGCGCACCGGCAAGCGTTATCGCTTGGGCGATCGCGTGAAAGTCAAAGTAGTGCGCGTGGATATGGAAAGCACCAAGATCGACTTCACGCTGGAAAGTGTGACAGAAGAAGCGCCCGCATTGAATGTTGGCGCATGGGGCGATGCTCCCCCGCCGAAGAAGTCCAA
>JBAZYW010000132.1:0-6860 GCA_041659125.1 Gallionellaceae bacterium | reverse complement strand
GAATGGCTGGTTGTTTTATCAGGCTGGCTCCTGCAGACAACTCCTAGCCTAATAAATTATCCCGATTTATCAAGACATGGAAATTGTGTGGGCACCACCTTCCGATTACAATAGCGCCATGTCCCAACTTGATCTCAGCCACCACTTCCTGATCGCCATGCCGGCGATGACCGATCCCTATTTCGCCAAATCGCTCACCTATGTGTGCGAGCACAACGAACAGGGTGCGATGGGCATTGTGGTGAACCGACCGATCAGTCTCACCCTGAGCGAGTTGTTCGCGCAGATCAACATGCCGCTCAAGGTACCCGAACTCGAGGATGTGCTGGTACATTTCGGCGGCCCGGTGCAAACCGATCGCGGCTTTGTGCTGCATGAGCCGAACGGCGAATGGCAATCCACTTTGCATATAAACGACAGAGTCGGACTCACCACTTCAAAGGACATCCTGCAGGCAGTGAGCGAAGGACAGGGGCCGCGCCATTTGCTGGTGACGTTGGGTTATGCCGGATGGGAGCAGGGACAGCTGGAACAAGAGTTGTCGCAGAACGCTTGGCTCAGCGTGCCCGCCGATGAGCGCATCATGTTTGATCTTCCGGCGGAGGAACGTTTGCCCGCCGCGATGAAGTTGCTGGGCATCGACTTTGCATCGCTTTCGGAGGAGGCGGGACATGCCTGATGGCGTGACTGCCCCCATCCTTTCCGGCACGCTACTCGCATTCGATTTTGGCACCAAACGCATCGGTATTTCGGTCGGCAACACCATCTCCGCTACCGCCCAACCTCTCACCACGATCAACGATGAAAAGAACGATGTGCGCTTTGCTGCCATCGCCGCGCTTATCAACGAATGGCAGCCAGCAGCACTGGTGGTCGGTCTGCCGTGCAACGACGATGGAACGCCGCACGCAATGACGGCACTGTGCCGCCGCTTTGCCAACCGCCTCAAAGGGCGTTTTGATTTGCCCACCCTGCTGGTGGATGAGCGTTATACTTCCGCCGCCGCGAGCACGGCCTTGAGCGAGCGCGGGGTGCATGGCAGAAAGCAGAAGCCCCTGATCGACCAGTATGCCGCGCAGCAAATACTGCAAGCGTATTTTGATGAACCCAGCGCAGGAATCTACGCATGAATAATCCTCAATTAAACAAAAATGGCGAGCTGCAACATCTGCTCTCTACCGAAGGTCTGCCTGCGCGCATCTTGCGCGATATTCTGGATAAAGCTTCCGAATTTGTGAACGTCGCCGAAGGCCGCGAGATCCGGAAAGTGCCGCTGCTGCACGGCAAATCGGTGTTCAACGTGTTCTTCGAAAACAGCACGCGCACGCGCACTACTTTTGAGATCGCTGCGAAAAAACTTTCCGCCGACGTGGTTAACCTCAACATCGGCTCGTCCAGCACCAGCAAGGGCGAGACGCTGCTGGATACGGTGGACAATCTTTGCGCTATGCACGCCGATATGTTTGTGGTGCGCCATTCTTCCAGCGGCGCGGCGCACCTGATCGCCGCACATGTCGCGCCGGAAATTCATGTCATCAATGCAGGCGACGGACGCCATGCGCATCCTACGCAGGCGTTGCTGGACATGTTCACCATCCGCCATTACAAAAAAGAATTCCACAACCTGCGTGTCGCCATCGTTGGCGACGTGCTGCACTCGCGCGTGGCGCGTTCGCAGATCCATGCGCTGACCACTTTGGGTGTGCCGGAAGTGCGCGTGGTAGCCCCGAAGACTTTGTTGCCAACCCATGTCGAAAAACTCGGTGTGAGGGTCTTTCACGATATGGCGCAAGGCCTGAAGGATGTCGATGTGGTGATGATGCTGCGCCTGCAAAACGAGCGCATGCAGGGTGCGCTGCTGCCTTCGGCGCAGGAATATTTCAAATATTACGGGCTGACGCAGGAACGGCTGGCGCTGGCGAAACCGGATGCCATCGTGCTGCACCCGGGACCGATGAATCGCGGGGTGGAGATCGACTCCAGCGTGGCCGACGGCGCGCAGTCGGTGATCCTGCCGCAGGTCACTTTCGGCATCGCGGTGCGCATGGCGGTCATGAGTACGCTGGCGGGGAGCAAACAATGAACATCCATATCAAAAACGGTCGCCTGATCGACCCACGGAACAATATCGATGCACAGCAGGATGTGTTCATCGTGGACAAGCGTATTGCAGCCATCGGTACTGCGCCGCAAGGCTTCGCGGCGGAGCGCGTGATCGATGCGAGCGGGCTGATCGTGATGCCCGGTTTGGTCGATGTGGCCGCGCGCTTGCGCGAGCCGGGCTACGAATACAGAGCCACGCTGGAATCGGAGATGGATGCGGCGATGGCGGGCGGTGTGACTTCACTGTCCTGTCCGCCCGACACCGATCCGCCGCTGGACGAGCCGGGATTGGTGGAGATGCTCAAGCATCGCGCACGCTCGCTCAATCAGGCGCGGGTGTTTCCGGTGGGCGCACTGACCTACGGATTGAAGGGCACCGAACTGACCGAGATGGTTGAGCTGAGCGAGGCCGGATGCAAGGCTTTCAGCCAGGCCGATACGCCGCTCACCGACACGCGCGTGCTCATGCGCGCGATGCAATATGCAGCGACCTTCGACTACCGCGTGTGGTTGCGTCCGCAAGACGCGTTCCTCGCCAAGGACGGTGTGGCCCACGACGGCGAAGTGGCAACGCGTTTGGGTTTGCCCGCGATCCCCGTCATCGCGGAGACCATCGCACTTTCAACCATGCTCAAACTGGCGCGCGAGACCGGTGTGAAGCTGCACGTCTGCCGCATCTCCAGCGCCGAGGGTGTGGAGATGGTGCGCGCGGCCAAGAGCAAGGGTCTGGCGGTGACCTGCGATGTGTCGATGAACCATGTGCACTTGTCCGAGATGGACATCGGTTTCTTCGATGCCAACTGTCACCTCATGCCGCCGCTACGCAGCCAGCGCGACAAAGCGGCGCTGCGCGCCGGACTGCTCGACGGTACCATCGACGCGATCTGTTCCAACCATTCGCCGGTGGACGAGGATGCGAAACAATTACCGTTCGCGGAAGCCGAGGCGGGCGCGACCGGTATGGAGCTGCTGTTGCCGCTGGTGTTGAAGTGGGCGGAGCAGGACAGTGTGCCGCTGCTGAAAGCATTGGCAAGCATTACCAGCAACCCGGCGCAATTGCTCGGGGTGAAAACTGGGCATCTGTCGATCGGTGCGCATGCCGATGTTTGCGTGTTTGATCCCTCCTCCATCTGGAAGATCGAACCATCAGCGCTGAAGAGTCAGGGCAAGAACACGCCGTTCAACGGTTACACCATGCAAGGCCGGGTGCGCCACACCATCGTCGAAGGTCACATCGCATATTCCATTTAGGTCGTCGTCACATGAATCCATTGCTTGATTTTTCCGGTCTGCCGCGTTTTGCGGAGATCAAACCCGAACACGTTACTCCGGCTGTCGATGAACTGCTGGCGCGCAATCGCGCGCTGACTGCCAAGCTACTGGCCGACACGACACCGCCGACATGGACAAATTTCGTGCAGCCGTTCGAGGATGCCAACGAGCATCTGTCGCGTGCGTGGGGACAGGTCGGCCATCTCAACATGGTGATGAACTCGCCCGAGTTGCGCGAGGTGTACAACGCCAATCTGCCCAAGGTCACGCAGTATTACGCCGAGCTGGCGCAGAATCTTGCGTTGTTTGAAAAATACAAGACGATCCGCAACAGCCATGGTCACGCTGCGTTGAATGCGGCGCAGAAAAAAATCATCGAGAACGAGCTGCGCGATTTCCGTCTCGGCGGCGCGGAGCTGCCGGAAGACAAGAAGGTGCGCTTCATGGAAATACAGGAAGAGCTTTCCGCGCTAACCTCGAAATTCTCCGACAACCTGCTGGATGCGACCAACGCCTACACCTGCGTGATCGAAGATGAGAAAGACCTCTCCGGTATTCCGGCGGACGAGCGTCAGGTGGCGGCCGAAGCTGCGCAGGAGGCGGGCAAGCAAGGCTGGCTGTTCACGCTGAAAGCGCCGTCCTACGGCCCGGTGATGCAGTTAGCCGACAACCGCTCTTTGCGTGAGCGCATGTACCGCGCCTACACCACCCGCGCCAGCGAGCAGCTGGCCGAGGGCGGCAAGATCGACTGGGACAACACGCCGCTGATGACGCAGATATTGCATCTGCGCACGGAAGAGGCGCAGATGCTGGGCTTTGCCAATTTCGCCGAGTTGTCGCTTGCCAGCAAGATGGCGGATACGCCGCAGCAGGTTGCCGAATTTCTGCTTGAGCTGGCGCATCGCGCCAAACATTTTGCGGAAAACGATTTGAACGAGTTGCACGCGTTTGCCGCAGCAGAAATGAAATTGCACGACCTGCAATCGTGGGATGTCGGCTATGCGAGCGAGAAGCTGCGCGAGCAGCGTTATGCGTTTTCCGAGCAGGAGGTGAAGCAGTATTTCCCAGAAGATGCGGTGCTGTCCGGTCTGTTCGGCTTGGTCGAGACTCTGTTCGGGTTGCGGATCAAACCGTCAGTGGCACCTGTGTGGCATGAGGCCGTGCGCTTCTTCGACATCCGCGATAACAAAGGTGCGCTGATCGGCCAGTTCTATCTCGACCTGTATGCGCGTGCCAGCAAACGCGGCGGGGCATGGATGGACGATGCCATCACGCGGCGGCGTACCGCCACAGGCATTCAGACCCCGGTCGCGTATTTGAACTGCAACTTTGCTTCCCCGCTGGGCGGCAAGCCGGCGCTGTTTACGCACGATGAGGTCATCACGCTGTTCCATGAGTTCGGCCACGGCCTGCATCACTTGTTGACGCAAGTGGAAGAGCTGGGCGTGTCCGGTATCAACGGTGTGGAGTGGGACGCGGTCGAATTGCCCAGCCAGTTCATGGAAAATTTCTGCTGGGAGTGGGATGTGCTGCAAGGCATGACGCGCCACGCGGACTCGGGCGAGAAGCTGCCGCGCACACTGTATGACAAGATGATCGCCGCGAAGAATTTTCAGAGCGGTTTACAGATGTTGCGCCAGATCGAGTTTTCTTTGTTCGATTTGCGTCTGCACAGCGACTACGATGCCAGTGGCAAGCAGACCGTGCAGCAGTTGCTGGACGAGGTACGCAAGGAAGTGGCGGTACTCATTCCGCCCGCATTCAACCGTTTTCAGAACAGCTTCTCGCACATCTTTTCCGGCGGCTATGCTGCGGGTTATTACAGCTATAAATGGGCGGAGGTCTTGTCGGCGGATGCATACAGCTTGTTCGAGGAAAACGGTGTACTGGATGCGGCCAGCGGCAGCCATTTTCGCGAGCAGATATTGGCGGTAGGCGGCAGCCGCAACGCGATGGATTCTTTTATCGCCTTCCGTGGCCGTGAACCCAAGATCGATGCGCTGTTGCGGCATAACGGTTTGGTGAATGGCTGAAAACGGAGGTGATATGAAAAAATTATTCGGGTTTGCGGTTTTGTTGCTGCTAGCGGGCGGGGTTGGCGCTGACGAGTACTACCGCTCAATCGACACCGCTGGCAAGGTACATTACGGTGATAAGCCGCTGCCGGATGCGGCTGATATCGCAAGATTGAATTCGTTGTCGGTGCCTGTGCCAGATGAATCACTGCCCTTTGAAACCCTCCGTGCGCGGGAAAAATTTCCAGTCACTTTATATGGTGCGGAAAGTTGCGGCGATGTCTGCAAGCTGGCGCGCGATTACCTGAACAAGCGCGGCATTCCTTACGCGGAAAAAAATCTGGTGACCGTTGAAGAGATCGACGCGTTCAAAAAAGCATCCGGAGGAGATCAGATCCCGGCGATCACCATCGGCAAGAGCTGGTTGGTAAGATTCTCGGAAAGCCTGTGGAGCAATGCGCTGGACACGGCAGGTTATCCGCGAACTGCTCCTTATGGCTTTCGCCCTGCAGTTAAACCGGCAACACCTGTGACAGAACCCCCCAAAAGCGAATGAAGATCGCTACCTGGAATGTGAACTCGCTCAAGGTGCGCCTGCCGCATCTGCTTGAGTGGTTGACGGCGAATCCGGTGGAGGTGATGTGCCTGCAGGAGACCAAGCAACAGGACGCGGATTTTCCGCAGGCGGCTCTGCAGGAAGCCGGTTATCACAGCGTGTTCAGCGGTCAGAAAACCTACAACGGCGTCGCCATTCTGAGCCGCGAGCCTATCGGCGATGTGCAATACGGCATTCCGGACTTTGAGGACGAACAGAAGCGCGTGATCGCCGCGACCATCAACGGTGTGCGCGTGGTGTGCGTGTATATCCCCAACGGTCAGGAAGTCGGTTCAGACAAATATCAATATAAACTCAAATGGCTGGCCGCATTGCACGGCTGGCTTGCCGAAGAATTAAAAAAATATCCACTGCTGGCATTGCTGGGCGACTACAACATCGCACCGGAAGATCGCGATGTGTACGATCCCGAAGGATGGGCGGGAAATATTCTGGTCAGCGGAGCGGAGCGCACAGCCTTTAAAGACCTATTGCAGCTGGGACTGCGCGACGCTTTCCGCCTATTCGAGCAGGCGGAAAAATCCTACTCATGGTGGGATTACCGCATGATGGCGTTCCGCCGCAACATGGGTCTGCGCATTGATCACATCCTGATCAGCGAGGCATTGCACTGCACCTCTTGCCTGATCGATAAAGCACCGCGCAAACTGGAGCGCCCCTCCGATCACACGCCCGTGGTGGCGGATGTGCGGGGCTGACCTGCTTTGTGGCCGGTTCGCACAGAGACAAAAAAGCCCCGCCGCGAAAACGGCGGGGCTTTTAGTAAGTGCGGGCAAATTAGAAATTAAATCCGAATTGTAACGAGGCTCCCTGTTCCTTTTTGTTATAGGCATAACCAAGATCCAGATGAAACT
>JBAZYW010000131.1:895-6882 GCA_041659125.1 Gallionellaceae bacterium | reverse complement strand
TGCCGCGCACTTCACGCGCGGGTCTTCGTTGCCGCAATCGTCCAGCGAGATGAAGCGCTGCACGCTGCCCATCTGCCCCACCACATTGGACAACTCGCGCCACTGTTCGACGGTCTCGAACAGCAACACCTTCACCTGCGCATCGTTGACGATGTAGGCGATGTTCTCGGCGCGGTCTACTGTATAGAGCGGCACGGTAACCAAGCCCAGCGACATCGCCGCCTGATCGAACATGACCCACTGCGGGCAGTTGCGCAACATCAGCGCCACCCGGTCCCCTTTTTTTAATCCCTCTTTCGCCAACACAGCTTGCCAGCATGCCACTTGCTCCAGCATCTGACGCCAGCTCAGCGAGACCCATGCATTACGCGGCACATCGAAATAACGATAAGCCTCTTTATCCTGCGAGCGTTTGGCTCGTTCGAGAAACAGACCGTGCAGTGTGACAGCCTGTTCTGGCGTGACCACATCATCATTCTCCGGCGTCATCATTTTTCATCTCCCTGTTTTTTATTTTTGCTTGCTACAAGAACAGATCGGCATACAGACGTGTACCCGGGCTGACTGCATATTGATCGAAGTCATTTACCCCCTCCTCGCGCAACACCTCTTCATCGATGAAGAAATTACCGCTGCATCCCTTGCTATCGCGCAACAGAATGGCGTGCGCCGCATCCGCCACGATGGCAGGCTGGCGCGAAGCCATCAGGATTGCTTCCGGGAAATTGTTTTCGATAGCAGCCGTGGCGATGGTGGTGCGCGGCCACAGACAATTGCACGCGATTCCTTCGGATACAAACTCCTGCGCCATCCCCAGCATACACATGCTCATGCCGAATTTTGACATCGTATAAGCGACATGCGGTGCAAACCACTTCGCTTGCATGTTGAGCGGTGGCGACAAGGTGAGGATGTGCGGATTGGACGCCAGTTTTAGATGCGGGATACAGGCTTGCGAGGTAAGGAAGGTACCGCGCATATTCACGTCCCACATCAAATCGAGACGTTTGGCGGAGGTTTGCAATGTTGGGGTAAGACTGATGGCGCTGGCGTTGTTCACCAGCATGTCGATGCCGCCAAAATGAGCGGCCGCTTGTTCGACCGCAGCGGTGATGGCTTGCTCGTCACGCACGTCGAGCTGTATAGCCAAGGCCCGCCCGCCCGCTTGCCGCACTTCTTCCGCTACCGTGTGGATGGTGCCGGATAATTTGGGATGGACTTCTGCCGTCTTGCCAGTGATGACCACATTCGCCCCGTCGCGCGCGCAGCGCAACGCGATCTCGCGCCCGATGCCACGGGATGACCCGGTGATAAAAATAGTTTTGCCGCGAAGTGTATTCACCGCTCCCCTCCGTACTTCGTAGGTTGGGTTAGCGGATTTTTCGCGTAACCCAACAGCCTTTAAATGATGTTGGGTTACGCGAAAAATCCGCTAACCCAACCTACGAAATTCCATAACTACTTTATTATTTTAATGCCCTGCCGCCAGCTGCTCCGGCGCAAAATCATCCACCATGATGACCTTGCGGCGCAGCGCGTAATCGCGCTGCAGTTGCAATGCTTGTTCGGCATTGATGAGACCGAGCTCGCGCGCCTCGGCGATCTGCCCCAACTCATCCAGTGCTTTGAGCTTGCCGGCTTTGCGCGCCTGCACCAATTCCGCCTGCAGCGGCTCACACAGCAGAGTGCTGGACAACGAAGCTTCCAGCGCCCCCACAGCGTCATTCTCATCGCGCGAGATGTAGATACCCGAGGTCAAACGGTCGCGCGCCTCGCCCTGCTTACCCAGCATGGCAGAGACCTCATGCCCCAGTTCGTCGGAAGGCGGTCTGCGGCATTGCCCCAGAGGAAAGATAAGCGCGCGCAACAGCAGCGCCGCAAAACGATTAGGGAAGTTTTGCATCACGCCATCAAGCGCGAGCTGAATGCGATACAGCCCGTCTTGCATCGCCCAATCCAGCAAGGGCAAATCCTCGACCGGACGCCCGTCGTCTTCAAATTTTTTCAGCACCGCCGAACACAGATACAAATGGCTCAACACGTCGCCTAAACGCGCGGAGAGTTTTTCGCGGCGCTTCAGGCCTCCGCCCAATACCAGCATGGCGATGTCTGAGGCGAGTGCAAAGGATGCAGAATAACGCGTCAGCAGCTGGTAATAGCGACGGGTCGGCTCCCCGGTCGGCACGTTGATGATGTAGCCGCTCGTCAGCGCGAACAAGAACGAGCGCACTGCGTTGCTCATGGCAAAGCTGATGTGCCCGAAGAAAGCCGCATCGAAATCATGCACGGCTTTCGATCTGTTCTGTTCATGCGTCGCCTGTATCTCTTTGAGCACGTAAGGATGCGCCCGCACCGCGCCCTGACCGAAGATGATGAGACTGCGCGTCAGGATGTTCGCGCCCTCCACGGTGATGCCGATCGGCGTCTGCTGGTAGAGGCGCGCCAGATAGTTGTCAGGCCCCATGCAGATGCCCTTGCCGCCGTGCACATCCATCGCATCGTTGATAACCATGCGGCCGCGCTCGGTGCAGTGATATTTAACGATGGCGGAGATCACCGACGGCTTCTCGCCCAGATCGACCGCCTGCGCCGTCAACACACGCGCCGCATCCATCACGTAAAGGTTTCCCGCGACGCGGGTGAGCGCCTCTTCCACGCCCTCGAATTTTCCCACGGGAAGATGGAACTGTTTACGCACGCGCCCATAGGCACCGCTGGTGCGCGCGGCCAGTTTGGATGCACCCGTCGCGCTGGCAGGCAGAGAGATCGAACGTCCCGCCGCCAGACACTCCATCAGCATGCGCCAGCCTTGGCCGATACGCTCTGTGCCGCCGATGATGTAGTCCATCGGGATGAACACATCCTTGCCGGAAGTCGGGCCGTTCTGGAACGCCGAGTTGAGCGGAAAGTGCCGGCGTCCGACATTCACGCCGGGGGTGTCGGTCGGAATCAATGCCAGCGTGATACCGCGTGCGACTTCCGCGCCGAGCAAGTTGTCCGGGTCGTACAGTTTGAAAGCCAGCCCCAGCAGAGTGGCGATAGGCGCGAGCGTGATGTAGCGTTTTTCCCAAGTGACGCGTACGCCGAGCACATTCGACTGCCCGTTGAAATCGCCATAACAGACGATACCGACATCGGGGATCGCGCCCGCATCCGAACCGGCGAAAGGCCCGGTCAGCGCGAAGCACGGCACCTCTTCGCCTTTGGCCAGACGGCGCAGATATTTGTCTTTCTGCTCCTGCGTACCGTAGTGCAACAGCAACTCGGCAGGTCCGAGAGAATTCGGCACCATCACGGTCACTGCCGCCGTGCCGCTGCGCGAGGCGACCTTGGTCACCACGGCGGAGTGCGCTTGCGCGGAGAATTGCAGCCCGCCGTATTCCTTCGGGATGATCATGCCGAAGAAACCCTTATCCTTGATGAACTGCCATGCCTGCGGCGACAGATCCTGGCGCACATGGGTGACATCCCAGTCGTCGATCATGGCGCACAATTGTTCCACTTCATTATCGAGGAAAGCCTGCTCTTCCACGCTCAACTCCGGCTTGGGCAATGCCAGTAATTTATTCCAGTGCGGATTGCCGCTGAACAACTCGCCATCCCACCACACCGTGCCCGCATCGAGCGCCTCTTGCTCGGTTTGCGAAACTTGGGGAAGGATGTTGCGGAAAACATTGAGAACGGGACGGCTGACCAGCCAGCGGCGCAAAAAAGGGATGCCGAATATCACGATGAACAATAAAAGCGCGATATATACCATCTGCAGAGCATCGTCGGAGATGCGGCTCTGCACTGCGATCAGCGGTACAAAAACCATCGCGGCCAACAGCCAGCTCGTGATAGATGCCCTAAAAAAAGAAAGCAACAAGAAAACGGCAAGTACCGACACGAACAATAAAATTGCCATCACAGCTCCCTCTGAATTTATTTGCGTAACGTGCCGAACTTTAACTCTTTCAGCGTATTCTTGTCACCGCCTATTTGCCCATCGGGCAAGGAAAAATTCAGTCTGGAACGCCAAGCGCAGTTTCGAATACCGGCATATCTGTGAGGAATTTCGACAAAGTGAATGCAGCCGTCGGCTGCATATTGATGCAGATCATTTTGATGTTTAACGCCTGACAAGTGCGCGCCAGCTTGTCCAGCCAGCCGTAGTAAACCGGGTCGATGACCGGCACCCCGTTCAGGTCGTAATACAAACGCAGCCCCTGCTCTTGCTGCACCTGCGCGACGACATCCCGCATCAGTGTGTCCTGATCCCGGATGTTCATGCTGCGCAGCGGCTCGAGCAAAAAATTGCCCTTGCCGATACGCGTCAGATGCACGCCTGGAATAGTCATTAGCTGGCTTTTTGGCTGACGTGGATACCCATGCGCGAGAAAGCCTCTTTCAAACCGTCAGACAGGCTGGCACGGGTAGTTCCGCCGGTCAGATCGATGTTCAGGCTAACCAGCGCGCGGGCAATTTCCGGATGAATGCCGGTGATGATCGCATCCGAACCCATCAGTTGCACGGCTCGAACCATCTGGATCAAGTGGTGCGACACTTGAGAATCGATATTTTTCACGCCGGTCAGATCCATCACGACTGCGCGTGCATGATCCTTGGCGATGCGATTAAGCAAAGCCTCCATGACCAGCATGGTGCGACTGGAATCCAGCGTGCCGATGATAGGCAGCGTCAGCACGCCGTCCCAGATTTCGGTGATCGGAGTGGAAGTTTCGCGCAACTCCGCCTCCTGCGCCTTGAGCGTATTTTCCCGCTCGCTCAGATAGGTATGGAAAATCTCCATGATCAGTTCGTTAAAGTGTTGGGCAAAAAACAGCAACACCGAGCGCGACTGGGTAAAGATGATTCCGCTGTCCCGCTCCAGCGCGGAGATCAGACTGTACTGCAACTGCTGCGCATAACGCACGACATCCTCCACATTACCGCCGCGCATCAACATACGTTGCGCAAGCCCTGAAAAGAACGTCTCCAGCGCATGAAATTGCGGCGATGTGCGTTTTTGCGGATCCTTGGAACTCAACAGACTCGCTATCAGGGTGACGAATTCGCTGCTCATATCGGCAACCTCGTCCTCATCCATCAGCTTGTTATCCGCGCAGAAAAACTCCCTGCCGGTTTCTTCCAGTTGTGCGGAAATATTGCCGATTTTCACACCAAACAACGCGGCTAATTTTTCGCTGGTTTCTTTTTTTTGCACCATTTTTTTCTCCCTTTTATCCTATTGTACAAACACAAATCGACTGATCATCCGAAATCCGCCCCATGATGCTGCCTAGCGTATACGCAATCAACTGCGGATGCTGGTTGAACAAGCCGACGAAATTGGCCACGTCCCAGTTCCTGCGTATACCGTCACTGGCGGTAATGATGACACACTTCTTGCCAAAATCTGCCTGCGACACCGTCGCCGAGCGGTGCTCCCGCCCCAATATACCGGGCGCAAAGGCGATATGCTGAATCTGCTCTTGATCGTAAATGTGTGCACTCATGTCGCCCACCCCGGACAGGCGCAAACTGTTTTTAGCCAGATCAATCTCCCCGGTGATAGCGACTGCGCCACGCGTATTGACGAGCTGCATGTCCACCATTGCCAGTATCATTTCCGGCGAGTCATAGTTAGCCAAGTGCGTCGCCAGATCAGCGGTTGCCGCCTGCGCCTCTTCGCCGTGTCCCAGCCCGTCCAGATGTAGCCAGCGCAGCATTCTTCCCGCTCTTTGCAGATAGATTCTATCGCCGTTATAACGCTCATCCGACAAGGAGCGCGAGAACAGTCCGAATTTAAAGCCGGACTTCGCTTCTTTGTTTTCCTTGTCCAAATAAAAACGCGCGAGTATTACCGTGCCGCTCCATTTTTTTGCTTGCCCAGGGCGCTGTTGCTGGGTGTAGATATACGACTCATCGCTCAGGCGGCGAATCGCCCCCAAGCCCTTGCCCAGCGTACTGGCCGGCGAATAGCCATCTTCTTCGGCAGTGGCCAG
>JBAZYW010000131.1:0-885 GCA_041659125.1 Gallionellaceae bacterium | reverse complement strand
CGCCGGGCTGCTTCCACAACTGCACCATGCCCCGTCCGGCAGCGTGTTTCACGTTATTGCTCACCAGCTCGGAAGCCACCAGCAGCATGTTTTCCTGTTTTAGATGACTGACTCCAAGACGCTGCGTGATGGCGACCAATTTTGAGCGCAACAGGATCAAAGAACTTTCGCTTTGCGTCGCACTATTGAACAACAGCTTGCAATCGGTAGCGCTGTCGAACACCTCAGACACAGGAGACTTTCACTACGCAATTCGGTCCGCAATCCTGCGTATCGTCTTTATGGCACAGGGAAACCACCGCCCGCCCGCGGCCTCGATGTTTGGCTTCGTACAGCGCGTTGTCAGCTTGACGGATAAAATTTTCCAAGGTCAGATCATTCGGCGTTTGCTGGTCGATAGTCGCAATGCCGATGCTGACCTTGCCTTCCATTTGCAGTATCACCTGCCTCGCCTTTTCGCATGCCGTGCTGAAGTCGGCATGGATCATCATGGCAAATTCGTCCCCGCCGAAACGAAACGCGCAATCCACATCTTCCCGAATCACACTGCGCAAAATATGCGCCATCTTGTTCAAGTAGGCATCGCCAAACTGATGCCCGTGTTCGTCATTGATGCTTTTGAAAAAATCCAGATCCAGCATCATGAGCGACAGCGGCGCGGCTCTTTGCCGCATCGTGTGGCGGAACGCCTGATCCAGTTTTTCATCGAACGCCCGACGGTTTGGCAACATGGTCAGCGGATCCGTTTCAGCCTCGCGAATCGATATCTGCAACTCCGCCTGACGACTTAACAGCTTCACTTGCAACTCGGCCAACTCGCGCTCGGTGCGCTCGCGCGTCTCATGCAAATGACGCACCATCGCTTCATTGCGTTGAGTCAATATT
>JBAZYW010000130.1:4137-6912 GCA_041659125.1 Gallionellaceae bacterium | reverse complement strand
TGTGCAGCCGGTCAGGAAATTTTCTTCAATAACGCTTGCTACGTATGGAGCCAAGAAGTGCTTGCCACCAGGGTAGCGGAGTGGGCTCAGACGCTTTGCCTTTAATGACGGGCGAGGTTTCACTGGGAGTCCTCCAGTATCGCGGCAATTACTTTTCTGAGGCGTGTTGCAATGGATTGAAGGTGTGCTGAGTCGGCTTCAGCCCAACGTCCATGGGTTACCATATCTAAATAGTCTTTAGCTTGTATTGCAGCAGAATTAGACAGCAAGGTGCAAATCCTCTTCTCAATAAACACATTGTTTTGCTCATTTGCGCAAAACGACATTAATACATCTAGGCTTGGGTCTTTACCTTTTTTGGTTTCTACGAGGCTTGTCCACAGTTTCTTTTTCTTGAGTTGATACACCAACGCACATTCGAATATTGCACGCAATAACATGCATGCAGCAGCAGGTCGTTTAGTGTATTCAATATGTTTTAATTCATCGGTCAATTTCAGGAGATGATTGTCCTTAACATGACAAACGAGATTCTCGAAGAAATCCGATGCTGTTGGAGATTTAACTTTTGCTGTATGTCCTTCTTGGGCTTTTGCTGCTTGGCGCGCAGCACGTGGTGTGCCATCAAGTACTTCGCTGGCCGTTGATCGTGTATCAAACTCTGTGCGCCCACTCTCATCGTTTGGTATTAGATAGCCGCGGGCTATACGCTGTACCAGTTCTTTGAACTCTGCTTTGGAAGCCGAGGATGTGGGGTCTTGTTGTTTGTCGAAGCCTAGGCCAAGCTTGATCCGAGCATCCCTTAACGTGAAGAAACGCGTAAAGCCGCTAGTGACGAGTTTCGGATCACTAAGTTGTTGTTTTTCGCTAGCACTCCAGCTTTTTGCGGAACGAGCCATTTCGAGGAGCTTGTACCCGCGAATGAGTTGGGTTGCTCTGCCCTTGGAAATTGCCAAAGCACTACAAATTTCATCGATTGATCTACCTTCCTCAAAATAACGGAAGACGCGACGCATATTTGCTAATGTTGACCAGGGGCGAACACCTCGCTCTGTATGGCGTTTTGTCAAAATCGCTTCGGCGGACATTCGATCAGGCGCAATATCAGCGGGAATTTTTGTGAGTCGGCTTCGTAAAGAAGCAGGTATCGCTGGGAGTCGCTTCTGATCTTGCTTTGATAGTAATGTAGGCTTCCTCAATATCTGAATGGCAGCAACTCGGCGATTTCCTTCAAGCACAGTCAGGTGGCCATTTTCCAAGGTAACGATTACTCTTTCACCCGCCAATAATTTTTGTTTAGTTGCGATTTGGACGGCAAGATCAATTACATCTTCGCGAAGAATTAATTCCTTGCGTATATCATCTTGAAGGCATCCAGGGATAAGATCGAGACGCGGATTTTTGTCGTCCAGCCAGAGCTTGTCTACGAAAACTTCATCAGATTTCCAGCCATCACCAAACGATTTGCTCATTGCCATCCCCTGAGTTATGCAACTTTGTCCGCCGTGTATTCTATAGATACTTGTGTATTCGAGAAACAAAATAGGATGTCTTGAACTTTAGTCTCGGAAGCTACACCAGCTTCTTCAACTGATACAGTCTCTCTAGTGCTTCCCTTGGACTTAATTCATCCGGCTGTAAATCCCGCAATGTCTGCAACAACGGATGCTCTTCCGCTTCTTCTTCAATAATGGGTTTGCGGTCGAACAAATCCCCCTGCGGATTCTGCGCGGCGCTGTTTTGTTCCAGTTTGAGCAGTTGTTTTTTCGCGGCGCGGATCACGTCATTGGGCACGCCCGCCAATGCGGCGACTTGCAGGCCGTAGCTTTGGCTGGCCGCGCCTTCATTCACGCTGTGTAGGAACACGATGCTGTGTTGGTGTTCGATGGCGGACAGGTGGACGTTGGCGAGTTGGGTGAATTCTTCGGTGAGGCGCGTCAGCTCGAAATAGTGCGTGGCGAACAGGGTGTAGCTGCGGTTCTTTTCCAGCAGGTGGCGTGCGATGGCGTAGGCCAGCGCTAAGCCGTCAAAGGTGCTGGTGCCGCGCCCGATTTCGTCCACCAGTACCAGACTTTTTTCGGTGGCGTTGTGCAGGATGTTGGCGGCTTCGGTCATCTCGACCATGAAGGTGGAGCGCCCCGAGGCCAAGTCATCCGATGCGCCGATGCGCGTGAATATCTGGTCGATCTCGCCTAGCGTCGCCGCTTGCGCGGGCACGAAGCAGCCGACGTGGGCTAACAGCGCGATGATGGCGACCTGACGCATGTAGGTCGATTTACCGCCCATGTTGGGGCCGGTGATGAGCAGCGTGCGGCGCGCGTCGTTGAGTGTCGTGTCGTTCGGGGTGAACTGATCGACTTGCGCTTCCACCACCGGATGACGACCTTTGACGATGTTGATCTGCGCGTCGTCGCTGAATTGCGGCGCGCTGAAATTTAGCGTGGCGGCGCGTTCGGCAAAGGTGGCGAGCACGTCCAGTTCGGCGATGGCGGCGGCGATGCGTTGCAGTTGCGGGATGAAGGGTGCTAACTGGTCGAGCAGTTGTTCGTAGAGAAATTTTTCGCGTGCCAGTGCGCGGTCGTTGGCGGAAAGCGCTTTGTCCTCGAACGCTTTCAGTTCCGGTGTGATGTAGCGTTCGGCGTTTTTCAATGTCTGGCGGCGGCGGTAGTCGTCCGGCACGTTCACCGATTGCGCGATGCTTACCTCGATGTAGAAACCGTGTACGCGGTTGTATTCCACTTTCAAGGTGGAGATGCCGGTGCGGGCGCGTTCGCG
>JBAZYW010000130.1:0-4127 GCA_041659125.1 Gallionellaceae bacterium | reverse complement strand
GTTTGGATGCCTCTTAACTCATCTAACTCGGCATCGAAGCCGTCGGCGATGACGGAGCCTTCTCTTAGGACGGAGGAGGGGTCTGCTTTTAGTGAGCGCTGGAGAATTGAAACCAGTTCATTTCCATCCGTTCGTGCTGAGCTTGTCGAAGCATGGACGGATGCGCTGGCCTGTGCGTCGCTGTGCGCCGATCCTTCGACATAACCAGCGACTTGGCTATCGTCTTTTGATGGCCTAGTCGAATGGCTAGTAGTTCCATCAAGCTCAGGACGAACGGTTTGGCGGGGCTCAGGACGAACGGGCTGGAGGAGTTCGTTGCGGGCAGGAAGGTGGAGGGCATCGGCCAGCATTTGTATGAGAGGTGCATCGCATGCGGTCAGCTCGTCATGTAGTTGCGGCAAGGCCAGCAGCGTGTCGCGCAGGCCGGAAAGGTCGCGCGGTCTTGAGCTGCGCAGGGCGATGCGGGCGGTGATGCGCTCCACGTCTACGCTGGGTTTGAGGTGGTCGTGGACGGCGCGGAAATGCTCGCCGAGTTTATCCACGGCATCCAACCTCGCGCGCAACACATGCCTGTCGCGCAACGGATGATGCAACCAGTTCGCCAGCAATCTGCTGCCCATGTTGCTGGCGCAGGTGTCGAGCAGCGAGAGCAGCGTGGGTGCGGGTTCGCCGCGCAGGGTTTGGGTGATTTCCAGATTGCGCCGGGTGGCGGCGTCCATGCGCACGTATTGGTCGGCGCTGTATACCTGCATGCTGCGGATGTGGCTGATGGCTTGGCCTTGGGTGAGCTTGGCGTAGCCGAGCAATGCGCCTGCGGCTTCCAGCCCCACGCTGAAATCGTCGCAGCCGAATCCGGCGAGGTCGAGCGTAGAGAATTGTTGGCACAGCGCGCGGCGCGCGGTGTCGAGCTCGAAATGCCAAGCGGGTAATGTCTTGAAAGCCGCATGGATACTGGTCTTCACGGCGGCGTCCTCGGCGTGCAGTATCTCCGAGGGTTGCAGGCGTTCGAGTTCGGCGGGCAGGTTATCGGTGGCGGTTTCGCACACAAAAAATTGACCGGAGGCGAGGTTCAGCCAAGCCAAGCCCAGCTTGCCGCTACGCTGGTGCAACGCCAGCAGCAGGTTGTCGCGCTTCTCTTCCAGCAATGCGGAATCGGTGACGGTGCCGGGCGTAACGATGCGCACCACTTTGCGCTCGACCGGGCCTTTGCTAGTGGCGGGGTCGCCGATCTGTTCGCAGATGGCGATGGACTCGCCCATTTTTACCAGACGCGCCAGATATTGTTCCGCCGCGTGATATGGCACGCCCGCCATCTTGATCGGGTTGCCGTTGGATGCGCCGCGTTGGGTGAGGGTGATGTCGAGCAGTTTGGCTGCGCGCACCGCGTCTTCATGGAACAGTTCGTAGAAATCGCCCATGCGGTAGAACAGCAGCATGCCGGGATGCTCGGCCTTGATGCGCAGGTATTGCTGCATCATCGGGGTGTGGCTGGATTTTTCCGGGGTGCTCATGTGCTCTATCCGTGAACGACGTAGCGGCCTGCAAACTCGACGGCAGGCTGGTTGTGGTGGGTGATGACGACATCGAGTGCGAGACGCGAGCGGTCGTGCTTTTCCAGCATGCGCATAAAACGCCGGAATGCAGCTTCGTCCAGCGTGCATTCGGCCTGCATGTTTTGATCGACGGGCAGCAGGTAGCGGATGTCGGCTTCTTGAATGACGATGTGTTTGTGCAGGCCCGCTTCCTCCAGCTTGAGGTGCAGCAGCCCCCAGCCGCACAGCACGGCGAGCGAATAGAGGCTGCCGCCGAAAGCGGTGCATTTGTGGTTGATGTTGGGCGCAAGCGGTGCGGCGAGGCGCAACTGTTTGCCGTCGTAGGCGCTGACGGTGATGCCCATTTCAAGAGAGATGGGGATTTCACGGTGCAGGGTTTGTTCCAGTTTTTGTGCGGGCGTCATGTGCGTGTTGCTCTTGCGGGGGCTAGCTGATTTTGACCACGATGTCGTGTAGCGTGTTGGCGCACTGCGCCATGTGATGGGCGGCATTGGTCAGGTGGCGGTAGATTTCGCGGCGCTTGAACATGTTGACGTAATCGCTGCCTTCAAACAGGGTGGACAATGCCACGCGGTATTGCTTTTCGGCGCGGCGTTCGGCTTTGCGCGCGGCATCGGCGTCCTTCGCCGCCTCTGCGGGCTTGGTGGCGAGCTTGCCGAAGCCGGCGGATAGCGCTGTCACGCCTTCTTGAATGTTATGCGAGATGCCGAGCATAAATTCGTCCGGTTTTACGCCCAGCACATCCATCTCATGCACTGTGGTTTTGCAATACATCACGATGTCGTCCAGCGCCATGATGGCGCGGTAGATGTCTTCGCGGTCGATGGGGGTGGAGAAGGCGTCGTTGAGTTCGTGCAGGTTGCGCACCTTGATGAGGTCGGCCTCATGCACGTCAAGCTTCAGCGCGTCGGCGACTTCGGGGCCGTCGTGCTCCATGTACTCGACCAGCAAATCGACGGTGTGCGCGACCTTGAGATTTTGCTCGGTGAGCATGTGGAAAAAGTCGGGCACTTTGGGGAAGACCCGGTCGAGGATCATCGCGAGCAGCGTTTTAGAAGGTTCGGTCATGGAAGTCACCTAAATGAACGAGTGGACAAGGAAGTAAAAGCTGATCGACATCAGCGCCGCACCGGGAATAGTGATGAGCCAGGTGGTGACGATCTCGCGCGCCTTACCCCAGCGCACGGCCTTGGGGCGCTCGGAAGCGCCGATGCCCATGATCGAGGAGGCGACCACGTGTGTGGTGGAAACCGGCGCACCGATCAGCGAGGAACTGAAAATCACGCTGGCGGCGGTCATTTGCGAATCGAGCGCGTGCAGCGGGCGGATTTTATATATCGAGAACCCCAAAGTGCGCACGATCTGCCAGCCGCCGGAAAGAATGCCCAGCGTGATGGCGAACGAGCAGGCCAGCATCACCCAGAACGGCACTTCAAACGTGGGAATGAAGCCGCCGAGCAGCAGCACCAGTGTCAGCATGCCCATGCTCTTTTGCGCGTCGTTGGCGCCGTGCGAAAAAGCCAGCCCGGCCGAGGTGACGAACTGCAAATGGCGCAGGTCGCGGTTGATCGACGGATGCGTGCCGCGCAGCAGCGTCAGCATGATGCGGTGCAATATGAAACCGACCCAGAAGCCGATCAGCGGCGAAAGTATCAGCGCGGCGATGACCTTGGCGACGCCGTTCAGATGGCCGTGCAGCAAATCCTCAAAGCCCCAGGCGACATGGCTGGAGCCTGCGGCGACGACCACTACTCCGGCCAGGCCGCCGACCAGCGCATGCGAGGACGAGGAGGGGATGCCGTACCACCATGTCACCAGATTCCACAGAATGGCACCGAGCAGACCGCACAGCACGATGGTGAGTGCCAGTGTGCGGTCGAGATCGTCCAGCGTGACAAATTTGCCGATGGTGTTGGCTACCGCCGTGCCGCCCAGCAGGGGGCCGAGGAACTCGAAGAATGCTACCAGCAGCACGGCTTGCACCGGCGTCATCGCGCGCGAGGCGATGACGGTGGCGATGATGTTGGCTGCGTCGTGGAAACCGTTGGTGTACTCGAAGACCAGTACGATAACGATGGTTGCGATCGCGAGGACGAGCAGGGTGTCCATCTTAGCCGAGGTTTGCTATTTGACCTTTTAGTTCGGGCGTCAGATGCGGCGCGATGACTTGCAGCAGTTGCGAGAAGATCTTGGGGTTGCCCGCGCAAATGTGGCCGGTCTTGAGGTAGCTCTCGTTGCCTTGCAAGTCGCTGACCATGCCGCCCGCTTCGGTGATGAGCAAGCATCCGGCGGCGATATCCCAGGGCTTCAAGCCGGTTTCAAAGAAGGCGTCGTAACGGCCAGCCGCTGTCCATGCCAGATCAAGCGCGGCGGAACCGGGGCGGCGCAGACCGGCGGTCTTTTGAATCACGTCGCGCAGGATGTTCAGGTAGGCATCAAGGTGATCCATTTTGGAATAGGGGAAGCCGGTGCCGATCAGGCTGTCGGCAAGTACATCGCGTTTGCTCACGCGGATACGCTTGTCGTTGAGATAAGCGCCGCGCCCGCGTGTGGCGGTGAACAGGTCATTTTTGG
>JBAZYW010000129.1:0-6957 GCA_041659125.1 Gallionellaceae bacterium | reverse complement strand
GCGCCAATCCCTGCGCCACACCGCAGGCGATGCGCACGCCGGTGAAGGAGCCGGGACCTTTGCCGAACGCGATTCCGTCCATATCCCTGATCCCCAATCCTGCATCCAGCAACAACGCATCCAGCATCGCCAGCAACATCTCGGAATGTTTTTGTCCGACCAGCTCGCAACGCTCGCTCACCGCGCCGTCATGCCACAGCGCGACCGAGCAATATTCGGAGGAAGTTTCAAGCGCGAGTATCTTCATCAGACCAGCAACAACGCAACCGCCTGCGCGCCGATGCCTTCACCGCGTCCGGCATAGCCGAGGTGTTCGGTGGTGGTCGCTTTCACATTTACCGCATTGACCGCGATACCCATATCGGCAGCGATATTGGCGACCATCTGCGGGATGTGCTGCGCCATCTTGGGTGCCTGGGCAATGATGGTCGCATCCACGTTCGCGATGCGATACCCCAGCGCATTGATCTTGCTCACCACGTCGCGCAGCAAAATGCGGCTGTCGATGTCCTTGAATTTCGCATCCGTGTCGGCGAAGTGCTTGCCGATGTCGCCCAGCGCCGCTGCCCCCAGCAGCGCATCGCAAATGGCATGCAACAGCACATCGGCATCGGAATGCCCGAGCAGGCCTTTTTCATACGGTATATCCACACCGCCGATGATGAGCTTGCGCCCTGCCACCAATTGGTGAACGTCGAAACCTTGTCCGATACGCATATTATTTTCCTTGTTGAAGCAGCAACTCCGCCAACCTGATGTCCTGCGGATATGTCACTTTAAAATTAGTCGAATCGCCTGCCACCAACTTGGGTTGCAACCCCAGCGCCTCGATGGCGGAGGCTTCGTCGGTAACGCTGTGGCATTGCAGCAAGGCCTGCGCCAGCAGCCCGGCGCGGAACATCTGCGGCGTCTGCGCCTGCCACAAGCCTTCGCGGCTCTCGGTGCGGGCAATGCGCTGCTGCGCATCGGCGCGTTTGAGCGTATCCGCCACCGGCACGGCAAGGATGCCGCCCACCGCATCGTCGCGCAGCTCGGCGATCAGCTTGTCCAGATGCGCCTGCGTCAGACAAGGGCGCGCCGCATCGTGTACCAGCACCCAATCGTCCGCCTCCAGTTCGGAGGCCAGCAGCCCGTTCGCCACGCTCTCGGCGCGCGTCGCCCCGCCGCAGTACAACGGCTCCAGCTTATCCGCGCAATGCGACCAATCGTAGCGCTTAAAAAATTCATCGTCCGGCGCAAGCACGACGAACACCGTACTGATGTGCGGACAGACGCACAAAGTGGTGAGCGCGTGATAGATCATCGGGTGCCCCGCCAGATCGAGATATTGCTTGGGCAGGTCGTTATTCATGCGCGCACCGAAACCGGCGGCGGGAACTAAGGCATGAAAATCAGCCACACTTACTCCTCACGATAATGCCTCTAGTGCCGTATCCAATTTTTCCTCGATACGATCCAAAGCGGGGCGCAATTCTGCCACGAGTTGCCGTACTTCTTCCCAGCTTTCGTCGCGCGAAGATTCCAGTTGCTTACACAGCACCACAAACCGCATGGCTCCAACCATAAAGGCCGGGGAACGCCAATGATGCCCCCATTCTTGCAGCGCGTTTCTATCCTGTGCCTGCAGGGCAGCTTCAACCTGCACGATCTCGGCACGCGCCAGAAAGAGAAATTTACGCACAAACTCGCCCACCTTCACGCGATCTTGCTCCATTCGACTATACAAGTCGGACAATTCCAGATCCTCCATATCGGCTTGCGCTGTAAATGGCGTATCGCTGGGAAGGCTGGCCGCCGGGAGCAAGACTTCAGGTGCAGCGTCTTGCATCCGTCTGGCAAGCACCGCATACAATTGTTCCGGCTGCATCGGCTTGCTGATGAAATCATCCATGCCTGCCGCCAGGCATTGCTCACGGTCTTCTTTGAATGCATTCGCCGTCATGGCAATCACAGGAATCCCCGCCAGCACAGGGTCGGCACGTAGCTGGCGCGTTGCCTCCAGCCCATCCATTTCCGGCATCTGCACATCCATCAGCACACAGTCGAATTTTTCACGCCGCAACCATTCCAGCGCCTCAAGGCCATTGTTGGCGACACACACGGCCATGCCCGCCTTGGCGAGAAACTCGGTCGCCACCTGCTGATTGAAAATATTATTTTCTGCCAGCAATACTTTCGCGTCGCGCAATTTCCGCATCTGCTCCTGCGTGACCTCGGACAACAACTCCTTCTGCGGCAGCGACTGCTGCGCGCGCGGCAGACACAAGGTAAACCAGAACAGGCTGCCGCGCCCGGGCTGGCTGCTTACCCCGATCTTCCCCCCCATCAATTCAACCAAGTGTTTGCAAATACTCAGGCCCAGACCGCTGCCGCCGAATTGCCGCGTGGTGGACATGTCGGCCTGCTGGAAAGGTTGAAACAGACGCCCCAACGCAGCTTCGTTCATGCCGACACCGCTGTCCTCCACCTCGAAACGCAACTCGACGTTTCCATTCCGGGCGGATAAAAGCACACGCAGCAGCACCTCGCCGTGCGTAGTAAATTTGATGGCATTATCGATGAGATTGATCAATACCTGCCGGATACGCAAAGCATCGCCGCGCAGACTAATGGCTTCGGTCGAACCTTCGACACGCAGCGCTATCCCTTTGGCACGGGCGCGCTCACTGAGCAAATTGACCACGCTGCCAATCAGCGCATTCAGCTCGAAATCCGTCGCTTCTATTTCCATCTTGCCCGCATCGATTTTGGAGAAATCCAGAATGTCGTCGATGATGCGCAACAGCAGCTCGCCGGATTCCTGAATCCTGATCAAATAGGCACGCAACTTTCCATCCTGCACTATATCCATAGCCAGTCTGGTCATGCCCAGCACACTGTTCATCGGCGTGCGGATTTCATGGCTCATGTTTGCCAGAAAGACACTCTTGGCGCGCAGCAAATCCTGCAAGGCCTCTTCGCGCGCTTGTTGTTCGGATATATCCACGGCCACGCCAATCAACCCAACCACCTTGCCGTCACTGTCATGCAATTTCACCTTGGTGACCGCCATTCGATGCTGCTTGCCATCCACAAAGGTCAATATCTCCTGTGAATGATGAATGCCCTCACCTTGCAGGCACTCGCGATCCGAGCGCTTACACTGCTCCGCCATGACCGGCTCAAACACATCCAATAAGGTACGCGCATTTAGAAAACGCTCTTCGGGTATACCTAGAGATTCGCAGAACACCTTGTTGACGAAACGATAGTGCCCGGACACATCCATCCACCACACCCCCAACGGCGCATTATCCAGAATGGCTTGCAGCTTCCTTTCGCTCAGACGCAACGCTGCCTCATGCTGCGCCAGTTCGTTTTGTTGAATCAGCGTGCGCAATGCGCCGCGCAACAACAGCCATGCAAACAGGGCCAGCAAAATGCTGGCAACCAAGCCGGTCTCGAGCACGGCTTTGGAGTGATCATCGCCCGCTACCGCCATGCTTTTCGGCAAAGCACGTGCTACCAGAGTCCAGGTATACCCGCCTATTTCCACGCGGCGTGTCGCCGTCATCATCGTAACGATCGAGACGCCGCCCACTCTATCGTTGTCGCTATCCGGAGTTCTCCCGGCGTCGAGCATGTCATCGCCATCGTACACATCAACCGCGATTTGATTCCCATCGCGTTCGAAATCGTGCAGCACTGCATCCATGTCGAATGAGGCAAATATCCATCCCGCCAAATCGCGATTCAAATCTCCTTTGCGCGGATGCATTACGCCGTTCCGATACACCGGCCAGTACAGGCGCAAACCGGTTTGCGCCTCGGCCTCACTTTCGCCCAGCAGTCGAATTTTCTTGGAGATCGCCAGGCCGCCGGATCTGCCGGCCAAATCAAGCGCCTCGCGCCGCAAAGCGTCGGCATAGACATCCCTCCCCAAAGCTGCCCGGTTCACGGCATTGTCCGGTTCGACCATGGAGACAATCGCACGCATCCCTGCAGGAGTGCGCGCATCCGGCTGTGCGGCAATGAAACCGAGAGACCGGATTGCGGGGAATTTTTCTTGCAGGTGCAAACTCAAGGTAAAGCGGCGAAATTCATCCTGCTCAACATTTTTCGAGGCCGCAAACAAACCGCTGGTCGCTTGCAACGCCAGCTCGGCCATTTCGAAATGCTGTTTGAAACGAACGACCGCCTGATCGGTTTTTGTGTTGAAGATTCCCTGTACCTCATTTTGCGCATCGCGCCGTTCTTTTTGCCAGAGAAAATAGGTGATTGCCAACGAAAACAAAAGCACCGACAGCGCAAACAATGCCGACCACACACGCCATCTGTTGAATAGAACAGATGACGGCTTGCCCGAAACTAGTGCTTTGAGCCTTTTTCTCATTCCGTCACCGCTGGTAAGGTCGCAAGATACGTGTGGCACGGGACTGCGCATCATGCAATGCCTGTTGCGGCGTTTTCTCTCCACGCAAAGCGGAGACCAGTCCGTCGTTGAGCACCCTGGTCACGCGCTGATTCTCGTGTGTGGAAAACTCGGGCACGGCATGCTGCAGCGCAGTGTGCGCGACATTGATCGCGGGAAAGCGTTGCGCGTGCTGCTTGAGCAACGGCAACGCCCAAGCACTGTTACGCACGGCGATATAACCCGTGTCCATACTCCATTGGGCAGCTTGTTGCGGAGAGGTCATCCACTTGATGAATTCCAGCGCGGCTGCGCGTTGCGCGGGTGAGCTGCGTTTGAACAGGTAGAAGTTGCCCCCGCCTGTGGGCGCGCCGGAGCGTTTGTTGGCGGGCAGCACCGCCACGCCAAAGTTGAAACCGGCCTGACGGGTGATATTGGCCAGATTGCCGCTGGTCGTCCAAATCATCGCGACTCGTTCCTTAATAAAATCATCCGGCGTGCTCCCCCATTCCACTATGCCCGGGGGATGCACCCCGTCTACCCGCGACAGCTTGACCCAGTAGTCCAAGGCCTCAATCACGGCGGGATGATCAAAATGCGTTTCCGTTCCCGCCGCGTTCATCAACTCTGCGCTGTTGCCCGTCACCAAGCCCTGAAACAGCCAGTAGGGAAATCCGGACGAGGGAATCTGGATGCCCCAGCGGGTCACCGCCCCCTGCGCATCGCGCAAGGTTAAGCGTCGCGCCATGCCGCGCATCTCCTCCCAGTTGCGCGGAGGCTGCTCCGCATTCAGTCCGGCCGCGCGGAACGCGCGCTTGTTCCAGTACAGCAAGATGGTCGAGCGCTGAAACGGAATTCCCCAGGTCTTCCCCCAAGCGCGGCTATTGGCCATGAAGGCCGGATGAAAATCGTTAAGCCAAGCTTGGCTGTCAGGCGTGGCCATATCCTCGAAAGGCACAATGGCATCGGCATCCTGCAAGGTATGCATATCCACCGCATGCAGTACCGCCAGCGTCGGCGGCGCACCGCTTTTATTGGCGGCCAGCACCTTGTCCAGAGATTCTTTGTAGGTGCCCGAATACACAGGCTCGATGTCAATCGCCGGATGCAAGGCTTCGAATTCGGCGACGCGCCGATCTATCAGACGCGTAATTTCACCGCCCACCGCGATCGGGTAATAGAACAGCACTTTTTCAACAGGCCGGGCGTGCGCCATCGCACTGCCGCAAAGCAGCATAAGGCACAGCAAAAATCGCCTATAGCATCCCATCACAATGCGCCTCGAATCCGACAACGGGGCGGATATTTTATCGCACAACTCATCTCCCTATTAACTGATTTGATCCTGCACCACCCGCATTCAGCGCACACCTTGACGAGCACCAAAGCTATCGCGTAAAACTCTCCCGTCATCTTTGCACTCATCTGTATATCCATGCGACTTTTCACATTCCTGCTAGCGCTTACGCTGCTGCTCATTGGAACAGGCTGCAGCCAGAACAGCCTGCTCACCAAGCACGATTACGAAAAGAGTCAGCATAACTTCGTCCGGGGCGATGCGAACGAAGCGCTGCTGGATCTGCCCCGACGCGCGGAGCAAGGCACCTTCATCAATGCGATGGAGAGCAGTTACCTGAATCTGATCCAGGGCAAAGCCGAGATCAAGCCGCTGCAACAGCAAGCGCAAGTCCTGGAAAATCGCGTGCGTTACCACGTCTCGCGCGAAGCCAAGACTTTCTTCTATCTACAGACGCCGGAGGACTACTACGCCTCCGAGCATGAGGTGATCTGGCTGCACATGCTGCTGAGCTGGGGCTATTCGCTCAAAGGCCAATACGAAAGTGCCTGCGTCGAAGCGCGCATCGCGGGCAGCCTGTTATCGCTGCCGTGGAGTCCGGTCGGCCATTTCGACGACCCGAGCATGCGGCTTTTTCTGGCGAGCCTGTGGACGATGTGCGGCGACTGGCGCGAAGCGCAGGTCGATCTGCGCGCAGCATGGGTAATGGACAACAGCCTCGTGTGGGCAAAAGAACTGGCCAGCCGCGAGCACCCGCCCGCACATCTGTTCGTGGTGCTGGGCGGGCCCGGCCCCGATCCGGTATGGTCTCCCGAGCACACCCTTAACCCGCTGCGTTCCGAACGCAAAGTGAGCTTCAAACTGCGCGGGCAAAAAAACACGCTCACCCTCAATGACCGCACCGGGCTTTTGATCCCGAACCGCATCTCGCCCGATGCCGGCAACTGGTATGCACGCCATCTGGCGCGCGAAAGCGAATTGCATGAAGTGATACTCGACTCCGTCTACGGCGGCAATGCCGCGATCAGCGGTGCCGTCGCCACCGCCAAGATCACCGCTGCCAGCAGCCTCGGCCTAGCGATTGGCGTGGGCGGCTCGGCTTTGGGTGCGGCCGTGATGTACGTCGGAGCGCAAGGCAATTCCGGCGACGTCATTTTGGCCGGCGCGGGTATCGTCGGTGCCAGCCTCAAAGAAGGCTGGGATATATCGCGGCGGGGTTATGAAGAAAGCACCAGCGAACTTTCGGAGAAATTAGACCCGAGCGAAGGCT
>JBAZYW010000128.1:0-7029 GCA_041659125.1 Gallionellaceae bacterium | reverse complement strand
CTCAATATGTGCGCTTCAATCTGGCGGTCGCCGCTAAGGATTGGGCCAAGGCCGGGGCGATTCTGGCAACGATACGCAAGCTTGTGGCCTCAAATCTTTTGATCGGAGCAGTGATTTTTTGCGTGGTCAAATTGGGCGTTTTGTTTTAGTCACGGAGTTTCAATACACCCATGTTCGCCCTGCCTTCCATGTGGAATCTGATCGTTTCCACCCTCGTTTTTTTTATCGCGGCTTGGTATATCCGCCGTTATTTGGATGAGCAAGAAATACCCAAAGGCATGACGCGCAGCATATTGGCATTTACCCTTGCTTATCTGGTTTCATGGGGCGCAGGAGAAGTAGCGGACTGGGCACAAGAAAAACTAGAAGAGCCGCAAACGGTAGTGCAAACTTCGGGCGATGTGTCGTAATTGCAGTGTGCGGTAGAATGACCAGATAAATAACTTATACGGCAGAGGATGACATGGCGATTCGATTGGCAAAGGCTGTATTTCTAGGACTTGCAGTGAGCAATATCGCGTTTGCCGAGGCCGAAAAAGCGCCGGACTGGAAAGCGGAAACACTGTCGGGCGATTGGGGCGGGGCACGTGCCAGCCTCAACGACAAGGGCGTTACCGTAAATCTTACCCACAAGAGCGACCTGCTGGCGAATAACTCGGGCGGCCTCAGCCGTGGCTCAGTCTGGCTGGCAAACACCGAAGCTGCCGTCAGCATGGATCTGGCGAAACTGGTCGGCTGGGATGCCGCTAGCGCCTTCGTCCAATATCACGCCCAGCACGGCAATCAAACCAGCGACTTCAACGGCCAATATGTCGGCAGCTTTGCCGGTGTGGACAACATTGAAACAGGTACCAGTACCGGACAGTTCTGGCAGGCTTGGCTGCAAAAGAACTTTGCCGACGACAGCCTGTCGGTACTGGGCGGCTTGTATACGATCGACTCCGAATTCTACGTGACCGAAACCTCCGGCCTGTTCCTTCAGCCTCCTTATGGCATGTCGGCTGAAATGGCGCAGACCGGAAAGAACGGCCCGCCGGTTTTCCCGATGGGCGCATTGGCGCTACGCGTGAAATACACCTCGTCCGGTTACTACCTGCAAGGTGCACTAAGCGACGGCGTACCGGGCGACCCCAATAATCCGCAGGGCACACAAATTCGCTTGGACAAAACCGATGGCACACTCGCCGTCGTTGAACTGGGATACAACACCTCGGCAGAGGGCAAGCCCTTTAACAAGACCGCTCTCGGCTTGTGGAACTATTCGTCATGCGCCAACGACCTGATTGACGTGGATGCAGCAGGCAACCCGCTGTGCCGCCCCGATCAGGGCTTTTACGTACTGGCTGAACGTACCTTGCGCGCCGAGGCGGGCGACACAGGGCAAGGGCTGTCCGGCTTCGTCCGTTTCGGCAGCGTCAACCAGAACGTTTATCAGGCGGACTGGTCGGGGAGCATGGGATTGAACTATCAGGGACTGTTTGACGGGCGCGACGACGACACAGCCGGTATCGCCGTGAGCACCAGTCACGCCAGCAGCAAGTATCGCCAGCTCAATGCTTCCGATACTTTCGAGACGGTGGTCGAAATGACCTACCGCGCGCAAGTGCAACCGTGGTTAGCCGTGCAGCCGATGCTGCAACACATCACCAACCCCAACATGGATGTCGCTGTGGAGGATGCCTTGGTGGCTGGGATGCGGCTTGAAGTAGCGCTTTAAGTGCTCGTTAGCTTGGCGTAATCTTGTAGGAGCGTGCCTTGCACGCGAATGGTCTCTATCGCGTGCCCCCGCAAGGAGTACGCCGTGGTTGTACAGGGCATACGCCCCAACAACACACGCTCCTACAAAACAGCAATTGTTGTATGTAATTTTTGCCACGCTCTGACAGCGACTAAAGCTCCGTATATTTCTTAGCCACTCCCTTGGACTTATCCACCGGATACTTCAGCGCGTTCTTCTCGATCTTCTCCAGCACGATCTGCTTAACATCAAAACCGTATTGCTCGGCCAGCAAAAAAGCGAACGCAAAAACATCCGCCAGCTCTTCCTTCACCTGAGCAATGTCCGCTTGCTCGGAAGATTTCCACAGAAAAGTTTCGAGCAACTCGCCCGCTTCAATGTTCAGCGCCAGCGCGAGGTCTTTCGGATTGTGGAATTGCGCCCAATTCCGCTCGTCGCGGAATTTAATTAACAATTCAGTTAGTTCCGTAATTTCGCTCACGTTAAGTCCAATTAGATTATTGTGAATATCAGTCAGCTAGCTGGTTGAGATTGTAATGCAGGGCGAGCAAAAAACGTTCTTCAACACCATACCAGTTATTAGAAACCATCGATTCCTTAACGAATATTTGTTGACGCGTCTGACGGGTTTTTTTGATGCTGGCGGAGGAATTCGAAAGTATGTGACTGCCGGATACTCCAATAAGTTGGCGACATGCCGTGACTACCCTGTGACCACTGTGTGCATTTATTACTTAGGATTTAACACTGCGGCATTTAAAGAGAATGGCTGCGGCTCGGCTACGCGCTCAATACGAATGCCAGTTAAAGCAACAACACCAGCTGGCGATGCATCAGAGCCATCCGGTAAGGATGCAATATTCATGGCGCTAAATGTTAATTTAGCAGCCAGTACCCAATGCCCCTCATGGATTTTATTTTGTTTTAGGATCAGGGATACTAATTCTTGGTTCGAGTAATCGAACTGCTGATTTTCAGTCATTTTATGCGGCTCCTATACGTGGTGTCACAAGATATGGTCTCGCCATTGTGGACGGCAGTTTTTGAAGTGTCGTTGGCGTCAAAACGCCTTCAAAAAAATATTGCGCTGGTTTCCACAAATTCACAGAAGTTACGGCATTGATAACTACGCGTCCAAGCATGTTTGCTGCTTCAGATACGACCCTTGCTATGCCATCTGCTTCGCCAGTGTAGGAAGCAATCGCAGTAACCAAATATTGGTTAACGCTAATATCTTCTTGGGCTGCCAATCTGGATACTTTTGCGTGGAGAGATTTAGAGATTCGCAAAGTAACGCGCCCACTAAACTCATCTGAAAGAACTGGATAAGGAAGTGGAAATTCTGCCCCTGTTTCTTCCGCAATTTTTTTCAATGTTTGAATGGAGTCAAGAACTAATGCATGCGCTGCTTCAAAGGTTTCCGTAAATGCGCTGATGTTAGGAAACTCTGCAACTCGTCCTACATACAGGATTTCACCATCATCCGCCTCTTTGCGAATTGTAATTGTGTAAGACTCAGGATCGAATTTCATTTTATGTACTCCTTAATTCCTTCTTCATTCTGCTTTACAAATTTATGCAGCTTTTTTATATATTGACGATGAACCTTTGTTCCCTCATTGTGCCCACAGTCATAGTCTGGATAGTCAATCAAATTTACGGCTGGATGCTTTGCAATTTTATGGCCTGCGCTGCCGCAATCCACTATTTGAAAGCCAGGCTCCTCCAGTACCCCTGTGAGTTCTTTGCACGACGTATTTTCACTGGTCGCTAGATCGCCAAGTTTTCTAAAAAGCTTCTCATAATTTGCCATATTTGACACCGCCCGTGGTGTCACTCTAACTTAATTTGGCAGTTGTTGTAAATATATTTTAGGTAATGTGTCCCCAGCTAGTTTATTTGTATCCACTCACCTCAGAGAAGCGCATTGCGAATTGGTGGGTAGGATGGGGGCGGGGTAGAAAGACAAAACGCCACGTAAGTGGCGTTATTGTTTGATACCTGGCGGAGGGGGGGGGATTCGAACCCCCGTTAGGCTATAAACCTAAACACGCTTTCCAGGCGTGCGACTTAAACCGCTCATCCACCCCTCCGAAGGGCGCGCAGAATAAACCAGAACGGCCTTTACTGCAACCGGAACGAGGCGCTAAAAAGGTCGCGCCAAGCTCTGAGTGAGGCAAAGACGGCGACTTCGTCTGCGGGGGCTGTTGTCAGCTCGAAGTGGCGCATGACGCTGGCGACGATCTCTGCTTCGCCGCAGCGCATGAATGGGTTGGTGGTTTTTTCGAGGGCGATGGTGGAAGGCAAGGTGGGCAGGTCTTGCTGGCGCAGGGCATGGGCGTCGCGTTGGCGTTGTTGCAGGGCCTCATTGCCGGGTTCGCACAGCAGTGCGAAGCGGATGTTGGATTCGGTATATTCGTGGGCGCCATAGACTTTGGTGTCGTCCGGCAGGGCGGCCAAGCGTTGCAGGGAATGGTGGAATTCCTGCGGCGTGCCTACAAACATTTTGCCGCAACCGCAGCCGAAAATTATGTCGCCGCAAAAAAGCATGCCGTTGCCTATATAGGCGATGTGTTCCGGCAGGTGTCCGGGGACGTGGATGATGTCGAAGCGCAGCGCTAACTCTTCGATTTCAACGCGGTCGCCTTCGCCGATGTGATGGGTGATGGTGGGAATCATTTCTGAGCGTGGCCCGTACACGCGGGTGTTATATACTTCGAGAAGTTTCGGGACGCCGCCGATATGGTCGTTGTGGCGGTGGGTGATGAGGATGGCGCTGAGCTGGAGCTGATGCGCTTGCAGATAAGCCAGCACAGGCGTCGCGTCACCCGGATCGACGACGATGGCATTTATACCGTCGTGCAGTATCCAGATGTAATTGTCATAAGTACCGGTTAAGGCCGGAATGGGAACGATTTCAAGCATGATGGATTTTATTAAAGTGAATCGGACAACACCGTATGCCAACCGCTAACTCGCTTGCTGAATGGCTCACCACACCGCAGGGTAAATATCTGCTGGCGCGCGAGCACGAATATTTCGACCGTAGTGTAGCGGATATTTTCGGCTTTAACGCGCTGCAATTGGGTTTGCCGCAACATGAATTTTTGCGCGCCAGCCGTATGCCTTTACGTTTTACAGCCGCGAGCGAGGTGGGAGCACAAGTACTGGTGGAGCAGGAAGAGCTGCCGTTTGAATCGGGTAGCGTGGACTTGGCGCTGCTGCCGCATGTGCTGGAATTCCACAAACATCCGCACCAGATATTGCGCGAGATAGAACGCGTGTTGCGCCCGGAAGGCAACGTCATCATCAGCGGTTTCAATCCGCGCAGCTTGTGGGGAATGCGCCGCGCACTCGGTTCCAAGACGGGCTATCCGTGGAGCGGAGAGTTCATCGCTTTGTCGCGCCTGAAAGACTGGCTGGCCTTGCTGGGTTTTGAAATTGTCGGCGGACGTTTCGCCTGTTATGCACCGCCGATGATTAGCCCGAAATGGCTGGAACGCTGCCATTTCATGGAGCCTGCGGGTGACCGCTGGTGGGCGGTGTGCGGCGGGGTGTATTACCTGCAAGCGGTGAAACGCGTGCCGGGCATGCGCCTGATCAAACCGCAATGGAACAAGGGATTGGTGAGCAAGTTGATGCCCGCTGCACCTAAATTAAACAGAGAAATATCGCAAAGAACGACAGATGACTGAAGAAATTATTGAGATTTTTACCGATGGCGCCTGCAAGGGAAATCCCGGTGTGGGCGGGTGGGGCGCACTACTGCGCACCAAAGGGAAAGAGCGCGAAATGCACGGCGGCGAGGCGCATACCACCAACAACCGCATGGAGCTAATGGGGGCGATCGCGGCGCTGGAAGTGTTAAGCCGCCCTTGCCATATACGCCTGCATACCGACTCCAAGTACGTGCAACAGGGCATCAGCGAGTGGGTGCATGGCTGGAAGCAGCGCGGCTGGAAGACTTCGGCCAAGCAACCGGTGAAAAACGAAGACCTGTGGCGCAGGCTGGATGAGGCAGCTGGCCGCCATAAAATCGAATGGGTGTGGGTCAAAGGCCATGCCGGACATCCGGAAAACGAACGCGCCGATGTATTGGCGAATCGCGGCGTTGAAGACGTATTGAGCGGAAAAATAAAATGAGACAAATCGTACTGGACACCGAAACCACCGGACTTGATCCCAAACAGGGACACCGCATCATCGAAGTGGCAGCCATCGAACTGCACGGGCGCAAAGTCTCCGAGCGCAGCTTTCACCGTTACCTCAATCCAGAGCGCGACATCGACGAAGGCGCGGCGGCGGTGCACGGCTTGACCTTGGACCGCTTGCAGGACGAACCCAAGTTTGCCGAGATCGCGCCCGCTTTGCTGGAGTTCATCGGCGATGCGGAACTCATCATTCACAACGCGCCGTTCGACATGGGCTTTTTGAATGCGGAGCTGGCAAAGCTCGATTTGCCGCGTTTGGAAAATCCCGTGATTGACACGCTCAAAGTGGCGAAGGAGCTGCACCCGGGCAAGAAGAACAATCTGAATGCGCTGTGCGACCGTTACTTCATCGACAACTCGCACCGCACATTGCACGGTGCGTTGCTCGATACCGAGTTGCTCGCCGAGGTCTATCTGGCGATGACGCGCGGGCAGGAAAGCCTGCTGGGGGATGATTCGCAAGAGGCGGAGTCAGACGCGCTTTCGGCCACAGGCGAAGTGATACGCATGAGCGTGCGCGTGTTGCCCGCCAGCGAAGAGGAATTGGCATTGCATGCGACACAACTGGCCGACATCGACAAGGCCAGCAAGGGCGCGTGTGTGTGGAAACAATTGGAAACATCGGCGTGAAGGCAGATTCGGCGCTCTCATCCGTTGATGTTTTGATTGTGGGAGCCGGTGCGGCTGGCCTGATGTGCGCCGCCACCGCCGCACAACGCGGGCGCTCGGTCGTGGTACTGGATCATGCGCACAAGCTGGCGGAAAAGATTCGCATCTCCGGCGGCGGACGCTGCAATTTCACCAACCTCAACACCAAGCCGGAAAACTACCTGTCGCAAAACTCGCATTTCTGCCGTTCCGCTTTGGCGCGCTATACCCCGCAACATTTCATCGCCTTGCTGGAAAAACATGGTCTGCGCTACAGCGAAAAAACCTTGGGACAGTTGTTTTGCGACGACGGCTCAGAAGCGGTCATCAAGATGCTCAAAGATGAATGCGATGCGGCGGGCGCGAAGTTGCTGTTGTCGTGCGACATTGATGAGATCAGTCGTAGCGATGCTTTTTATGTACGCAGCAGTC
>JBAZYW010000127.1:0-7036 GCA_041659125.1 Gallionellaceae bacterium | reverse complement strand
GCGATGGACAGCACTGCACCAAAAAACGGCGCGACCGAAAAATAGGCCCCTGTGCGTGCCGTACCAAGATGGCGCAGAGCGATCACAAACAAGGTCAGGCTCATGCCGTAACTGGCAAATCCCAATAGTGCTGCTCCTGCGATGATTCCAATGTCCGGCAATGACGCATGCATGAGGAGTGACAGCACCAGATTGGTTGCACCCGCCACCACGCCCTTGATCATTGCAATAAATGACGCATCAGATAAGGAGACTTTGCGGGTGAGGTTATTGTCAATGGCCCAGGCAAGGCAGGCTCCCAACAAGGCCAGCGCAGGCCACATCCCAGAAAATCGCGCCTCCTGCGGCCAGCTCAGCACCAGGGCTCCAGCAACGATGGCAAGCATGCCAAGCGCAATGCGGCGATCAAAATTTTCTTTGAAAACGAACCATGCCAGCAGCGCTGTCAGCACCCCTTCGGCATTGAGCAACAAGGATGCGCCCGATGCGGGCATCTTTGTCAGTCCGAACATCAACAACACCGGTCCGATCATACCCCCAGTTACAATCGCCCCTGCCAGCCAGCGCCAGTCAGCTGCGCCAAGAGACACTGCCGGTGCGCGGCGAATACGGCGCACAATCCACAAGCCGAT
This sequence comes from Gallionellaceae bacterium, assembly GCA_041659125.1. Classification (GTDB taxonomy): domain Bacteria; phylum Pseudomonadota; class Gammaproteobacteria; order Burkholderiales; family Gallionellaceae; genus PALSA-1006. The sequence goes on along the minus strand of JBAZYW010000127.1, from coordinate 6,404 downwards.
GCCCGAGCCAAGATAAAGCATGGCGGCAAGCAGCCAGGGGCTGGTATGTGCAAGCAATAACTTGGCAAGCGGCGTACCCGCACCAAACAGAACTGCTGCCACCATCGCGACAAACACGCCGCTGTGCAATACGATCTTCATGTTTTTTTCCTGCGTGAATCTATCTTGTCGGAAACAGAGGTTTCGGTCGAACAGGAGGGCGTGTCGAAATGACAGGCGCAGGCCTCGCCATGTGCTGCGGCAACCAGTTCGTGAAGGATGCCGCACTCTGCTGCGGAGTGTCTTTCGCCACACCGACCACGCAAAGCAGCGAGTTGCTGTTCGAGAGCCTGCATGCTTTTCAGTCGCGCCCTTACCCGATCCAGTTGTGCGTCGATTAGAAGGTCAATGCCTTCACAGTCTGCATTCGGATGCGCGACAAAATCCAGCAACCGTTTCACGTCGGCAAGTGAAATATCCAGCGCCCGGCAATGGCGGATAAAGGCAAGGCGTTCGAGATGTGCTGATCCATAGGCACGATAGCCGTTCTGACTCCTTGCTGGTACAGGCAGTAACCCGGCTTTTTCATAGTAACGAATCGTCTCGATATCGACACCAGTCGCCTTGCCCAGTTCGCCAATACGCATGGTTGTGTCCATGGTGCCCCCTTAAAAACATTAACTGATTGTTCATAATACACGCTTGACCATGGAGTGACTACAGGGTATTAAATGCGCTCTGACAAAATATTTTGAGGAGAAAATCATGTCTGTCAGTTGCTGCGACTCGGCCTGCGCATCACAAACCACCGTCAGTCCACGTTACCGCAAGGTGCTATGGGTTGCACTGATTATCAATGCCGTAATGTTCGCAGTCGAAATTGCAGGCGGCCTGAAGTCGGGCTCTGTTTCGCTGCTTGCCGATGCGGTGGACTTCGCCGGCGACGCCGCCAATTACGGAATCACGTTGGCGGTGTTATCCATGGGGCTGGCATGGAGGTCACGCGCCGCGATGGTGAAAGGCGTTTCGATGGCGATCTTCGGATTGTTCGTGCTCGGCAAAGCAGGATGGGCTGCAATCAACGGGATAGCGCCGGAACCGATGACCATGGGTGTAATCGCAGTGCTGGCATTGATATCAAACGGGAGCGTTGCCTTGATGCTTTACGCCTTCCGCGATGGCGATGCCAATATGCGCTCAGTCTGGTTGTGCAGTCGCAACGATGCGATCGGGAACGTTGCGGTGATGTTGGCCGCAGCCGGAGTGTTCGGCACCGGAAGGAATTGGCCTGATCTGGTCGTGGCTGTCATCATGGCGTGGCTGGCACTGTCTTCTGGCGTAGCGGTGATTAGGCATGCAAATCAGGAGTTGACGCAGCACGACCGTTACTGACTTATAGCCGCCCATTCGGCAACCCCGTCACGCAGATGGATGGCTGCATATCCTTTCTGCCTGAGCAATTCGACTGCATCCTTTGCCATCAGGCAATAGGGGCCACGACAATAAGCAACAATCGAACGGTCTTTCGGCAGCTCAGACAATCGTTGTCGTAATTCTTCCAGCGGTATCGACCTCGCGAAAGGAAGATGTGCGGCCAGAAACTCTTCCGTTGGCCTAACATCAAGCACCACTACTTCACCCTTGCGGGCTGCTTTCATCAGGCTTTCGCGGTCACTGGGCACAAAATCATTCGGCTGCGTGGCAATTTTCTGCAATGCCAGTTGCAATTCGATCAGGCGGTTCTCAGCCAGCGTATGGATTTGCACCCACAGATCAGCCACCGACTTGTCAGCCAGACGATAGTAGATGTTCTTACCCTGCCGTTCAGTCTCGACCAGATGCGCCATGCGCAACTCACGCAAATGTGCACTGGTCAGCTTCACACTGATAGACGTTTCGCGCGAGAGGGTCTCCACCGTTTTTTCACCCTGACAAAGCAACTCGATTAGCTCCAACCTCTTGGGGCTAGAGAAAACTTTGCCGATCCTTGCCACCTGCTCGTAAAGCAGGTCTTTAATTTTGCGTGCATCTTTCATCTCATCAATCCATTGAATAGCGGAATAAACAATGCAACTCTAAATCATATTGACATGGATTAACAAGCGGCGTCTAATACATTCCAATTATTATTGGAATGTTAATCAACCAAGGAGGCCGCAATGAATCACCTTTATATTCTCAACGATGCACCCTACGGCAGCGAACGCACCTATAACGGCCTGCGCCTAGCGGGGGCTATTTCCAGGCAGGAAGGTAATACGGTACGCGTCTTTCTGATCGGAGATGCTGCATCGGCAGCACACCGCAACCAGAAAGTCCCTCAAGGTTTTTATAATATTGGGGACATGCTGGGTAACGTGATTCGTCACGGCGGAGAAGTTGGCATCTGCGGTACCTGCATGGATGCGCGCGGCATGGGCGATGGCGATATTATCGATGGAACGCACCGCAGCACCTTGGCGGAATTGGCCGAGTGGACTATCTGGGCGGACAAGGTTCTGGTATTTTAATTTCAGGGAGTGTGTGATGTTTTTCAAACAACTGGCAACAAAAGAGTCCTCACTGTCCTATTTTTTCGGCTGCGGAACCAAGGGTAAATCCATGGCGGTGGACGTGGTCGCAGGCGATGAAGCCTGGTACATCGAAGAAGCGGAAAAAGCCGGCGTCAGCATCAACTATGTCATCGACACCCATGTTCATGCCGACCATTACTCAGGCGGCAGGAAGCTGGCAGCAATGGTCGGTGCGCCGTATTGCCTGCATGAATCCGATACCGGTCTGGTGAAGTTCGAGTTTGAACCTTTAAGTGACGGTCAGTCGCTGAACCTCGGTAATGTCAATGTCGAGGTGCTGCATACGCCCGGTCATACGCCCGACAGTATCTGCCTGCTGGTAACCGATATGCGTCGCGCGGAAATGCCCTGGTTCGTGCTCACGGGTGATACGCTGTTCGTCGGCTCCATTGGTCGCCCCGACCTGCTGGGGCGCGAGCGTGAGATGTCCGCGCAGCTTTACGACAGTATTCATACCAAGTTGCTGCATCTGCCGAGTGAGGTCGAAATCTACCCCGGGCATCAGGCAGGTAGCGTCTGTGGCGTAGGTTTGTCCGGCAAGCCGAGCTCGACCATCGGTTTTGAGAAACACTGGAATAGCAGCTTGTCGGTGGACAGGGACGCCTTCATCGAGAGTCTGCTCAGTGAGATTCCTCCACGACCGGCCGAGATGGACAAGATGGTCGCCGCGAACATCGCCGCCTGATGATGCACGATAACCTGACTCACAGCGAATTGACTCATGGCATTCGCGCCAATCTCGATCAGTTTCTGCATCAACTGCTGCAAGTCATGCTGGTGGGTTTTACCATCGGCATGATGCGCACGGTAGTGCCGGCGCTGTCCGAATCCGAATTCGGCGTCCCTAAAAACTCTTTCATGCTGCTGACCGCTTTTGTGGTGGCTTTTGGACTTGTTAAGGGCTCGCTCAATTTTGTGGCCGGACGCCTGTCTGAACGCATCGGTCGCAAGAAGGTATTGCTGCTCGGCTGGTCTGCGGCGCTGCCCATCCCGTTGCTGGTGTATTTCGCGCCATCATGGAGCTGGATTGTCGCGGCCACCGTGTTGCTCGGCATCAACCAGGGGCTGACCTGGTCGATGACGCAGACCTCCAAGCTCGATATCACCCGCGCCGATCAGCGCGGGTTAACCATCGGGTTGAACGAGTTTGCGGGTTACGTCGGGCTGGCGCTGGCCGGCATCATCACCGCCTATCTGGCAACAATGCTGGGTGCGCGTACCGGATTACTGGTGTTCGGCATGACGACCGTATTGCTCGCCATGCTGCTTACCTTGCTGCGGGTTAAAGACACGCTACCCTGGGCAAAAAGTGAGGCAGCAAAACATAAAGCCGGCATAAGTTCAGGGCCGCTGGCGCGCTACCCGACCAATATCAGTGCGAAGCCGACAACCTGGGAAGTGTTCACGCTGGTATCGTGGCGCGACAGGCGACTGGCGGCGATCAGCCAGGCCGGACTGGTCGAAAAATTCGTCGACGCGCTGGTATGGGTGTTCTACCCGGTGTTCTTATATCAGCGCGGGCTGAGTCTGCCGAATATCGGCTGGATTGTTGGTGTCTATGGATTCGTCTGGGGTGGCTCGCAATTCTTCACAGGCAAACTGTCCGACCATGTCGGGCGCCATAAACCCAACGTTTTTGGCATGTGGATATGCGGTGCAGGCGTCGCGATGATGCTGCTGAATGAAGGCATGGCTTGGTGGTCTTTCTCAGCCGCTGTCACGGGTTTCGGTATGGCGTTGTTGTACCCGAATCTGTCTGCTGCCATCGCCGACATTTCTCATCCGAACTGGCGCGGCTCGGCCATCGGAATCTACCGCTTCTGGCGCGACTTAGGTTACGGCATCGGTGCGCTGGGATTGGGTATCACCGCGCATTTCAGTGGCACAGTAGAAACTGCATTCTGGTTCGTGGCGATATCGATGCTCCTGTCAGGTGCCGTTCTGTTTATTTTCGGTGAAGAGACACATCCGCGTATCAATCCGGCTGCGATGACGCCAACAACGGAGGTCAAGTAAAATGATTGATGTGCGCGTGATTTCCCAGTATCCCCCAGGCGGTCGTTGCACCCTCTATGCCAGCTACGGCCAGATTCTGGCTCAGTATTTAGGCAGCAGTTTTCAGTTGGATATCAGCACCGTGCGCGATACCCACGGACATGGCTTTCCCTCAATCTGGATCAACAGCAGTCCGTTACGCCCCTCCGACGGCATAATCGTCATGCCGGAAGATGTTATAGCAGTGCTGAGTGCGAACGGGATCATGCTCGGCGAAGGCCTCGTGCCGGCGCTCGACGCCGAGATCAACAAAATGCTTGGCGAGGGAGACTAATCACCATGACGCCGCTTGCTCCTATTCCCGGTATCGTCACCGACTTGGTACGAGGAATATCTGGCAGCTGCGGAGTATTTCATGAATTTCCGACTATCCACTAACCCCGAAAAGGAGAGCACATGCGTTTCTCACGACTCATGATCCACGTTACGGTTATCGCGGCTCTCGCGCTGGCACCCATGCTTGCGAGCGCAGACGAAAATAACGAGGTTGTTAAGGCTATGGAGGAGTATCTCGCTTTCGTGGACTACGGTGGAGGTACCATTTCCGCTGAACAAATTCCAAAGGATGATTGGAAGCGCTTTTATGTGATCGATGCCCGCGACAAGGTACAGTTTGACAAGGAGCACATTCCCGGCGCAGTGAATCTAGAATGGCGTCAGGTGCTGGAACAGCGCGCGTCGATCCCGAAAGATAAACCCGTACTGGTCTATTGCAACACCGGCTCGCTTTCCGCACAAGCCGGTTTTGCCCTGCGGGTCGCAGGTTATGAAAATGTTCGCATCATTCAGGGCGGTTTTGCCGAGTGGAAAACCAAAGGTGGTTTCGATGCGACGGCGAAGGCTGCGCGGGTACGCGGTGAGGTGAAGTGAGATTGTCGGTGCAACGTTATGTTGTCGAGGCTGAAATCGGAAGGGCGGCTACGGTTCTTGCTGCCTTCATCCGTATTAATCCAGAGGCATCAGGAGTGAGAGTATGAAACTAATCATGATTAGCCTCGATGCCGGCCTATTGGTATGGCGCACGCCGGACAGAGAAATGTCTCTGCCTCCTCTCGGCCTGATGCATCACGCCAACGCGTTTTTTGAGTCTTGGTGTTTGCGAAAATTTCGATAGTGCCGAGCGATGTGTGAACTCTTTGGCATGTCGTCCTCATATCCGCTGAACATGGCGCGGGAACTCAATGAGTTTCGATTACATGGCGGAGAGGTGGCGGATAATCCCGATGGCTGGGGGATTGCCTCATGGGAGAACGGCACGTTTCATCTTGCCAAGGAACCAATTCCAGCGCATCAGAGTGCACTGTTTGCACAACTGGGCGAAAGTACACATTCCAGTTTATTTATTGCGCATGTCCGCAAGGCAAGTTTTCCTCCTATTATCGATATGTGCAATACCCATCCGTTTCAGCGAGTATGCTGCGGGAAGGAATGGGTGTTCGCCCACAACGGCATGGTGCCGGACATTGTGGAAATTGAATTGTCCAGTGGCAATCCAGTCTGCTGCCCTACTGGAGGAACGGACTCTGAGTATGCTTTCTGCCATATTCTTCATCATATCGCACAGCATTTTCACAGCTTGCCTACAGTTGATCCAACTTCTTGGTTTGAAAATCTGGCAGTCGTGAGCGGGTTGGTTGCTTCTCTCGGAAAGTTTAACTTCCTGATGTCAGATGGTGAGCATCTGGTCGCCTACGGGCATGACCGGCTTCATTATCTGGAACGTTCAAGTTCAGACCAATCCGACGGTTTTCAGCTCAACAGTGTTTTAGTCGCAACCGAGCCTCTGGACAAAATCGC
>JBAZYW010000126.1:0-7051 GCA_041659125.1 Gallionellaceae bacterium | reverse complement strand
AGGGCGACGCCCGCTCGCTGTTGCAGGCGATGCTGCTGCGCTGGTGGGAGTTGTTCGGGGCGACCCATCTGGCCGGGATCGTCAAATTGATGATCTCCGAAGCTGGAAACTTTCCCGATGTGGCGCAGTATTACTACGAAAATGTCATCGTGCGCGGACGCGGCTTGATACGCGAAGTGCTTGAACGCGGCGTCGCATCGGGGCAGTTTCGTGTCGTGGATATCGAGTCGGCCATCGATGTGATTCTGGCACCGCAGATGATGCTGATCATCTGGCGCTATTCGCTGGGGCCTTGCGCTTGCGGGCAGCAGAACCCGGATGTCTATTTGAGTACCTATTTGGATTTGCTGTTGAACGGCTTGATGGTTGAGGAGAAAAAGCAATGAAATATTCGTTAATCCTGCTCGCACTACCCGTTGCACTGGCCGCTTGCGGCAAAGAGGCGGCGCCCCCTGCCAAAGTAGAGCGCCCCGCTTCGACCTATGTGGTCGGGGTGCAGGGGGCGGACAGCGGCAATGTGTATAGCGGCGAGATACGCGCACGCCATGAGACCGTGCTGGGTTTCCGCATCGGCGGCAAAATCGTGGAGCGCCTGGTGGATGCGGGCACCTTCGTTAAGGCGGGGCAAGTCCTTGCGCGGATGGATGCGGCTGATACGGGATTGCAGGAGAGCGCCGCTGCGGCGCAGTACCGTCTGGCGGAGGAAGAGTTGAAACGGCATCGCGAATTGCGTGACAAAGGCTTTGTGAGCCAGTCTGCCTTGGACGCCAAAGAGAACGCGCTTAAAGCCGCCGCTGCACAGGCCGGGCTGGCGCGCAATCAGGCGGCCTACACCAGCCTGTTGTCGGATCGCGCCGGGGTGGTTTCGGCTACCTTGGCCGAAGTCGGGCAAGTGGTGAGCGCCGGCCAGCCGGTGGTGCGCGTAGCCCAAGAAGGCGAGCGCGAAGTCGCGGTGGCGATCCCCGAGTCGCGCATTGCTGCGCTCAAGGTCGGCATGCCAGCCGAAGTCGAGTTAAGCGCGGGCGGCGGCGATGCGAAGCGTTATTCCGGGCGTTTGCGCGAACTGTCACCGGCAGCGGATCCGGCCAGCCGCACTTATCCGGCGCGGGTTCTGTTGAATAACGGCGATGCCAAGGTAGCTTTGGGCATGACCGCGCGCGTGCGCTTCGGTACGGCCGAAAAGATAAGCGGCTACCTCGTTCCTATCTCCGCGATCTTCCAGCAGGGCGAACAGGCGGCGCTGTGGGTGGTGGCACAGGATAGGAGCGTCGCGCTGCGCCCCGTCACTATTGCCGCCTATCGCGACGACGGCGCACTGGTCTCAAGCGGAGTTGTGGCGGGAGAGCGCATTGTCAGTGCAGGAGTACACAAGCTCACGGCGGGCGACAAGATTCAAATCATCGACAGCGGTAAAGCGCCATGAATATGCCCAACCTTTCCGAATGGGCGTTGAAGCATCAGCAAATGGTGCTGTATCTCATGGTGGTGTTGACCGTGGCGGGCATCGTGTCATTTTTCAGTTTGGGGCGCGCCGAAGATCCGGCTTTCACCATCAAGGTGATGGTCGTGCGCACGCTGTGGCCCGGTGCAACGGCGCAGGAGGTCGAGCGCGAACTGACCGAGCGCATCGAGAAAAAACTACAGGAAACGCCGTGGGTGGACGTGTTGCGCTCCGCTTCAAAACCCGGCGAGTCCCTGATATTCGTGACCCTGAAGGATTACACGGTTAAAGAAGAGGTGCCGGAATCCTGGCGGCAGGTGCGCAAGAAACTGGACGACATCCGCCACACTTTGCCTGCGGGCGTACAGGGCCCTTTCCCCAATGACGAGTTCGGCGATGTGCAGATCAACATCTTCGCGCTCACCGGCGACGGCTTCGATCTCGCGGCGCTGCACCGCTATGCGGATCGCGTCGCGCTGGATCTGCGGCGCATCCCCGACGTGAAACGGGTCGAGCTGATCGGCGTGCAGGATGAAAAAATATTCATCGATGTCGCGCCGCAGCGCCTCGCCAGTTTGGGCATCACTCCCTTGCAAGTGGCCGATGCGCTGCAAAAACAAAACACGGTTAACCCCTCCGGCTTTATCGAAACGGACAGCGACCGCATACGCATGCGCGTGACCGGCGGTTTCGACAGCGTGGAGCGGGTGCGCAACACCGACCTGCTGGTGAACGGTCAGCATTTTCGTTTGGGCGACATCGCCAAGGTGAGCCGCAATCTGGCCGATCCGCCCAGCCCGCAGATGCGCGTGGGCGGGCAGCCCGCCATCGGTCTCGGCGTGGTGATGGACAAAGGCGGCAACGTGATCGACCTCGGCGAAAGTCTGCGCCGCGAGATGGCTCGGGTGCAAGCGGAGCTGCCGCTCGGTATCGACGTGCATGTGGTCGCCAATCAGCCGGCGGTCGTGCAGGGTTCGATCCAACTGTTCCAAAACTCACTCACCGAGGCGATACTGATCGTGCTCGCGGTGTCGTTCCTGAGCTTGGGCTGGCGTACCGGCACGGTGGTTGCGCTCTCCATTCCCCTGGTGCTGGTCATCACTTTCTTCGCCATGAAAATACTGGGCATCGACTTGCAGCGCATTTCGCTGGGCGCACTGGTGATCGCGTTGGGCTTGCTGGTGGACGATGCCATCATCGCCGTCGAGATGATGGTGGTGAAGATGGAGCAGGGCTGGGACCGCTTCAAAGCAGCGACCTTCGCCTTCACGTCGACCGCATTTCCCATGCTTACCGGCACGCTGATCACGGCGGCCGCGTTCACCCCGGTGGGTTTTTCCAAATCGGCAGCGAGCGAATACACCATTTCCATCTTTCAGGTGGTCACCATCGCGCTGCTCACCTCATGGATCGTGGCAGTAGTGTTTACCCCGTACATCGGCTTCAAATTGCTCGATCCCAAAGCGCTTATCGCCAAAGCGCAAAAGCACGGCGAGGATATTTACGACACGCCGTTCTATCGCCGCTTCCGTGTCGTGCTGACCTGGTGTCTGCGCAATCGCTGGAAAGTGATTCTCGCCACCGTACTTATTTTTGTTTTGTCCATGGTGGCATTCGGCAAGTTCGTGCAGAAGCAATTCTTTCCGTCGGCCAGTCGGCTGGAGCTGATGGTGGATGTGTGGCTGCCGCAGGGCGCCTCGCTCAAGGCGACCGGGCGCGAGGTGCAGCGCATCGAACAGCTGCTCAAAGGCGATGCGGCCGTGGACTATTACTCCTCCTATATCGGCAACGGCGCGCCGAGGTTTTTCCTGTCGCTCGACCAGCAACTGTTCGCCGACAACTTCGGACAGTTCGTCATCGTCACCAAAGACCTGCAAGCGCGCGAAGATATCAAGCGCAGGCTGGAGGCGAAATTCGCCGGGCCCGAGTTCGCCGACATTCGTGTGCGCGTGGTGCGACTGGAAAACGGGCCGCCCATCGGCTATCCGGTGCAGTTCCGCGTGATGGGCGATGATTTGGTCAAGCTGCGCGAGGTTGCGGGGGAAGTGGCCACCATGATGCGCACGGATCACAGTTTGCAGAACGTCAATTTCGACTGGAACGAGAAGGTAAAGAGCGTGCGCGTGGAAGTGGATCAGGATCGCGCGCGTCAGCTCGGCACATCCAGCCAGGAGATCGCGCAAGCCCTGCAGGGCTGGCTGAACGGTATCGCGCTTACCCAGTATCGCGAAGGCGACCAGTTGATCGATGTGGTGTGGCGCGGCGAAGTCGAGAACGATGCGCGCTCGCTGGATCGCCTGCCCGATCTCGACATTCCGTTGTCCGGCGGACGCCATGTGCCTTTGGCGCAACTCGCCAAGCTGGTGCCTGTGCAGGAGGAGGGCGTCATCTGGCGGCGCAACCGTTTGCCGACCATGATCGTGCGTGCCGATATGACGGACAAGACGCAGCCCGCTACCGCGTCGGAGCGTTTGAATACGCAACTTGATGCCGTGCGCGCCAAACTGCCGAGCGGTTTCCGTATCGAAATGGGCGGCAGCGTCGAAGAGTCGGGCAAGAGCAGCAAGGCCATCGCGGCGGTGGTGCCGCTCATGCTGGTCGGCGTGATCACGCTGCTGATGATCCAGTTGCAAAGCTTCAGCCGCACGGCGATGGTGCTGCTCACCGCGCCGCTGGGCTTGATCGGCGTGACCATGGCATTGCTGATATTCCAGGTGCCGTTCGGCTTCGTGGCCAACCTGGGCTTCATCGCGCTGGCGGGCATGATCATGCGCAACTCGGTGATACTGGTGGATCAGATACGTCAGGATGAAGAGGCGGGCAAGCCGCTATGGGAAGCGATTATCGGTTCCACCGTGCGGCGTTTCCGCCCCATCGTGCTGACCGCCGCAGCGGCCATTCTGGCAATGATCCCGCTCACCCGTCAGGTGTTCTGGGGGCCGATGGCGGTCTCCATTATGGGCGGGCTGGTCGTGGCCACATTGCTGACCTGCCTGTTCCTGCCCGCGCTGTATGCGGCATGGTATAGGGTGCGCGAGGAGACTGCGACCTAGCAGCTTGTCGGACTTGAAGGAAATCGGCTGCAAATCCGCCTAGCCGGTGCATATTTCGCCGCTTTTTGGGTCAATAGAACGACTATTGACCTGCAAAATCGTCAAAATCTGCCCTCGCCCAGCCGAATTTTCGCTTCGATTCTTCAAGCCCGACAGGCTGCTAGCATGGCGATTGCCCTGCCGATGTGGTTTAATCGCGCCCATGAATTTATCCTTCAAAACAGTTGCCCTGATCGGCAAATACAAGACGCCCGCGATCGCTGAGCCGTTGCTGCGGCTCGCGGCGTTCCTTGCGGAAAAAGGGGTGGTCGTGGCGGTGGACAGCCTCACGGCTGAACACCTCGGGCAGCATCCTTATCGCGTGTTGTCGCTTAACGAAATGAGCGGGACGGTCGATCTGGCGGTGGTGATGGGCGGCGACGGCACCATGCTCAACATCGCGCGCACCTTGGCTCCGTTCGGCATTCCGATGGTCGGGGTGAATCAGGGGCGGCTCGGTTTTCTGACCGACCTTTCGCTCGATTCCATGAAACGCAGTCTCACTGCCATGTTGCAGGGGGAATTTATCACCGAGAAGCGCATGTTGCTGGCGGTGCGCGTATTGCGCAACGATGCCGAAGTGTGTAATGCCGTAGCCTTCAACGAGATGGTGGTGCATCGTAGCAACATCGATAGCATGATTGAATGCGAGGTGCGCATTGACGGCGATTATCTCTATAACCAGCGTGCCGACGGCCTGATCGTCGCCACGCCCACCGGCTCCACCGCCTACGCGCTTTCCGCCGGCGGGCCTATCGTGCATCCGGCATTGGACGTCATTACACTGGTGCCGGTCTGCCCGCATACCCTGAGCAATCGTCCGATCGTGGTAAGCGGCGCATCGGAGATCGAGATCCTGATGCACCGTGCGGGCGAAGTGCATGTGCGCTTTGATAGCCATACGAATTTCGATTTGCAGCTGCACGACAGATTGATCGTCGCGCGCCACAAGGAGCATGTGCATCTGCTGCATCCGGTGGGGCATAGCTATTACCACACCCTGCGCGAAAAACTGCTGTGGAATAAATCTCTCTGATGCTTAAATTTCTGGGTATCCGCGACTTCGTCATCGTCGCCTCTCTCGAACTCGATTTCTCTGCGGGCTTCACCGCGCTCACCGGCGAGACAGGCGCGGGCAAATCCATTTTGATCGATGCGCTGTCGCTGGCTCTGGGCGAGCGCGGCGACGGCGGCATGGTGCGCGCGGGCTGCGAGCGCGCCGAAATCAGCGCCGAATTCGATATCGCCGGGCTGGCGCAGTTGCAAGCGTGGTTGAGCGAGCAAGAGCTTGAGGGCGACGAAGGCGTGTGCCTGATGCGCCGCGTGCTGGATGCAGGCGGACGTTCGCGCGGTTTCATCAACGGCCGCAGCGCGACCTTGCAGCAGATGCGCGAAGCGGGCGAGCACCTGCTCGACATTCACGGCCAACACGCCCATCAATCTTTGCTGAAACAGGATGCGCAGCGCGACTTGCTGGATAGCCACGCCGGATTGCACAACGAAGTCGCGGCAGTGGCGACGAGTTTCAAAGTCTGGCAGACGCTGCATCGCCGCCGTTTACAGCTGGAGCAAAATGCCGGGGCGGTAGCTGCCGAGCGCGAGCTGCTGGTTTTTCAGCGCCGCGAACTGGAAGCACTGAATTTTTCCGTCGTCGAGTGGGAAGCATTGCAGTCCGACCACGCGCGCTTGTCGCATGCGGCGAGTCTGCTGGAGACGGCACAATTCGGCGTGGAAGTGTTGAGTGAAGCCGACGGTGCTTGCCTCGCGCAACTGAATGCGCTGACCGCGCGTTTGCGCGACGGGCTGGAGTTCGATAGCGGGCTGCAAGACACGCTGACCATGCTGGAGAGCGCGCAGAACGAAATGCAGGAAGCCGTGTATGCACTGCGCCATTACCAGCAAAAGCTTGACGCCGACCCGCAGCAGTTGCGCGAGCAGGAGCAGCGCATGGCGGACGTGGTGGAAGCCGCGCGCAAATATCGCGTGCCGCCGGAGCAATTGCCGCAAGCCTTGCAAGGCATCGTCGCGCGTCTGGACGAGTTGGGCGGGGATGCCGATCTGGCGGAGCTGGCAAAACAGGACGAGGCCGCGCTGGGTGTTTATCTGGCCGCAGCGAAGAAATTGAGCGCGGTGCGCACCAAGGCGGCAAAGACCTTGTCCGATGAGATCACCGCAGCGATGCAGGCCTTGGCAATGCAGGGCGGACAGTTCGCCGTGCAGCTGACCCCGTTAGCCGAAGGCAACATGCACGGCATGGAGACGGTCGAGTTTCAGGTGGCTGCCAATCAGGGTACGCCTTTGCGCAATCTGGCGAAGGTCGCCTCCGGCGGCGAGCTGTCGCGCATCAGCCTGGCGATTCAAGTGGCAGCAAGCCGTGCCGCGACCGTGCCGACGCTGATCTTCGACGAAGTGGACAGCGGCATCGGCGGGCGCGTGGCGGAGATCGTCGGCGCGTTGCTCAAGCAGTTGGGCAAGCGTCATCAGGTGATGTGCGTCACGCATCTGCCGCAGGTGGCGG
>JBAZYW010000125.1:0-7081 GCA_041659125.1 Gallionellaceae bacterium | reverse complement strand
TGCATTGTGGTCGGAGTGATGAAATGCGTGGCAGCCTGCGTCATCGCTACTTGAACAGAAATGCCCTGCTTCACCAATAGTCGTGCCAGCTCCGCCGCCTTGTAAGCCGCAATGCCGCCGGTGATGCCAAGAACAATGTGTTTTGTGTGTGCTTGATCCATAATGCCGCGCATCTTAACAAGAAAGTGGATGCGATGGCGATTACGGATTGGCCCGCTGGAGAGCGTCCACGCGAGAAGTTGTTGCAGCGGGGTGCGTCCGCACTTTCCGATGCCGAATTGCTGGCGATCTTTTTGCGCACGGGTGTGGTCGGCAAAAGCGCGGTGGATCTGGCGCGCGAGCTGCTCACGCGCTTCGGCAATTTGACGCAGATGTTTGCGGCAAGCGAGAAGTTGTTCTGCGAGACGCACGGCATAGGGCAGGCAACGTTTGTGCAATTGCAGGCGGTGCTGGAGATGTCGCGGCGCGCGTTGCAGGAGGAGATGCGTAGCGGTGATGCGTTGAATTCGCCTGCGGCAGTGCGCGATTATTTGCAGTTGCTGTTGCGCGGGCGCGAGCAGGAGGTGTTTATGGGGGTCTTTCTTGACGCGCAGCATCGCGTGATCGCCGCCGAAGAGATGTTTCACGGTACATTGACGCAGACCAGCGTGTATCCGCGCGAGGTGGTCAAACGTTCATTGGCGTTGAATGCCGCTGCGGTCATCTTTGCGCATAATCATCCTTCCGGTGTGGCAGAGCCGAGCCAGTCCGATCAGATGCTCACCGATGCGTTAAAGCAGGCGCTCGCGCTGGTGGATGTGCGCGTGCTCGATCACTTTATTGTGGCGGGAGCGGGATGTTTGTCGTTTGCGGAGAAGGGGATGTTGTAGGGGGAAGCGATGGTTTTGTAGGAGCGAGCCTTGCTCGCGAACAATCAAAATTCGCGAGCAAGGCTCGCTCCTACTCGGTTTCAGCGGTGCAGAATCACTTCCAGTACAAACTTGCTGCCCAGATATGCCAGGATCAAAAAACCGAAGCCGCTCAATGTCCAGCGTACTGCGGTGCGTCCGCGCCAGCCCTGAAAGGTGTGGCCGAGCAGCAGCACGGCGAACACGCCCCACGAGATAAAGCCGAACAATACCTTGTGGTTGAACTGCCAGGGTTTGCCGAATATTTGTTCGGAGAACACGATGCCCGAAGCCAGCGTCAGCGTCAGCAACACCAATCCCGTGCCGACGATGCGGAACAGGAGTTTTTCCATGGTCAGCAGCGGGGGCAGATTTTTTAATACTTTCGGCAAGGTCGCGTGGTGCAGGCGTTTTTCCACGAGCGACATCAGTCCCGCATGCAGTGCTGCGATGGTGAAGAGGCTATAGGCCAGCATGGCGACCAATACGTGTGCATCGAACATCCACGAGGTCGGTTCGGAGAGTTTGTATACCTCGGGGAATAAAGCGGGTAATGCAACACCTATTGCGGCCAAGGGCAATACCAGAGTCAGCAAGCTCGCCAGCGGGTAGAAGAAGCGGGCGACCCAATACACCAGCATCGTCAGCCATAAAATCAAAGATACCGCATACACCAAGCCCAGATTGAGCGTGCCGGCTATGAACAGGTTTTCGTAGAGCAGCCAGGCGTGGAGCACCAGAGGGATGCCGACGGCATGCCCCAGTCCGCTACGGTTCAAGGCTTCCGCATTGCCCGCGACTTGCGCCCGCCAAAAGGAAAAAGCCAGCGCGCTGTAGGCAATAAAAGTAACGAGAGTGAGAACGAAGTTCGACATGATGCCAGCAGATGTTTTAGACTTCGCGAATTCTACACTAACTCATTCTGTATCAGAGCGGGAACAATAACCATGTTGGACAACCTTACCCAGCGCCTTTCAGGCATCGTCAAAAATCTGCGCGGCCAAGCGCGCCTCACAGAAGACAACATTCAGGACGCCTTGCGCGAAGTACGCCTTGCGCTGCTGGAGGCGGACGTGGCACTGCCAGTTGTCAAAGAGTTCACCGCACAGGTCAAGCTGGCCGCACTCGGCGAGGAAGTTATCGGCAGTTTGAGTCCAGGGCAAGCCCTGATCGGTGTAGTGAATCGCGAATTAACCAAGTTGATGGGCGAGCACAACGATGCGCTCAACCTTGCCGCCGTTCCGCCTGCCGTGATTTTGATGGCCGGTCTGCAAGGGGCCGGTAAAACCACGACCAGCGGCAAGCTCGCTAAATTGTTGCGCGAGCAGAACAAAAAGAAGGTGCTGCTGGTGAGTTGCGACGTGTACCGCCCCGCCGCAATTGAGCAGTTGCGCACCTTGGCACAGCAGATCGAAGTCGATTTCTTTCCTTCCGATATCACACAAAAGCCGCAGGACATTGCTTTGTCCGCACTCGACTTTGCGCGCAAGCATCATCATGAAGTGCTGATCGTTGACACCGCCGGACGCTTGGCGGTGGATGCGGCGATGATGGAAGAGATCAAACAGTTGCACGCCGCATTGAAGCCGATTGAGACCTTGTTCGTGGTGGATGCGATGACGGGGCAGGATGCCGTGAATACCGCCAAGGCGTTCGGCGATGCGTTGCCGCTGACCGGCGTGATCCTCACCAAGCTGGACGGTGATGCGCGCGGCGGTGCGGCGTTGTCCGTGCGCCATGTCACCGGCAAGCCGATCAAATTCGTCGGCGTGAGCGAAAAAATGAACGGCCTCGAAGCGTTCCATCCCGACCGTATGGCGCAGCGCGTGCTGGGCATGGGCGACGTGCTGTCGCTGATCGAAGAGGCGCAGCGCGGTGTGGATCATGTGGAAGCCGAAAAGCTGGCGAAGAAGATGCAAAGCGGCAAAGGCTTTGATCTGAATGACTTCAAAATGCAGATCGTGCAGATGAAAAAAATGGGCGGCATGACCGCGCTGATGGACAAGTTGCCCGCGCAGCTTTCGCAAGCGGCCGCAGGCGCGAAGGTGGATGACCGCCAGATCAACCGCACGGAGGGCATCATCAATTCGATGACCGCATTCGAGCGCAGCCATCCCGAGCAGATCAAGGCATCGCGCAAACGCCGTATTGCGGCGGGCGCGGGCGTGCAAGTGATGCACGTCAATCAATTGCTCAACCAGTTCGAGCAGACCCAGAAGATGATGAAGATGTTCAGCAGCAAAGGCGGCATGGCAAAAATGATGCGCGGTATGAAGGGCATGATGCCGGGAATGGGCAGATAAGCAGATGACGATCAAAGCCATCATATTCGACGTGGATGGCACGCTGGCCGACACGGAAGACGGACACCGCCAGTCGTTCAACAAAGCCTTTGCCGAAAACGGTCTGGACTGGAGTTGGGATGTCGCGCTGTACGACAAGCTGCTCAAAGTGACCGGCGGCAAGGAGCGCATCAAATATTTTGTCGAGAGCTTTCTGCCGGGTTTCACCAAGCCGGCAGACTATGAAGGCTTCGTCAAAAACTTGCATGCGGTGAAAACGGGCCACTACACGGCCATGCTGCGCGGGGGGCTGATCCCTTTGCGTCCGGGTATCAAGCAGCTCATCACTGAAATGCATGCTGCCGGAATCACCCTCGCCATTGCGACCACGACCACGCCGGAAAATGTTTCGGCTTTGCTGGAAGTGGGTTTGGGTAAGGGCTGGGAAAGATATTTTTCCGCGAACGGCTGCGGCGACATCGTGCCGTATAAAAAACCCGCCCCGGATATTTACGATTGGGTGTTGCGCGAATTAAAGCTGAGGCCAGCCGATTGCATCGCGCTGGAAGATTCCAATAATGGCCTGCGCTCGGCGCTGGCTGCGGGGATCAAGACTTTCGTCACCCTTAATCCGTATACCGGCAAGCAAGATTTCACGGGAGCGGCTGCGGTGTTCGATGATTTAAGCGATTTGCCGCGTTTTTATGGGGCTGCCGGATTGCCGCTGTCTAAATAGGAAAGCTCACTTCTCGTTATTTGCGCAAATAAAAAAACTCCAACCCGCGAAGGTTGGAGTTTTTTATTGGGTAATGCAGTTGCTTAGTTGCTTTTGAACAGTTGCTTAACCATGAACAGTGAAAAGGCAACTGCCATAATGAAAGTGGTTACAGCACAGAAAGTTGCGATGATGCTCATTGTATCTCCTCCACAGAAATATATAAAAACGACCCCTAAACTTCGGACGCAATCCTAGCATAATTCTTTGCGGGCGCAAGTCTTTTTCTATAGAATTAGCCGCAGTTGTTTAGTAGGTTATTGCAGTCGTTCTAATCCCTTGCCGCTGCTCGGGCATCCCCACAGGAAATGATTTCAGCCGACTTTGTCGGCGCTTGGTTGAGATATCGCGTGACAAAAAAACTATTTATTAAAACGTTCGGCTGCCAGATGAACGAGTACGACTCCGATAAAATCGCCGACGTGTTGCGCGCCAGCGAGGGGATTGTACTGACCGACAAGCCGGAAGACGCAGATATCATTCTGTTCAACACGTGCTCGATACGCGAGAAGGCTGAAGAGAAAGTGTTTTCGGATTTGGGGAGGGTGCGTCCGCTGAAGCTGGCGAAGCCGGATATGATCATCGGCGTGGGCGGCTGCGTCGCCAGCCAGGAAGGGGCGACCATTTTCCGGCGCGCACCGTATGTGGATGTCATCTTCGGGCCGCAAACCCTGCATCGCTTGCCGGAACTCATTGCCGCGCGGCGCGCCAGCGGCAAGACGCAGATGGACATCAGTTTCCCCGAAATCGAGAAATTCGACAGCTTGCCGACTCCGCAAGTGACCAGCGGTTCGGCTTATGTGTCCATCATGGAAGGGTGCAGCAAGTTCTGCACATTCTGTGTGGTGCCTTATACCCGTGGCGACGAGCTGTCGCGTCCTCTGGCCGATGTGATGCGCGACATTCGCGGTTTGGTGGCGCAGGGCGTGGGCGAGATCACGCTGCTGGGGCAAAACGTGAATGCCTACGCGGGCGAACACGACGATGGCGAGACAGTGGACTTGGCCTATCTGATCCGCACGATTGCCGCGCTGGATGGCGTACAGCGCGTGCGCTACGTGACCTCTCACCCCAGAGAGATGACGCCGCGCCTGATCGAGTTGTACGGCGATACACCAAAACTGGCGAATCATCTGCACCTGCCGGTACAGTCCGGTTCGGATCGCGTGCTGGCTGCCATGCAGCGCGGCTACACCGCGCTCGAATACAAGTCGATCATTCGCAAGATTCGCGCCTTGCGCCCCGACATCTCCATCACCTCGGACTTCATCGTCGGCTTCCCCGGCGAGACGGAAAGCGATTTCGATGCGACCATGAAACTGATCGAGGAGGTGGGTTTCGATGCGAGTTTTAGTTTTTTGTATAGCCCGAGACCCGGCACGC
Source organism: Gallionellaceae bacterium (assembly GCA_041659125.1). Lineage (GTDB taxonomy): Bacteria > Pseudomonadota > Gammaproteobacteria > Burkholderiales > Gallionellaceae > PALSA-1006. Next base: position 1,754 of record JBAZYW010000125.1, on the reverse strand, counting down.
CAGCAGCGGAAATGCTGGATGAGGTGACATACGAAACCAAGATGGAACGTCTAAAGCGACTGAAAACCAGAATCGATGAGTTGGAAAACGCAGTCGCCCAAGCGATGGTGGGTACGATTCAGCGTATCGTGGTTGAAGGTGCATCAAAGAAAGATCAGACGGAGCTGGCCGGGCGCACCGACAACAATCGCGTGGTAAATTTTGTGGGTTCAGCCGATTTGCTCGGGCGTTTTGTCGAGGTCACCATCACTGCGGTATCCATGCACACCCTGCGCGGCGAACTGGTGAGGGCGGTATGAGCGCGGAACATAAACTCTCGCTGTCGGTGCAATACGCCAGCAACGCGAAAAATTTGCCTACGCGGCAACAATTCCGCCGCTGGGTAAAGGTCGCACTGGAGCAGGATGTGCAGATGGCCTTGCGCATTGTGGACGGAATCGAAGGGCGGGCGCTGAATCTGAGCTATCGCAACAAAGATTACGCCACCAACGTGCTGACCTTCGTCTATGACGATAGCGAGCCGTTGTATGGCGATGTCGTTATTTGCGCACCCGTCGTGGCGCGCGAGGCGAAGGAACAGGGCAAAGATTTGCTCGCGCACTATGCGCATCTCACCATTCATGCCGCGCTGCATTTGCAGGGTTATGATCATGAAAAGAAGCGCGATGCAGAGAAAATGGAAGCGCGCGAGACTGCGTTGCTGCTCAAATTAAGGTATCCTGCGCCCTATCTCATTAGTTGAAATTCGGTGTATGGACGGTTCAGACAGTAGTAGTAACAAACCCACCTTGTTGGAACGGCTTTCCACGCTGTTACTGCGTGAGCCGGAAGACCGCGAGCAGTTGATCACCCTGTTGCACAGCGCTTACGAGCGCAACCTGCTGGATGCCGATGCCCTCTCCATGATGGAAGGTGTCATTCAGGTTTCCGAGCAGCAGGTACGCGAAATCATGATCCCCCGGGCGCAAATGGATGTCATCGACATCAGCCAGCCGCCGGAACAATTTATTCCCTACGTCATCGAAACTGCGCACTCGCGCTTTCCCGTCACCGACGGCGACAAAGACAACATCATCGGAATTTTGCTGGCGAAAGATTTGCTGCGCTATTACGCGGGCGAAGAATTCAACGTGCGCGACATGCTGCGCCCCGCCGTGTTTGTGCCCGAATCGAAACGCCTGAATGTGCTGTTGCGCGACTTCCGCAGCAACCGCAACCACATCGCGCTGGTGGTGGACGAATACGGCGGCGTGAGCGGCATGGTCACCATCGAAGACGTGCTGGAACAGATCGTCGGCGACATCGCGGACGAATACGATTTCGACGAAGTTGAAGACAACATCATCCGTCAGGACGACGCGCATTGGCGCGTTAAAGCCGATACCGAAATCGCCGACTTTAACGCGGCGCTCGGTACTGAGTTCAGCGACGAAAATTACGACACCGTGGGGGGGCTGATTCTCAAAGCGGCAGGCCAGCTGCCGAAACGCGGCGAGATCATCCAGCTAGGCGAATGGCAATTCACCGTGCTGCGCGCGGATAGTCGCAGATTGCATTCGCTGTTGGTGGAGCAGAATCTGACTGCGGCGGTTGATAAAGAGGCTGGACGATAGTCTGCAGCCTTTGATGCAGTTCGCCTTGCTGCGTAGTGGGGCGATTTTCATCAAGCCTTATTTGCGATACGCACTTTCGTCAAAATCATCGCATCTCCCTGCTTACTTCCCCATTGCGCTTCAAGCATTCTGTCGCGCCGG
>JBAZYW010000124.1:0-7134 GCA_041659125.1 Gallionellaceae bacterium | reverse complement strand
GTCCAATAAAAAATACAACACTTATATGAACATTCTGAACAAGCTGTCTTCACCGTCAAATTGATGCAAATGTAGCGCTTCAATGCAGTACTAAGGGCAAACCCGTCGAAAGGCGGGGACGCAAAACTTCCGGGCTAAAGGACAAGTTCCTATTCGACAGCAGTCGAGTGCCAGCGGGGTCGCCAGGTGATCCAGTATTCCACCGTCGTCCTTCCGGAGATTTTGCATAACTTTTATGCGAGGTCTGAATGAACGGATCACGAGAGAAAAAATCCCTCAAGCGGCAAATCATCGTCAAGCGGGTGCGCCGCACGGATCATGTTCGGCCGCTCGGCGCATGGAAGATCGCCTATGCCGACTTTGTAACCGCGATGATGGCATTTTTTCTGCTGATGTGGCTGATCACGGTGCATTCGCGCGAGGATCGTCAAGCCATCGCGCAATATTTTCAGACTCCCTTGTTGGTTGTTTTTTCCGGCGGTCAGACTGATGACATCAACACTAGCATGGTCGTAGGTAGCTACGGCGATGACAGGATGAAGACATCCGGGCAAGTCCGCAGTGGTCCGCCGCTGTCCGAGCAAGTGAGCATTGCGGAAAAAGACGCCAGAAAACTGCTGCGGCTACAGGAACTGGAGCGGCTACAGCTGCTCAAGCGCCAGTTGGCGCAGCTCATCGAAACCGATCCCAAACTGAGCAAATATAAGAGCCAGTTACTGCTCGACCTGACTACAGAGGGACTGCGCATCCTGATCGTGGATGAAAAAAATCGTCCGATGTTTGAAATAGGAAGTGCCGTTCTGCAACTGTATACCGTGGAAATACTGCGGGAGATCGGCAAGGTTCTGAATCAGGTACCCAACAAGATCGGTTTGTCCGGCCACACCGATGCCACGCCCTACCCGAGGGGGGGCAGCGGCTACAGCAACTGGGAACTTTCAACCGACCGAGCCAATGCCTCGCGCCGCGAACTGACTGCGGGAGGAATGGATCAGTCCAAGATATTACGCGTCGTCGGGCTTTCCTCCTCTGCGCTGTTTAACCCGCGCGATCCGTATGATGCGCACAATCGGCGCATCAGCATCATCGTCATGAACCGGGAAACAGAAAAGTCAGTGACCCAAAATGTAGAACAATAGTTACAAGGCTTGCTTCTTTATTTCACCGCTATCTTTGCCAGAAACGCGGAGTGAACAAGATCAGGAAAGTGAAAATTTCCAATCGGCCTACCAGCATGGCCAGCGTACATACCCAGGTTTGGAAGTCCGTCAGGCCGGAATAATTACCCGCCGGCCCTACCGCATTCAGCCCCGGCCCCGCGTTGTTAATGCACGCGATGATGGCGGAAAACGCAGAGATAAAATCCAGCCCGCTGATGAGCAGCACGAAGGTCAGCGTGGCGACCGTCATAAAATACAAAAAGATGAACCCCAGCACGGAGAACACGATGTTGTTCGGCACGACGCTGCCGCCGATCTTCATCGGATCGACTGCCGCAGGGTGCAGCAATTTAAGAAATTCGCGTCCCGCCTGTTTGAACAGGATCATCGTGCGAACCATTTTGATGCCGCCGCCAGTCGAGCCGGAGCTTGCCGTGATACTGCTCAAAAACAGCATCCACATCGGCGCAAAAATCGGCCACTGGTTAAAATCGACGCTAGCAAAGCCGCAATCGGTCGCTATCGATACGAGGTTAAAACTGGCATGGCGCAACGCAGTCCAGAAGTCGGCATAGGTTCCCTGCCACCACAAAAAGAACGCCACACCGAAACAACTGGCGACGACCACGCCCACTGTCGTTAGCCCTTCAGTGTCATGCCAATACACGCGCAGCGTTCTGCTACGCACCGCCAGAAAATGGGTGGCGAAGTTCATCGCCGCCAGCAACATAAAAACGATCAATATGAATTCGATGAGCGGGGAATTGAAATAACCGATGCTGGCATCGTGCGTGGAGAATCCGCCCAAACCCATCGTCGCAAACGCATGACAGATCGCATCCAGCCAGTTCATCCCCGCCAGTTTAAGCAACAGAATACACGTCAACGTGATCATGCAATAGACCAGCCACAGATTACGCGCCGTTTCGGTGATGCGCGGTGTCAGCGCGGAATCCTTCATCGGCCCCGGCGTTTCGGCCTTGAACAATTGCCGTCCACCGATACCGAGCAGCGGCAAGATCGCCACTGCCAGCACGATAATACCCATGCCGCCCAACCAGTTCAGCTCGTGGCGCCACAAGTTGATCGAAGGCGACAGATTATCCAGCCCCGTCAGCACCGTGGCGCCCGTGGTGGATAGCCCGGACATAGTTTCAAAATAGGCATCGGTAAAAGAAAGTCCGTCGATGACCAGCAACAGGGGCAAAGTAGCGAAAGCGGGCATCGCCGTCCACATGCCCACCACCAGCAGATAGCCGTGGCGGATCGACAACTCGCCTTTATAGCGCCGGGTCAATATCCACATCAACACTCCGGCTGAGAACGTCCACACCATCGCCAGCAGAAAATCCCACAGCACAGAATACTCCGAGTAGATCAGCGCACTGATGACTGGCATGACGTAAGCGATGCTGAATACCACCAGCAACAATCCCAGCGCATGGATAACAGTGAGGGCGCGTTTCATTTAGAAGAACCCGATGCTCACTTGGAACAGCTTCTCGACTTTGCTGATCATTTTCTTGTTGATGACGAAAATGATCACGTGATCTTCCGACTCGATCAGACGATCATGGTGCCCCATGATAACTTCGCCATTGCGCACGATGGCGCCGATGGTCGCGCCCTTGGGTAGATCGATCTCGTCGATGCGGCGTCCGACCACGCGCGAGGACTGGCGATCGCCGTGCGCCACCAGCTCCAGCGCTTCCGCCGCGCCGCGCCGCAGGGAATGTACCGCCGCCACATCGCCCTGGCGCACGTACGCCAATAGCGAACCGATGGTGACGTGCGCGGGAGATAACGCGATGTCGATCTTGCCGCCCTGCACCAGCCCCACATAGGCGCTGCGGTTGATCAGTGAAATAACTTTGCGTGCACCGGCTTTTTTCGCCAGCAGGGAGGACATGATGTTGTTCTCGTCATCGTTGGTGAGCGCGCAAAATACATCGACGTCACCTACACGTTCTGTCTCCAACAGATTTTCATCCGTACCGTCGCCGTGCAACACCAGTGCATTGGTGAGCTCCCCCGCCAATTGCTCGCAGGCTTTTTTATTGAACTCGACGAGTTTGACTTGATAGTCATGCTCCAGCGACAAGGCCAGACGCCGACCGATGTTGCCCCCGCCCACGATCATCACACGCTTGGCAGGTTTATCCATGCGCCGCAATTCTTTCATGATGCTGCGGATGTTTTCGGTCGCGGCGATAAAAAAGATCTCATCGCCGTCTTCGATCATGGTGCTGCCTTCCGGGCTGATAGGACGGTCATGGCGGAATATCGCCGCCACGCGCGCATCGACCTGCGGCATGTGAGTGCGCAAATATTTCAACTCGCGCCCGACCAGCGGCCCGCCCTCGAACGCGCGCACCGCCACCAGAGAGACTTTCCCGTCTGCAAATTCCAACACTTGCAATGCTTCCGGAAATTCGATGAGCTTGCGAATGTAGTCGGTGAGGATCTGTTCCGGACAGATAGAGAAATCCACGCAGAAATTATCTTTGGAAAAAATTTCGGGATGCGCCAGATAATCGGCAGAGCGGATACGGGCGATACGTGTCGGCGTGTTAAATAAACTTGCGGCTAATTTGCACGCCACCATGTTTACTTCATCGCTTTGCGTCACCGCCAGCAGCATATCCGCATCGGCCAGTCCCGCCTGCTTTAGTACACTGGGATGCGAGGCATTGCCCACTAGCGTGCGCAGATCGAGACGATTTTGCAGTGCGTACAATTTTGCACCATCGGTATCCACTACCGTAATGTCATTGGCCTCGCTGACCAGACTCTCCGCCACCGTCGAGCCGACTTGCCCTGCCCCCAAAATCAAAATCTTCACTTCGCCCCCTTTGCTGTCTGCCTTATTGGTGCGCTCTCAGCCATGTCTTCCATTGTAAAAACAAAGCCGGATCGAGCGAGGCGATCACCGAACGATTCCACACATCGCCCCGGTTGAAATCATCCTGCTCCAAACTGCACGCACTGCCCCCGGCCTCTTGCAACACCAACGAACCTGCCGCGTAATCCCATAATTTTTGGCCGCCGTGCAGATATACGTCATATCGCCCGGCAGCGGTATAACACCAATCCAGCGTGCTTGCGCCGAAATTGCGCTGTGAGCAATATGGCTGCGCGATGGCTAACTGTTCTGCCAGCTTGGTGCCGAGGCGCTTCATATCCACATTGGCCAGCGCATCGCCCAGATTTTGAGCCACATTGCGCCCTACCAGTTTCGTGCCGTTCAGAAAAGCGCCGCGCCCTAGCTCGGCGGCAAAAGCCTCTTTGGCCACCGGGTCGTAAACCACGCCCAAAGTGCTGCGCCCTTCGCGTATCAAAGCCACGGATATCGCAAAATATGGCAAGCCGCGCACAAAATTCGTCGTGCCATCGATCGGGTCGATACACCACACGCCTTGCGCTCCTTCAGCCCAGCGCGCCACCTGCTCTTTTTCGCTCATCTCCTCGCCGACCACCGGCACGTTGAGAATGGCTTGCAGCTTGCGCGTCAGCGCTTCCTGCGCCGCGAGATCGGCGTCGGTGCACAGGCTGCCGTCGTCCTTGTGGTGCAGCGCCACCTTCATGTAGCGCGGCATGATCTCTTCCGCTGCAACCAGCTTCACCGCCGCGATCACCGCCTTCATCATCGCGCTTTGACCTGTTTCGCGCGTCATGCCTGATCTTTCCATTTGATCGAACAGCCCATACTGGCGAGCTGCTCGCGCGGCCCGTTGCCGGACTGCGCCACTTGCAGCATGGCATTGAACAGATCGCGCGGCGCATCCGCCAGCGCCTCTTTGCGCGAAGCGTCCAGACGCCCGCGATATTGCAGCTCCAGCTTGGCATTAAAGCCGAAGAAATCCGGCGTGCATACCGCGCCGTAATCCTTGGCAATCTGCTGCGTCTCGTCCCACACATACGGAAAAGGATAGTCGTACTGTTGTGCGATGAGCTTCATGTTGTCAAACGAGTCCTCGGCATAATCGGCGGGATCGTTGGACATGATGGCAATGCTGTTGATGCCGTGCTGCTGCAGTTCACGCACATCGCGCATGATGCGCTCGCGGATCGATTTGACGTAGGGGCAATGGTTGCAGATGAACATCACCAGCAAGCCGTTTTTGCCGCGCGCGCTTTCCAGTGAATAGCGCTTGCCATCCACTCCCAACAGGTCGAAAGGTCGCGCCTTCCAGCCGAAATCGCACAACGGCGGTTGCAAACTGACCATCTAAATACTCCTAAAACCACAAATATTTTCGGAGGCGTTATATTATCACGCCCAAACATCCACCCCGAACCCAGCCATGTCCGCACCACGCTTCTATTGCCCGCCCCCGTTGCCGTTGAGCACCAACTTCGAGCTCCCTGCCGCCGCCGCGCATCATGCCAGCCGTGTATTGCGTCTGCGGGTCGGCGACGCAGTACAGATATTCGACGGTATCGGCAATGCGCTGGATGCCACCATCAACGAGATCAGCGGCAAACATGTGGTGCTCGGCAACCTGCAAACCTGCATGGTGCAACAGGAAACCGGCTTGCGCATCATCTTGGCGCAAGCCATGTGCAGCAGCGACAAGATGGATTGGATCGTGCAGAAAGCCACCGAACTCGGCGCCAGTGAAATCTTGCCGGTGCAGACACAGCGCAGCGTGGCGAAGCTCAGCGGCGCGCGCGCCGAAAAACGCACCGAACATTGGCGCAGCGTCGCCGTCTCGGCCTGCGAACAATGCGGGCGCAACGACCTGCCGCAGATCCATGCCCCGCAAGAGTTGGAGGCATGGCTGCTGTCGGTGCGCAACATGTCCGGCAGCAAATTCATCCTGCTGCCGGGCGGAGCCACCCAATTGCAGGCTCAGCCCAAACCCAAAATTAGCGTCACTCTGGTGATAGGCCCCGAAGGCGGCTTCAGCGCCGACGAAGCCAACATCGCCCAGCAGATGGGCTTCGCCCCCATCTTGCTCGGCCCACGCGTGCTGCGCACCGAGACCGCAGCCATCGCCGGCATCAGCGCATTACAAACGCTGTGGGGAGATTTCTCATAAGAACTAAAACATCAAACATTGCGCACCCGATTGGTGCCTATCCCAATCGGGTGCACCACAATGGCGCAGCACTTTTCAGCGCACGCCCCTTATCCTATACTTTCCATCCCATCATCAGGACGCAATCATGAAGCTACGCTACATCCTAGTTCTATGGTGCCTGTGCTACATCGGCTGGGCGCAGGCCGAAATTTATAAGCGCATCGATGCCGAAGGCCATGTGACCTATTCCAGCACACCCCTCAAAGGTGCAAAAAAACTCCATCTGGAGCCGCTCTCGACGATGCCGCCCCCCCCGCCGCGTGCACGCAACAGCGAAGACTCATCCGATTTCCCTCGTGTGGATTCCGCCACACAAAAAAGCCGCGACAACTCCAGCAGACAGATACTGGAAGATGAACTCGCTACTGAAGAAAAGGCTCTGGCCGAGGCGCGCAAAAATCTGCAAAAAGGCAGCGAAAGCCCGGAGACCTATACCGGCGATGACGGCAAGGTCTATACTAACGTAGCCAAACAGGAAGAGAAGATGAATGCTCTGCAAAAACAGGTGCAGGTGCATGAAAAAAATATCGGCGCACTTAAAACCGAACTCTCCAACCGCAACAAATAACCCCCAATATTGGCATGCATTCTGCTTAGAGATAACCATGCCCACCTCCTCCTTTCCTACACTGGAACACCTCGCCACGGCCGTCATCCTGCTGGACGGCGAGTCGCGCATCGCCTACCTCAACCCGGCAGCCGAACACTCGTTCGGCTTGAGCAATACCAATCTGATCGGACATCCGCTGCAATATGCATTCACGCATACCGAGCAGCTGTTTAGCACCATCCAGTCGGCGCTTGCCAGCCATGCCAGCCACATCGAGCATGAGCTGACGCTGGCCACGCATGCGCTCGGCAGCAAACTGCATCTGAGTTGCACCGCCACG
>JBAZYW010000123.1:0-7135 GCA_041659125.1 Gallionellaceae bacterium | reverse complement strand
TTGCCGCAAGAAGATAAATCCGAGCAGGCGGAAACTGACGGAATGATGATGGTCGCGTTGCCGCTGGATCTGCCGTTGCGCGATGTAAGGGAGTATTTCGATAGCGCGTACTTTAAATACCAGATGAAGAAGGAAAACGGCAATCTTACCCGGGTGGCCGAAAACGTCGGCATTGAGCGCACGCATTTGTATCGTAAATTGAAACAGTTGGGAATCAAGACCCTAAAAAAACACGCAGAAAATGCGGAACAATAGATTTTTTGGTGTTTTTATAGTGCTGTTGCCCTAAACAAGTCGCTGCGGCATAATTACCGTTCTTTTGGCGTAATAACAATTTAACTCGAAATTCAGGATGTTTCTTAGGAGGCTGTAAAATGGCTGTGGCGCGTAATGTAAAACCCCCCAAGTTTAATGATGTAACCGGTGCGATCCGCGCACTTGCGATGGATGCGGTGCAAAAGGCAAACTCCGGCCATCCGGGCGCGCCGATGGGCATGGCAGAGATCGCCGAGGTCTTGTGGAACCACCACCTGCGTCACAACCCAGCCAATCCAAAATGGGCAGACCGCGACCGTTTCGTGCAATCGAACGGACACGGCTCCATGCTGATTTACGCGCTGTTGCATCTGACCGGCTACGACCTGCCGATGGACGAGCTGAAGCGCTTCCGCCAGATGCATTCCAAGACTCCGGGTCACCCCGAGTACGGTTACACCGTGGGTGTTGAGACTACAACCGGCCCGTTGGGTCAAGGTATCACCAACGCCGTGGGTATGGCGATGGCGGAAAAGCTGTTGGCCAACGAATTCAACAAACCCGGCCATGAAATCGTAGATCACCGCACTTACGTGTTCATGGGCGACGGCTGCATGATGGAAGGTATCTCGCATGAAGCTTGCGCATTGGCCGGTACTTGGGGTCTGGGCAAGCTCACCGCATTCTGGGATGACAACGATATCTCTATCGACGGCCATGTGGGCGGCTGGTTTACCGACAACACTCCAAAGCGTTTCGAAGCCTACGGCTGGCATGTTATTGCCGACGTTGAAGGCCACGACCCTAAAGCGATCAATGCGGCAATCGAGGCAGCCAAGGCTGTTACCGACAAGCCAACTTTGATCTGCTGCAAGACCGTAATCGGTGCAGGCTCTCCCAACAAGGAAGGTACGCACGATGTGCACGGCGCAGCATTGGGTGACGCTGAAATCGCGGCAACGCGCGCACATATCGGTTGGAACTACCCTCCGTTCGAAATTCCAAAGCATGTGTACGAAGCATGGGATGCGCGTACCAAAGGCGAAGGCCTGGAAAAGCTGTGGAATAACAAATTTGTTGAATACAGCAAAGCCTTCCCTGAAGAAGCGGCTGAATTTAATCGCCGCATGAAGGGCGACTTGCCCGGCAACTGGAAAGAATTTGCCGCTGCTGCGCTGGAGCAGATCAATGCGAAGGCGGAAACAATCGCTACCCGCAAAGCTTCGCAAAACGCCATCAACGCACTGGTTCCTGCATTGCCGGAATTCTTGGGCGGCTCTGCCGACCTGACCGGTTCTAACCTGACTAACTGGGTTGGCGCCAAGCATGTGCATGGTACTAAGCCGGGCAACTACATCAGCTACGGCGTGCGCGAATTCGGTATGTCGCACATCATGAACGGTATGGCATTGCACGGCGGCTTGTTGCCTTTCGGCGGCACTTTCCTGATGTTCTCGGAATATGCCCGCAACGCATTGCGCATGTCTGCCTTGATGAAGCAGCGCGTGATCTATGTGTTTACCCATGACTCTATCGGTCTGGGCGAAGACGGCCCGACCCATCAACCGGTCGAGCAAACAACAACGCTGCGCTTTATCCCCAATATGGACACTTGGCGTCCGTGCGACACCGTGGAGTCTGCGGCATCGTGGATTTGCGCTGTTGAGCGTATGACCGGCCCTTCTTCGCTGATCTTCAGCCGTCAAAATCTGGCATTCCAAAAACGTGATGCGGCGCAGATCGCCAACATCCGCAAGGGTGGTTATGTTTTGTCGGAAGCTGCGAACGGCAAGCCGCAAGCCATCATTATTGCTACCGGCTCCGAAGTCGCTCTGGCGATGGATGCGCAAAAAGTATTGGCCGCAGACGGCGTGCAAGTGCGTGTAGTTTCCATGCCATCGACCAACGTATTCGACCGTCAAGATCAAGCCTACAAAGACAGCGTGTTGCTCAAGGGCGTCAAACGCGTGGCTGTTGAAGCAGGCGTAACGGGTCTCTGGTACAAATATGTGGGTCTTGAAGGCGCGGTTGTCGGCATGGATTGCTTCGGCGAATCTGCTCCGGCACCGGAGTTGTTCAAGCACTTCGGTTTCACTGTAGAGAACGTGGTTACCACAGTAAAGAAAGTTGTTGGCTAAGCGATAGTACATAGTTCCGGCGCGGCAAAGGCTAAAAAGGGCACAGACCCTGCCAATGTCGCTTTGGGGCGAAGACCGTTCAGGTCGTGTTGTAAACTCATTATTTATAACGTCGGGAGAGAGAAAAATGGCAATTAAAGTTGGTATCAACGGATTTGGTCGTATCGGGCGTATGGTGTTTCGCGCTGCCTCCAAGGATTTTCCTGAAATCGAAGTCGTTGCCATCAACGACTTGCTGGAACCGGACTATTTGGCATACATGCTGAAATACGACTCTGTACATGGCCGTTTCAAAGGCGATGTGGCAGTGAGCGGCAGCAATCTGGTAGTGAACGGAAAGACCATCCGTCTGACGGCTGAAAAAGATCCGGCTAATCTGAAATGGAATGAAGCAGGCGTGGACATCGTGATCGAATGTACCGGCTTCTTCCTGGATGATGCGGGTTGCCAGAAACACATTGCAGCAGGCGCCAAAAAAGTGGTTATGTCTGCCCCGTGCAAAGACACAACTCCGATGTTCGTGTATGGCGTGAACCACGACACTTACAAAGGCGAGGCTATCGTTTCCGCAGCATCTTGCACCACTAACGCATTGGCTCCGGTTGCCAAGGTATTAAACGACACATTCGGTATCAAGCGCGGTCTGATGACTACTGTGCACGCTGCAACCGCTACACAAAAGACTGTTGACGGTCCGTCCAACAAAGACTGGCGCGGTGGTCGCGGTATTCTGGAAAACATCATCCCTTCTTCCACTGGTGCTGCTAAGGCCGTGGGCGTGGTTATTCCAGCACTGAACAAGAAGCTGACCGGTATGGCATTCCGCGTACCGACTTCCGATGTGTCGGTGGTTGACCTGACTGTAGAGTTGAACAAAGAAGCTACCTACGCACAGATCGTTGCCGCAATGAAGGCTGCATCTGAAAATGGTCCGCTGAAAGGCGTGCTTGGATTCACCGATGAGAAGGTCGTTTCCACCGACTTCCGTGGTTGCGTCAACCCTTCTATTTTCGATGCGGAAGCCGGTATTGCGCTGGATCCGACTTTCGTTAAAGTGGTGGCTTGGTACGACAACGAATACGGTTACACCTGCAACCTGATGCGTCTGGTTCGTCACATCGCCAAGTAATTCAAAGTAACAAGGGCTGGCTCTGCCAGCCCTTTTAGTCTGTCAAAGGAAAATCATGTCTGTTATCAAAATGACCGATTTGGCTCTTAAGGGCAAACGCGTCTTAATTCGTTCCGATCTCAACGTGCCAGTCAAAGATGGCAAAGTCACTTCCGATGCGCGCATCACCGCATCTATGTCAACGATCAATGCCGCGCTGAAAGCCGGTGCGCGCGTGATGGTAACTTCCCATTTGGGACGTCCTGAAGAAGGCGTGTATTCCGAAGAAAACTCGCTCAAGCCGGTAGCTGATGTGATCTCCCAAAAAATCGGTAAACCCGTGCGCCTGATCAAGGATTGGGTGGATGGCGGTTTTGAAGTGGCCGAAGGTGAATTGGTACTGCTGGAAAATTGCCGTTTCAACAAAGGCGAGAAAAAGAGTCTTGACGAAACTGCAAAGAAATACGCCGCTTTGTGCGATGTGTTCGTAATGGACGCATTCGGTACAGCTCACCGCGCTGAAGCATCAACTCACGGCGTGGCCAAGTATGCACCTGTAGCGGCAGCAGGTATTTTGCTGACGGAAGAATTGGAAGCTTTGACCAAAGCGTTGCTGAATCCGGCGCGTCCGATGGTTGCCATCGTGGGCGGCTCCAAGGTTTCCACCAAACTAACCGTGCTGGAATCCCTGTCCGAGAAGTGCGAACAACTCGTGGTTGGCGGCGGTATCGCGAATACTTTCCTCAAAGCTGTCGGCAAGAATGTCGGCAAATCGCTGTGCGAGGATGATCTGGTTCCAACCGCACAAGCATTGATGAAAAAGATGACTGCGCGCGGCGCGACTATCCCCATCGCAGTTGATGTGGTGTGCGGCAAGAAATTCGACGCCAACGAACCGGCCGTCTTGAAAGACGCGAGCGCGGTTGCAGACGATGACATGATTTTCGACATCGGCCCGAAATCCGCCAAAGAACTTGCAGACATCATCATGAAGGCTGGTACGGTAGTGTGGAACGGTCCTGTCGGCGTGTTCGAATTCGACCAGTTCGGCGAAGGTACCAAAACAATTGCGATGGCGATTGCCAATACCAAAGCATTCACACTCGCGGGCGGCGGTGACACCATCGCAGCTATTCAGAAATACGATATTTTCGACAAAGTGTCCTACATCTCCACCGCTGGCGGTGCGTTCCTTGAATTCCTCGAAGGCAAAACTTTGCCGGCTGTGGAAATTCTGGAACAACGCGCAGCAAAACAATAATAACCATTAGGAAATCATGCTGCGTAGAACAAAAATTGTAGCAACCTTGGGACCGGCCACCAACGACCTGAAATCGTTGGAGGCGATCATCCGTGCCGGAGTCGATGTAGTGCGGATGAATTTCTCACACGGCTCGGCCGAAGATCACGTAAAGCGGGCCGAGATTGTGCGCGCAGCAGCAACGGCGGCAGGACGCACAGTGGGTATTCTGGCCGATTTGCAGGGTCCCAAGATTCGTGTGCGCAAGTTTGAAAACGACAAGATCATTTTGAATCCGGGCGACAAATTCGTCTTGGATGCTGAGTGGGCTGCATTGGGTAATCAAGAGCGCGTCGGTCTCGACTATAAAGAACTGCCCAATGATGTGGTCAAAGGCGATGTGCTGCTGTTAAACGACGGCATGCTGGAATTCGATGTCGTTGAAGTCAAAGGCTCGCAAGTCATATGTAAAGTCGTGCGCGGCGGCGTGCTGTCCAACAACAAAGGTATCAACCGCAAAGGCGGCGGATTGACAGCGCCCGCATTGACGGAAAAAGACAAAGAAGACATCAAAACGGCTGCGTTGATACATGCCGATTATTTGGCGGTTTCTTTCCCGCGTTCGGCGGACGATATGAAGCTGGCGCGCGAACTGATGCATGAAGCGGGCGGCAAGAGTCTGCTGATGGCGAAGATTGAACGTGCAGAAGCAATTCCTGTATTGGCCGAGATCATTGCCGCGTCGGATGCCATCATGGTGGCGCGCGGTGACTTGTCGGTGGAAGTCGGCGATGCTGCCGTACCGGGATTGCAAAAACGCATGATCAAGATGGCGCGTGCGCACAACAAGCTGGTGATCACCGCCACGCAAATGATGGAGTCGATGATTACCAATCCGATTCCAACAAGAGCGGAAGTGTCGGACGTTGCCAACGCCGTATTGGATGGCACGGACGCGGTGATGTTGTCGGCAGAAACGGCGGTCGGCGATTACCCGGTAGAAACCATCGAGGCGATGGTGCGCATCTGCACGCAAGCCGAGAAAGAATTGGAAGGCAGTGCGGCAGATCACCGTCTTGAACACAGCAAGTTCACCCGTATCGACCAGTCCATTGCCATGTCGGCTTTGTACGCAGCCTCGCACTTCAAGGTTAAAGCCATCGTTGCATTGACACAGTCCGGTTCGACCGCACTGTGGATGTCGCGCGTGAATGCGGGAGCGCCGATCTTTGCATTGACGCCCACCAAAGGCACGCTAAGCAAAGTGACGCTATTTAGCGGTGTGCACCCTGTTTCGTTTCACCCTTCCTCGAAAGATCCTTCGGCAACGTTGATCGAAGCCGAGAACGAGCTGCTGAAGCTGGGCGCGGTTGCAGATGGGGATCTGATCGTGATGACGATAGGCGAGGCGGTTGGTAAAGCGGGCCATACCAATACGATGAAAATCGTGCGTGTAGGGGATCACCGCAAGGACTGAATATTGTGTCGTGGCGCAGCCAGCGCATAGCGCAAGTATTTAATATTTAATGATAATTTTGATTAATCAGTGAGGAGAAAAAAATGGCACTCGTATCATTGCGTCAACTACTCGATCACGCGGCAGAGCACAGCTACGGCTTGCCCGCGTTTAACGTCAATAACTTGGAACAGGTCAAAGCGATCATGGAAGCGGCTGATGAAACCAACAGCCCCGTGATCATGCAAGGTTCCGCCGGTGCGCGTAAATATGCCGGTGAAGCGTTCCTGCGTCACCTCATCGACGCCGCTGTGGAAATGTATCCGCATATTCCTGTTGTCATGCACCAGGATCACGGCGCATCTCCAGCCGTGTGTATCAACGCCATCAAATCCGGCTTCTCCAGCGTGATGATGGACGGATCGCTGATGACCGACGGCAAGACACCTTCTTCTTTCGAATACAACGTAAACGTTACCAAGAGCGTGGTTGAAATGTCGCACGCAGTCGGCGTTTCCGTCGAGGGCGAATTGGGCTGTTTGGGTTCTCTGGAATCCGGCCACGGCGAGAAGGAAGACGGCCACGGCGCGGAAGGCGCGCTGAGCCACGACCAACTGTTGACCGACCCGAACGAAGCGGCTGAATTCGTCAAACTCACCCAAGTGGATGCGTTGGCAATCGCTATCGGCACATCGCACGGCGCGTACAAGTTCACCAAGCCGCCCACAGGCGACACCTTGGCGATCAGCCGTATCAAAGAGATCCACGCACGCATTCCCAACACCCACTTGGTGATGCACGGTTCATCTTCCGTACCGCAAGAATGGCTGAAGATCATCAACGAATTCGGCGGCCAAATGCCACAGACTTACGGCGTACCGGTTGAAGAAATCGTAGAAGGCATCAAGCACGGCGTGCGTAAAGTGAATATCGACACG
>JBAZYW010000122.1:0-7140 GCA_041659125.1 Gallionellaceae bacterium | reverse complement strand
GAGTTTCTTCCAAAACTTGATGAAGACGATGAGCGCGGCAAGCTCATATCAAAAGTCCATCGCTGAAAGCATGAATCCGAGTTTCTTCCAAAACTTGACGAAGACGATGAGCGCGGCAAGCTTATATCAAAAATCCATTGATGAAATCATTGGCAAAAATCATTTTCAACAAGCAGTTAATGCCTTTGCAGAGCAATCAAATTTACTGGCAGCGCTTGATATTGTCGCTCATTCAGATGAGGTATTCGGCCCCAATCTGGTTGAATATGACTTAGATCATCAACTTCAAGAAATTGGAGCTGCTAAGGATACGGCTTCATTTGTTAAAGCTTTCTCTAACCTGAGTCCTAAATTCAAATATATTTTGATCTTCATCTTTTTTGCATTACTGAATCGAGCGGTGTCCATAGCCGATAACGTAACCGCTAATATTATTACTCCGCACGTTGAGAAACTAATTAACAATCCAGAAGCAACCGAAAGAGAAAAGGTCAAGAAACTCAGAACATTTGGTCTTGACGGATTAGATCTCAGCAATCTCCGATTCGTAACGACTGAGCACCTTCTTTTACGCGAGAATCCAAGTACAAGTAGCGAAATTAAAGATGAGCTTCGGCTGGGGCAAGTCGTAACAGTAATTAACAAGCAACGGAATTGGATGGAAATCTCTTACGCAGATGAGGATGAATCAATCGTGCAGGGATGGGTGTTTTCTCGATACACCGCCAAATTCAATAAATAGCTCTACACCTCGCTCAACATCCCATCCGCAAACACCAACGCACAGCGCACCGTCTTACCCGCATACACCGATTGCATCGCAGCTTGATACTCCCGCATCTGCGCGCGGTAACGCGCGGCGTCTTCTGAATCACCTAGTTTGTAATCCAGCACCCACACCTCATCGTCGAATTTCACCAGACGGTCGATGCGTTTCAGCTCACCGTTGGCATTGATGTAGGGCATTTCGTTGCAGGCGGAGCGGTATTGCTGCGCGTCGAAGAAGCGGGCGAGATGCGGCAGGGCGAGCAGGTGTTGTGCTTGTTGCCATAGAGCGTCCATTTCACCTAATGGAATGGTTAGGCGTTGTTGGAGTTCGGTTTCGTCCGTCACGCCTTCGGTGAAGTGTTGCAGCAGCGCGTGCAGCCAGATGCCGCGCTGTTGCGAGGCGGTATTGCGGGTAGTGCGTTTTCCGGTGGGAATAATAGCAGGCAGATTTACCGTTCGCCCTGAGCTTGTCGAAGGGTGAACAGCAGCATTTTCCATCCGCCCATCCTTCGACAAGCTCAGGACGAGCGGATTTAGAGTTTCGGGTTGTTCAACGGATGCCGCAATGCGGTCGTACCACGACAGCGATTTTTTCTTTTCCTCTTTGTCTTCGCCCTTGCCGCTGCCGCTGACGATGAGCGCTTGCTGCGCGCGGGTCATGGCAACGTAGAGCAAATTCATTTCTTCGCGGGCTTGTTGGGCGGCGTCCTGCTCGAACAGCGGGGCGCGCATTTTTCCGCGCGAGGCTTGGTCGGTGTAGAGGGAAAAATGTAATGGTTGCGGTTCATGCGTCGGCCAATCCAACAACACATCGTTGCCGTCTTTGTTGTTCTTGGCCGCGTTCGCGTCCAGCAGCCAGACGATGGGGGCTTCCAGCCCTTTCGATTCGTGCACAGTGTAGATGCGCACCGCGTCGCCCGCGTGGCCTAACTTGCCTTCGTCAGGTGCGTCGTCGCTGCTGTCGCGCAATTCGCGCAGCTCTTGCAGGAAGCGCGGCAGGCTGGGGTAGCGCCCGGCATCCACACTCAGCGCGATCTCCATGAAGGCGTGCAAGTTGGCAGTGACTTTGGCACGCATCTCGACAGGCAGCACGGCGCTGTAACGCGCCAGTACATCGCCCTCGAAATAGATGCGGTCGAGCAGGTCGTGTACGGGAAGTTTGTCGGCGAGGGCAAGCCAGCTATGCAACAACTCGACAGCGCGTTGCAGGGCGGGCGATGGGCCCTCTAAACGTTGCAGACGTTGCCACCAGGATGAGCGCAGCCCCTCCGTTCGTGGTGAGCTTGTCGAACCATGAATGGAGGGGTTACTAGCATCAAGCCCTTCGACTAGCTCAGGGCGAACGGGTGTTTTGATTTCGTACTCTGCAATCAACATCAAGTCCGCATCGCTACAAGCAAACACCGGCATGCGCAACACTTGCGCCAGTGCGAGATCGGCGAAGGGCGTAATTAAAAACATCAGCAGCGCCTGCACGTCTTCCGCTTCCAGCGTGTCGAGCAGGCCGCCGCGCCGCGAGCTGATGAAGGGGATGTGCTGCGCGCGCAGCGCTTCTTCGTACACCGCGAGGTGGGTGCGGCTGCGCACCAGCACCATGATGTCGCCGTAGGTCGCACGGCGTTCTTTTCCGTGCTCGTTCACCGACCATTCTCGGGTGATCGTTTGCAGTAGGTCGGCAAATTGCACGGCTTCTTTGTGGCGTGCGCCTTCTTCCGCTTCGGTGCGCGGCGTGATCAGCGGGTCGCGCAATGCGAGCGGCGCATTCTCTGCCGCCTCTTCCTTGCTTGGCTCGGCAACCGCCAACGGTAAGGCCAGTACACATCCGGACAAGTTCGTATGTTCGGCAGTATGCGGCTCGAAATCCACGAAGCCTTCGGGATGATCGGAGAACACGGCATTCACCGCATCCAGCACGGCGGGTGAATTGCGCCGCGTGTGATTGTTGTGCAGCTCGTGCGCGGCGAAATGCTCTTGCAGATATTCGCGCGCCACGCCGAACAGCCGCGCATCGGCGCGGCGGAAGCGGTAGATGGATTGCTTGGGGTCGCCGACCACGAACACGGTGGGTTGCGACTCCACCGCCACGGAAGCATCGAACCACGCGCGCAGGATCTGCCATTGCAGCGGGTTGGTGTCCTGAAACTCGTCGAGCAGCACATGACGGTAACGGCTGTCGAGCTTGTACTGCATAGTCTCGGCGTGTTCGCTCTGTTGCAGCAAGTGGCACAGCTGCCATTCCAGATCGGAAAAATCCATCTGCTGTTTTTGCTGTTTGAGCGCTTGGTAGCGTTCAAGAAATGCCACGCCGCAATGCAGCACGGCTTCGTTCAAACGATAGGCTTGCTGCTCGGCGAGTGTGTCGCGCACGGCTTGCAAGCCATCAAACAAGGCATCGCGCGTGACGAGGTACGCTTCGGCAGCCTGCTTCTTGGTGGGCTTGAAACTGCGCGGCTCGTCCGCCTGAGTGAACAGCAGCGGCATCAATTGATTGAAGCGCAATTCCGGCGCAGTGTCCGTCCACATGCGTTCCAGCTCGCCGGCTTTGCCCTGCTGCACCTCGGTACCATTAGCCGCCAGTTGATGCACGAAAGCGAACAACACCTCTTCGCTGTTGCCGCACATACCCCAATCAGCAACCGCATCGAACGTCATGTCCACCGCAAGATCGGTGCGCAGGTTATCCAACGCGAAGGTCAGCGTATCTTGCTGCCCTTGGGTATAAGCCCACCACTCGGCGCGCTTGCCGAGGAAGTTAAACAACAACTTGCGTGTAGTGAACAGTCCGCACTCCCCGAACAGCCACTGCATGTGCTGCGCCTCAACACCGTCCGGCTGCTTGCGCATCTGCTCCAGCAACTCTTCCCACGCCTCTTCCTGCAGCGCGGCAGCACGTTCCAGCAGCGACGAGCCTTGCATCACGTCCGCGTTCAGCGGCGCACGCTGCATGACTTGCATGAACCAGCCGTGGAAGGTGCTGATAGTGATGCACGGCTGTGCCAGCAATACGCTGCTGTAGAGGCTGCGGGCGCGCTGCAGTTGCACATCGCTCAGGTTGTCGATTCCGCGCTCGGCAAAGAATTGGCGCACCGAAGCGTCGTCCCCCATCGCCAGATCGCGCAGCCACAGCTGCAAGCGCGCCTGCATTTCCTGCGCGGCTTTGCGTGTGAAGGTGATGGCGAGTATCTGCGAAGGTTGCGCACCGTCGAGCAGCAGGCGCACGATGCGCGACACCAGCAGCCAGGTTTTTCCGCTGCCCGCGCAAGCTTCGACAACGATGCTGCGTCTGGGATCGAGGGCGATGTGGTTACTCATACCCACTCTCCCTTGCGGCACACACCGCGCATTTCGCAATACCCGCACACCGCATCAATTCCGTTCGCGGGCAGCCCTGTCCCGCCGCGAATATTCGCCATCACATGCTCCAAACGTTCGACATTAAGCTGTGCCAGCAATGGCACATCCTGCTTGGGCTGCACCCGTTTCACTTTGCCGTTTTCGATGCTGACGAAGGCGGCATCCGCCGCTTCATGCGCATAGGCGTAGCACGCGAGCTGCACGTCTTCGCCCGGCTCTTTCAATTTATTGCGCAGCACTTGTTCGCTCTGCGTCTTGTAATCCAGCACGAGTTTTTCTTCACCTCGCACATCCAGCCGGTCGATACGTCCGCGCAACCGCACGCCTTCCAGTTGCCAATCGAAAGCGCTTTCGGATGCGGCATAGCGCCAACCTTGCGCTTCATTCTCCCTCTGCCATTCGATGTAGGCCGGCAACGAGGTATACCAGCGCGCCAGCCATGCGCGCGCGGCGAAATCCTGTTGCAGCAGATCGGCGAACACTTCCGCGCTGATCTGGCGCAAGGCGGTTTCCAGCTCGCCTACAGGATGTTCGCTCACTTGCGCATAGCGTTCGTGGAAATGTTGCAATATCCGATGCACGCGATCCCCGTAATCGCGCTTCTCGATGCCTTCCTGCACCTCGTCCAACTCGTTCAGTCGCAGGATGTGCCGCGCGTAGAACTGGTAGGGGCAGGCGACCAGACTGTTGTAGGCGCTGATGGAAACGCGCAACGGAACAATGCCTGTTGCGGAAGCGGGCGCGGGCTGCACCGCTTGCAACAGGCTGAGCGTGTGCAATTCCTCTGCTGCAAGATAGGCGTGCAAGTCGCGCTCACTCAAGTCGTCGTCATAAGTCAGTGTATGCAAGTCGCGCAGCATTTCCAGATACGGACTGAGCAATCCTTCTTCGCCGTTTCTATCCTTCTGCCAAGTGACCAGCACGCAGTCGTTCAGCCTGAGCAGCGCCAGCAAATCGTCGCGCTGCCGTGCGGCGTGACTGCTGCGCGTGGGCAGATTCAAACTGCTGCGCACCGCATCGTTAAACCAGCGCCCGCCGTCCGCCACACTGGGCAAATGATCGGCATCGCACCCCAGCAGCAACACCGCATCGAACGCGCGCCAACGCGTCGCCGCGAGATGGGTAAAGCGCACCGGACTGTCGATGCTGCTATCGCGATAAGTCTGCGTATCCAGTTGTTGTGCCAGACAGCGCCGCCATTCGGCGAAGCGGTAGCGGCCTTCGTCACCCGACAATTCCTGCTGCCAGGTTTCCAGCGCGCGCAGCAATTGCTGCCCGGCATCGTCCTGTTGCAAACCGCTGTCGATACCCAGCACCTGCAAACTCTCGCGCAACGCTTCCAGCCACGCGGCCAAAGTTTTCTTCTTGCCCTGCTCCAGCAGCGCGGCAGCCTGACGCAAACGCGCCAGCGGCTGATGCAGCAGCGTTTCGTGCTCGGCAAGACCGATAAATTTTTCCAGCCCCGCGACCACGCCCTGCTTGCGCAACAGTTGTTCCAGTTGATACACGGCCGACTTGCGTTCGCTGGCTATCGTGTCGGCAAAGATGAACGGCGACTTGAGCAGGTCGAGCAGATCGTGATGGTAGAAATCGCTTTGTAGCGCGGTGAGCCAACGATCCAGCACCGTGCTCACCGACAGCGTGGCGAATGTCCAACCCGTCTCGTCCGTCACCAGCACTTCGGCGCGCTCCAGCAAGGCGCGCATGCGCCGCGCCACTACGCGGTCTTGCGCCACGATGGCGATGTCGCGCTTGCCTGCTTGCAACCATAGGCGCACTTGCATGGCGGCGGCGCGGGCTTCTTGTTCGAGGGAGGTGGCGGCGAAAAAACGCAGGGTGTCGTCAAGCTGCGGAATCGTGCGCGAGCGCAGACCTGCTGACGCGTCGCTAAACAAACTGCCCCACTGCGCATCCATCTCGCGCAAATCAAACACTTTCACCGTGGCACGCTGTTCGTACTCATCGAGAAAACGTTGCTCCACTGCGGTCCAGTCCGAGGTGCGCAATACATACAAAGGTCTATCTGCCAGCATCGCCAATTGCGCAAGACGCTGCTGATACGCGCGCGCCGCATCCAATTCCTCGCCGCTTTGCATGGCATGCCACAGCTCGAACACCAGCCGCGCTTCCAGTTGCAGCGTACTGTTCTGTCGCGCCTGATACGCCTGCTGCACGGCAGCGGCGAAGGCTTCCGCATCGTGCGGCAAGGCGTGGAGCGACTGCGTGAGCTCATCGAACAAGCCCAGAAATTCCTGCGTCATACCCCACAGGTCGGCCTGTTCGAACCATTTTTTATCGCGCAGCAGTTGATACAACAAGGCGCTGCGCTGGCTATCCGAAACGACGCGCTCATCGAGCGTGATGCTTTGCGCCCAGCCGTTCAATGTGACCATCTGCGGCAACAACAAAGCGGGAAGTTGGGCCACGCGCATCAGCGCCTGAGCTAATGGTTGAGCGACATGGAAGTTGGGAAGCAAAACAGTGATGCCGCGCAAATCGGGCGCGGGATGCGCGGCGAGGATGCGCCGGGCGATACGATCGAAGAAGGCGGATGACCGCGTTCGCATACTATCGCTATTAGGAAGACTCATTATTTTTATCCCTTCATCAAACGCTGAAAGGATTCCTCCCCAATCATTCGGCTAATAGAGCTAAAAAATAATGGCTCTATTGAAAAAGAAAAAGCAAGCAAACCTCTTAAGTGAGGCACTTGATCCGGTTCAAGTTGATTTAAGGAGTAATGATGTGCCATGGATCGAATTAAGCGTTTTTTTTCACGCCCTAGCGATGGCTTCCCCTCGTTAGACAATACAAGCCCAGTAAGCTGTCTTCTATGTTTTTTTGAAGTAAATACTGTTTTAGCATCGTTAAGTTGAAGACGTGGATATGGCATATCTCTGCATAACTGCTTAACAAACAGAAACACCTCGTCTAGCACCTTGGGTTTACTGGTTGACAATGCCAAGTCGTCTGCATACCGAGAGTAAATAACGTCATGCGTTTTGCAAAAACCAGACA
>JBAZYW010000121.1:4966-7231 GCA_041659125.1 Gallionellaceae bacterium | reverse complement strand
TCTAGGCTAACGCAGCAAAGATTGCGGAAGAAGCACTGCAAGCGGACGCGCATGCGGCGGTGTTGGCACGCCAACGCGTTGCCGTGGAAATGAAGACCAAACAATTGGCGCAAGAGCGGATTCGCGAAGAGTCTGCCCAACTTGAGTTGGCGCAACAAAAACATGCTGAAGAAATGCGTGCCAGCGAAGCTGCTAAAGAACGTCTGGGGGTTGAGCATCGCGCCATGGCAGAGGTCGAGTCCCGTATTAACGCAGAGCAAATAGCCACCGAAGCTTCCCGTCAGCGCGAATTGGCGGAAATTCTGGCTCAAGAAGCCGCCAATGAAAAACTGATCGCACAGGAACAAACGATTAGTGCGATGCGTGCTCGCGAAGAAATGGATCGTCAGCTGACCGCGTTTGAACGCAAAGAATTTGATCGCATCACCGCCGAAAATGAAACAGGCCATCTGATGATGAAATTGCGCAAAACCAGCATCATCAGCAAGGTGTCCCAAGTCGCTTTGGCCGCTTCGCTGGTATTCAGCCTGAGTTTTCTGGTGGTGGGAGGAAGTTCAGTTGCGACGGCAGGTGGTGCCAATCAAGCAGTTGCCACACATAATGGAGCCGATACTGCGAAAGCGGATGCTCAACCCGCCAAAGCCATCGTTCTGGCTAGCCTCAAGATGTCGACCGAGCTGGGGAGTTATCCTTCCCGTTCAACGAAAGCGACCGCAAAGAACTAACCCGCAGCATTAGGGGGGAAAGCGGGGATACGTCCCCGCTTTTTTTATGCCGAACGTCAGCGCAAGTGCGGCGGTCCCATACAGCGGTGTTGAGTTGGCGTGTCGTTTCGGTTATAATCCGCGCCCTGTTTGTCCGGCAGCTTGCCGGAAAAGCACAATTCGCACATCCGTTCATGTTGGGGTGCCCGCAAGGGTCAAGCTGACGGGTGGTGGAACTTAACCCTTAACACATTGGAGTAATCATGGCTGTAACTATGCGTCAAATGTTGGAAGCGGGCGTCCATTTCGGACACCAGACCCGTTTTTGGAACCCAAAGATGGCACCGTTCATCTTCGGTCATCGCAACAAGATTCACATCATCAACCTGGAAAAAACAGTTGTCATGTTCAACGATGCTTTGAAGCACGTGAGCAAGCTTTCTGCCAAGAAGGGTACGATTTTATTCGTTGCAACCAAGCGTCAGGCGCGCGAGATCATTCGCGAAGAAGCGTTGCGCGCAGGTTCTCCTTATGTGGATTACCGTTGGTTGGGCGGCATGCTGACCAATTTCAAGACTGTGCAGCTATCCATCAAGCGCCTGCGCGAACTGGAAGCCATGGTGGCCGACGGTAGCATCGAAAAGGTTTCCAAGAAAGAAGGCCTGATGTTCCGCCGCGAACTGGAAAAGTTGGAGCGCAGCTTGGGCGGTATTAAAGATTTGCAAGGTTTGCCATCGGCGATCTTTGTGATCGACGTGGGCTACCAAAAAGGCACTATCACTGAAGCGCAGAAGCTGGGTATCCCGGTGATCGGCGTGGTCGATACCAACCACAGCCCTCTGGGTGTGGATTTCGTGATTCCGGGCAACGACGACTCCAGCCAAGCGATCCGCCTGTACGCACGCGGCGTGGCCGATGCGATTCTGGAAGGTCGTGCTGCGGCGTTGACTGAGTTGAAGGAACAAGTCGAGGCGAGTGCGGCGTAAGCAGCCTCTCCAAGACGAAGGGGCGAAAGCCCCTTTTTTTATAAATATGATTTGTTAGGAGTGCAATATGGCGGCAATTACCGCAGGGATGGTTATGGAGCTGCGCCAGGCAACTGGTCTCGGCATGATGGAATGCAAAAAGGCGCTGACAGAAACTGATGGCGACTTTTAAGCGGCTGAAGAATTGCTGCGCATCAAGAGCGGTGCTAAAGCCAGCAAGGCGGCTTCCCGTGTGACGGCTGAAGGTGTGGTTGGCGCGTTCATTGCGACCGACGGCAAAGCCGGTGCAGTTGCCGAAGTAAACTGCGAAACAGACTTCGTGGCTAAGAACGACGATTTCGTTGCGTTTGCCAAGAATGTTGCCGAGATCATAGCGAAAGCTAATCCGGCTGACATTGATGCTCTGCTCGCGCTGCCTATGGGTTCCTCTACCGTGGAAGAAACCCGCAAGGCACTGGTGATGAAGCTGGGCGAGAACGTGACAGTTCGTCGTATCGCGCGTTATGCAACGACAGACGGCAAGCTGGCCAGCTACTTGCACGGTAGCCGGATCGGTGTGCTGTTGAGCTACACCG
>JBAZYW010000121.1:1286-4956 GCA_041659125.1 Gallionellaceae bacterium | reverse complement strand
GACGATGCGATGGGGCGTGATTTGTGCATGCATATCGCGGCCAGCAAGCCGAAGTCTGTTGACGCTTCCGGCGTGAACCCTGAAGATATCGCAACTGAACGCCGCATCGCTATCGAGAAGGCCAAGGAAGCCGGCAAGCCCGAAGCGATGCTGGAAAAGATTGCCGAAGGCACTGTGCAGAAATTCCTCAAGGACGTTACGCTGCTGGGTCAAGTGTTCGTTAAGGCGGAAGACGGTAAGCAAACCGTTGAGCAATTGCTGAAGAGCAAAGGTGCTACGGTGACTGCATTCCAAATGTTTGTTGTGGGTGAAGGCATCGAGAAGAAGGTTGAAGATTACGCGGCTGAAGTTGCCGCCACTATTGCCGCTATCAAGAAAGACTAAGCCTATGTCCAATGCTCCCGCCTACAAGCGCGTCTTACTGAAACTCTCCGGCGAGGCCCTGATGGGCGATGACAGCTACGGGATCAACCGTACTGTAATCGAACGCATCGTGGCCGAGATCGCCGAAGTGGTGGGTTTGGGCGTGCAAGTGGCGATCGTGATCGGTGGCGGCAATATCTTTCGTGGTGTGGCTCCGGCCGCAGCGGGGATGGATAGGGCAACTGCCGATTACATGGGTATGCTGGCAACAGTGATGAATTCGATGGCCTTGCAGGATGCGATGACGCGCGGCGGGGTGCCTTGCCGCGTGCAATCCGCGCTGAACCTGGAGCAGGTGGCCGAGCCGTTTATTCGCGGCAAAGCCTTGCGTTATCTGGAAGAGGGCAAGGTCGTTATTTTCGCGGCAGGTATCGGTAGCCCGTTTTTTACCACTGACACTGCGGCGGCATTGCGCGGCGTGGAGATGGATGCCGAAGTCGTTATCAAGGCGACCAAGGTAGACGGTGTGTATACCGCCGATCCGAAGAAAGACCCGAAGGCGACACGCTATCAAAAGGTGAGCTTCGATGAGGCGATCAGCAAAGATTTGAAGGTGATGGATGCAACTGCGCTGACACTGTGTCGCGATCAGAAGCTCCCCATCATTGTATTTAGCATCTTCAAGGAAGGTGCGTTGCGACGTGTTGTAACAGGACAGGATGAAGGTACATTAGTACATTGCGATTGATGAGGGATTAGAGATGATTGCTGATATCAAAAAAAACGTAGAACAAAAAATGACCAAGTCGCTGGAGGCTCTCAAAGCAGACTTTGGTAAGGTGCGCACAGGGCGTGCCCACGTCGGCATATTGGATCATGTGACGGTGGATTATTACGGTAGCCCGACTTTGATCACTCAGGTCGCCAACGTAACCCTAATCGATGCGCGCACCATCGGTGTGCAGCCTTGGGAAAAGAACATGATCTCGCCGGTGGAGAAGGCGATTCGCGATGCCGATCTGGGCTTGAACCCCTCGACCAATGGCGATTTGATCCGCGTACCGATGCCGATGCTGACAGAGGAACGCCGTCGCGATCTGATTAAAGTCGTGCGCAATGAGGCTGAGAATGCCAAGGTGGCGGTGCGCAACATACGTCGCGATGCCAATGAACATCTGAAAAAATTGCTCAAAGATAAAGAAGTCGGCGAAGACGATGAGCGCCGTGCGCAAGACGACGTGCAGAAATTCACTGACCGTTTCGTTATTGAAATCGACAGGGCATTGCAAGCCAAAGAAGCCGACCTGATGGCGGTTTGATCATGATGCCGGGTCAGGTTTAGGATTGATAATCTCTGATGTCCGGCGTTGAACCTCTGATCTTAAATACTGAATCCACCTAGGGATTGGTAATGGCGCTATTCAAAAGTTCTACCCGTACGATTCCGGCGCCCCCTGTGGTTCCCCGTCATATCGCCATGATCATGGATGGCAACGGGCGCTGGGCAAAGCAACGTCTGCTTCCGCGTGTTGCAGGCCATCAACGCGGCGTCGAGTCTGTGCGCGAAATGGTCAAAGCGTGCCGCCAGCTGGGGGTGGAATACCTGACCTTATTCGCTTTCAGCAGCGAGAACTGGCGGCGTCCCTCGGACGAAGTTTCTTTCCTGATGCAATTGTTCATGAAGATGCTGGAGCGTGAAGTCAGCAGCTTGCATAAAAACAATGTGCGTCTGAAAGTGATCGGCGACCGCAGTCGCTTCGATGAGCTACTCGTAAAATATATCGAGGATGCCGAGCTATTAACTGCCAACAATGACGGACTGACTCTGACCATCGCGGCCAATTACGGCGGACGCTGGGACATCATGCATGCCGTGCAAGGCTTATGGCAGGCTCATCCCGAAATGTCCGGCAAATTCAGCGAAGAAGACCTGGAGCCTTATTTGTCCATGCACTATGCGCCCGAGCCGGATCTATTCATTCGCACCGGCGGCGAGCAACGCATCAGTAATTTTATTTTGTGGCAAATGGCTTACACCGAGCTGTATTTCACCGACACGCTATGGCCGGCATTCGACCGCGCGGCTTTGGATATAGCCATCCAATCCTACCAAAATCGCGAGCGGCGTTTCGGCCGTACCAGCGAACAACTGACCGAAAGTAAACCCGATGCTTAAGCAGCGCGTCATCACCGCGAGCATTCTGTTCGTCTTGCTGCTGGCAGCAGTATTCTCCTTGCCCGCATTGGGCTGGACGCTATTGGTGGCACTCATGATCTGGCAGGGTGCGGTGGAGTGGGCGCGCCTCTCCAGCATGGCGGGGCGCGTGGCGACTTTCTATTGCGCGGCCACATTGCTGTTGATGCTTGGAATATTGTGGTTCGATGCAGGTGCTGTGGCTGAACGCGTGCTGGTGCATCATTTGTTTTGGTATTTCGTTGCTGTCATATTGTGGGTGCTGGTAGTGCCCGCATGGATGATCGCCGCTTGGCGCCCCAAGAGCCCGTGGCTGATGGGGCTGGTCGGTTTGGCGGTATTGCTGCCGACCGGCCTGGCGATGATCGATTTGCGCAACGCCAGTCCGTGGTTGTTGTTGGGCGCGATGTCCGTCGTCTGGGTGGCGGATATTGCGGCCTATTTTGCGGGTAAGCGCTTCGGCAAAAACAAATTGGCTCCGGCTATCAGTCCCGGCAAAACCTGGGAAGGGGTGTTCGGTGCGTTGATCGTCGTCTCGATCTATGTATTGGCGGTGGGTTGGGGAAGCGGCCTGTTCAAAAGCTATCCGGTCTTTCCGGGAATCATCATCGCTTCATGGTGGTGGGTGGGGTTGGCGGTGATTGGTGATCTATTCGAGTCGGCAGTCAAACGTCAGGCAGGCGTAAAAGACAGCGGAGCGTTGCTACCGGGACATGGCGGCTTATTGGATCGCATCGATGCGCTGACTTCTACTTTGCCGTTTGCCGCGCTCGCGCTGGTGTTTGAGCAAATGAGTCGTTAGACGTTAGTCGCTAGTCGTAAGTTAACCAGCTATAACTTACGATTCCGCGACGACTCCAACTAACGACTAACATCTACCTACTAACGACTGTATTTATGAGCAAACTGCAATCCATTACGGTATTAGGCTCTACGGGCAGCATCGGCAAGAGCACGCTGGATGTGGTCGCACGTCATCCCGATAAATATCAGATCTACGCGCTTACGGCCTATCGGCAGGACGAATTGCTGTTCGAACAATGTTGCCGCTTCAAGCCGCGCTTTGCGGTGATGCTCGATGAGCCAGCCAGCAAGCGTCTCGGGCAGCGGATT
>JBAZYW010000121.1:0-1276 GCA_041659125.1 Gallionellaceae bacterium | reverse complement strand
AGCGGATTGCGACAGCCGGTCTGAAGACGGAAGTGTTATGCGGAGTTGCAGCACTGGAACAGGTGTCTGCCGCTCACGATGTGGATGCAGTGATGGCGGCCATTGTCGGTGCCGCAGGTTTACGTCCGACCTTGGCAGCCGCGCGTGCGGGCAAACGTATTTTGTTGGCGAACAAAGAAACGCTGGTGATGGCGGGGCGCATTTTCATGGATGCGGTGCATCAAAGCGGTTCACCGCTATTGCCTATCGACAGCGAGCACAATGCCATCTTTCAGGCGTTACCGGACAAATACTCAGGCGATCTCGCGGCAGGAGGCGTAAGCAAGATTTTGCTTACCGCTTCCGGCGGGCCTTTTCGCAACACACTGTTGGCTGATTTGCAGCAAGTCACACCGGAGCAGGCTTGCGCGCATCCGAACTGGAGCATGGGGCGCAAAATCTCGGTCGATTCCGCCACCATGATGAACAAAGGCTTGGAAGTCATTGAGGCGCACTGGTTGTTCAACGCGCCGGCAGATGCTATTCAGGTGGTGATACACCCGCAAAGCGTGATCCATTCCATGGTGCAATACGTGGATGGTTCAGTGCTGGCGCAATTGGGCAATCCCGACATGCGCACGCCCATCGCTTACGGCTTGGCTTACCCGGAACGCATAGCCTCCGGCGTCGCGCCATTGGATTTATTCAAGATTGCGCGACTCGATTTCGTCGCGCCGGATTTCGAGCGTTTCCCTTGTCTGGGACTGGCCTATCGCGCCTTGCGCGCCGGTGGTACCGCACCCGCCTTGATGAATGCCGCCAATGAGGTGGCAGTGGAAGCCTTCCTCGACAAGCGTATCGCTTTTCTCGACATCCCGCGTTTGATCGCGGATGTGTTGGATAAACTGCCCTATGTTGCGGTGAACGTCTTGGAAGATGTGCTGTTGGCGGATGCGCAAGCGCGCAGTGCAGCGCAAGACTGGATATTGCATTGATGACGTTGCTGGCTTTTATCGTTGCCATCGCAGTGCTGGTGGTCTTTCACGAACTCGGACATTACTTAGTTGCACGGGCGTGCAACGTAAAAGTCCTGCGTTTCTCTCTGGGTTTCGGCAAGGCAATTTACGTCAAGCGTTTTGCGGGCGGAGAAACGGAATGGGCGCTCTCTGCCATCCCCTTTGGCGGATATGTAAAGATGTTGGACGAGCGCGAAGGCGAAGTGTCTCCCCACGAATTGGCGCGCGCCTTCAATCGTCAGCCGGTGTTACGGCGCATGGCGATCGTGGTGGCCGGGCCG
>JBAZYW010000120.1:0-7269 GCA_041659125.1 Gallionellaceae bacterium | reverse complement strand
CGAAATTGCATGGCGCTGACATTCACGGCCAGCGACAGATTGCGCATCAACACATCGCTCTGCCATAGAGCGAGTTGGGTGCAGGCGATCTTCAGCACCCACAGACCGATGGGGACGATCAGTCCGGTTTCCTCTGCCAGCGGGATGAAATCCAACGGGGATACCAGACCTCGCTCGGGATGCTGCCAGCGCAGCAATACTTCCGCCCCGACGGGACGCCGCAGACTGTCCATTTGGATCTGGTAGTACAAACGGAATTGATCTTTTTTCAGTGCCAAGCGCAAAGAGTCTTCAAGATCGGCGCGTGCTTCGAGGATTGCTTGCATGGCGGGATCGTAAAAACGAATCGCGTTGCGTCCTGCGGTCTTGGCTTGGTACATCGCGGTGTCGGCAAACTTAAGCAGATTGTCGATGGTGTCCTGATGACCTCTGAATAATACGATGCCGATACTGGGTGTGATGAAGTGGGTATATTCCTTCAGCAGAAAAGGCTGATTCAACACATGGTGAATTTTCTCGGCAAGCAGTCTGGCTTGTGTGGCCGCTTCGGCAGTATGGGCACTTAACGATTCCAGAACCACGATGAATTCATCGCCGCCCAAACGGGCCACCATATCGCCGCCATGCACGCACGTATTCAAACGTTTCGCCACTTCGACCAACAACAGGTCGCCGATCTCCGGCCCTTTGGTGTCGTTGAGTGTTTTGAAGTGATCTAGGTCAAGGTACATGAGGGCACCGTGTTGTCCGTCGCGCATGCTCGCAGAAAATGCCTGGGACAAATGGGCGAGCAGCAGGCGGCGATTGGGCAATTGGGTAAGCGGATCATAAAAAGCCAGCTGATGGATCTGCGCTTCGGCTTCTTTGCGCTTACTGATGTCGGAGAACATGCCGACGTAATTGCTCAGATGCCCGGCTTTGTCGCGCACCGGATTGATGCTCAGCCACTCCGGATAGACTTCGCCGTTTTTGCGACGGTTCCATATTTCACCCTGCCAGTGTCCTTTGTTCTTGAGTCCGTCCCACATCTCTCGATAGAAGGCAGGGTCATGTTGCCCGGATGAAAGTATACGGGGGTCTTTGCCGCGAACTTCGTCTTGCGTATAGCCGGTGATGCGGGTGAATGCGGCATTGACTTCGATGATGTTGCCATCCGCATCGGTGATCATCACGCCCGAATAGCTGCTGGCATAGACTTCCGCCAACAGATTTCGCTCCGAGATCAAGCCGCTGGTGTAAGCATCATTGCTGCGGCACAGGGTAATGGCCTTGGCCAGATGGGCCAGCACCGGCTGAAACATCTGCGTCAAAGGTTGTTCGCTAGCCGGCGTTTCGGGTGCCAGCAAGATGATTACGCCGCAGCCCTCTATGGGTAATCTGAGAAAACTCTGATAGTGGGTGTACGTGTTGGTCAACTTAGCGAGTAATTCAGACTTGCCGGCTTGGCGCGCTGATGGCCCGCATAACAATGAGCAAGGGCAAACGATACGCTTCCCTACTTTGCCGACCAAGTCGTAGTCGCCTACTGCCGCATCAATTTGTACGCTGACCTCGCGCCTTGTTTCATCGCAGGCAGGGATGTCCAGGCAAATGAAACCGGCGGGGAATGAGGTGTAGTACAGCAGACGTTGCAGCGTGTGAGTCAGCAAAGGCTTGAGGCTGGTCTCGCTGCCTATGGTGACGGCAAGGTCATACAGAACCGGGAGTATTTCTTCGCGTTCCACGGGGCGCGCCTAAGCTTTGTTCCAGCTGGATGCTACCAGCGTGGCATTCTGAAAGAGCGGGTAGCCTTGCAGGGTAGAGCCGCCGATTTCCCCCAGAGAGACGGCTCCCGCTACCTGTGCCGCCTTGGTGCGCGCGGAGAAATCGCGTAACTCGCTGGTGGCCGCTTCGATGCCGAGATGCAAGCGGCGTCCCGCACAGTAGAACAGCAGCAATTCCGATCCGGCGGAATCGCCATTGAGCATGGTCATGCCCTCGATCAATACGCGCAGAGTTTCTTGGGAATCTACCGCAGGCGCTTCGAGCAAAGTCAACATCGAATTGGCGGGTACTTCGCCCACGCAGAATAATGAACCATCCTCGTGCAGCGCAACAGGGATGCGTACCACCACATGATGGTTGGCGCGCACGATGCCGAACGGAAAATGCACGGCGAGCTGATAGAAATTCTCCGCCGTGATCTCGACGTGATACTGCGCCCGCACCAACTCCTGATAGACCTCGAAGGCGGGACGCCAGTCGATTTGCGCAATGCGGTTGCCTGTCGTGGAGGTCGCATAAACGGTGCGTGCAGGGGCGCGGTAGCCGTGTTCCAGAATAGCGCCGCGATGCGGCTTGAGCAACATGAGCAGCAAGCCGTTCTGCACGATACGCTCGCCGTCGAACAAGCAGGGCATCGCTTGGAACGTCTCGCTACCCGCATTGGCCCCGGCGTAATGGACGCGGTTTGCCAATTGCAGATAAAGCTGATCGAGCAGTGTGGCGATATTGGGTACCATCGCATCGAATAACAGAAATAGCGTCACCTCCGGTGTATGGTCGATCTGCGCACGAATCTCTGTGGCAATACGCTCGGTGACTTGTTCGATTTCTTTGGGTGCGGTGGGCAGATTGTCGTGCAGCGCGAAATACGGCATCTCCGGGAAGCATAAAAGCCAAACGCCTTCAGTGGTGAAATCTCCATTCTTGAGCAGCGCGGGAAAAATTCCGCCTACCAGCGGAATTCTGCGGCGCGTACAGGCTACCTGTAGTTCCGCGACAGACTCCTTCATGGGTTCGGGAAGCAGGGCGCATACGCCCATGCGGGGAAACTGAGCCTGCCAATTCGACAGCGTCTCATTGATCGTGGCGTCTTCTATCTTTGGAAGATAGCGCATCAGGTACGATTTCATCATCACTCCCCTCCCGGTTGATTATGTGCGGTAAAGCAGCCGCGTACATTATGCACGCACTTCTTGCCTTGGTGGAAATCAGTGAATCAGGAATACGGTCGCCAATCCCAGGAAAATAAAGAAGCCCCCGCTATCCGTGATGGCGGTCAACAACACGCTGGAGCCTATAGCCGGATCGCGGCCTAATTTTTGCAGCGTCAGCGGGATCAGCATGCCGACCAATGCGCCGAGCATCAGGTTGAGCAGCATTGCGCCAGTCATCACCAAGCCAAGCGGCACACTTTCGTAGAGCAGGTAGGCAAAGCCGCCAGCGATGCCGCCCCACACCAGTCCGTTCAACAAACTGATTGCCAGCTCTTTTGCTAATAGTCGGCGCGCATTGCCCGGATTGATTTGCCCTAGTGCCAGAGAACGAATGATGGTGGTGATAGTTTGATTGCCGGAGTTACCGGCAATTCCGGCCACGATGGGCATCAATGCGGCAAGGGCGACGAATTTTTCAATCGAATCTTCAAAGACACCGATCACCCTTGACGCAAAGAAAGCTGTACACAAGTTAAGTGCCAGCCACAGCCAGCGGTTCTTTGCCGATTTCCAGACCGAAGCAAAAATATCCTCCCCTTCGCGCAAACCGACAAGATTCAATACCTCGCTTTCCGATTCGGCGCGGATGAAGTCCATCACCGCATTCACCGGCACGCGTCCGAGCAATTTCCCGTCTTCATCCACCACTGGGGCAGAAACCAGACCGTAGCGTTCAAACGCCTGTGCGGCCTGTTGCGCCTTGTCGTCGGGATGCAGCGTGAGGGTATCGGTGAGCATCAGCGCGGTAACCTCGACCTCCGGTTCATTGACCAGTAGTTTATTCAAGGGCAGCGCACCTTTGAACAGGTCGTCGCGGTCTACCACGAACAATTGGTCGGTGTGGTCGGGAAGATCGTCGAAGCGGCGCAGGAGGCGCAACACCGCTTCCAAAGTCGAATTTTCGCGGATGGTCAGCATATCGAAATCCATCAATGCGCCGACGCTATCCTGCGGATAAGACATTGCGGCGCGCAACTGCTCGCGTTCCTCGATGGAGAGCGACTTGAAGACTTCGCGCATCACGGATTGCGGCAGATCGGGAGCCAAGTCGGCTATCTCATCGGTATCGAGTTGCTCTGCTGCTTCGCGCAGTTCATCGAAGCTCATGGCGGTGATGAGCGATTCGCGCACGGCATCCGAAACTTCGATCAGGATTTCTCCATCCCGATCCGCCTTGACCATATTCCACACCAGTAAACGCTGTTCTATCGGCAACGCCTCTAATATGAAGGCGATATCGGCCGGATGTAATCTGTTGAGCAGCTCTTGCAGTTCGTTCAGGTGGCGTTTCTGGAGCAATAGCTCTGCCAGCTCATGGTGTTCCGCGCCGGGAATCGCTCGTGGATGCGCTTCTGCCAGCAAGGTATGCTGTCCCACCAGGCGTTGCACCTGTTGCAGTTGTTCCAGTACGTTTTCTGTGTAATGCGGCTCTTTGCTGGTATCTGTCATCACGTCAATCCCTTGTTGATACGGGTATTGTAAAGAATTTGCATGAAAGGCGGGGGTAAATAGAGCCGTACGTTATGCTATATGCGCTATCGATGAGCATCTGGTGAAAATGAGAATTAAGCGGGAAATCTCCCCCTTATTGAAGTTTTGATTATTAGAAACTAGGTTAAATTGCAACCATTGCTAATTTTCGTAGGCGAGGCGACTTGATTGGATTGGTCGCATCACAGATCGGAAGCGTGGCAGAAGCAAACTGAGAAGGGCATTTTTTTGAATGCTCTGATAACTGGACCAACGGCAGACGATCTGCCTTGTAACCAGAGTCAACCTGGAAACAATGGCGATAGTGTCGAATCAACAGAATCAAAGTTAAAGGAGAAATAAAATGCCTTCATATATCAATACCAACATTGCGTCGTTAAACGCACAGCGCAACTTGAACGGGTCGCAAGCGGCTTTGCATACTTCTTTGCAGCGATTGTCTTCCGGCCTGCGTGTGAACAGCGCCAAAGACGATGCGGCCGGTATGGCGATCGCTTCCCGTATGGAAGGCCAGATTCGCGGGCTGAACCAGGCAGTACGCAACGCGAGCGACGGTATCTCCCTTGCACAAACTGCTGAAGGTGCTTTGGGTGCCATTCAAAACAACATGGCGCGCATGCGTGAATTGGCGATACAGGCGGCCAACGCCACGTCGAATGGCGATATTGCGGCGATCGATGCGGAATTCACCCAGCTCAATGCTGAAAACGTGCGGGTGATTCAGGCCACATCATTTAACAACATTCCCCTGCTTTCCGAAGCGGTGAATCAAACCTTTCAGGTGGGCGCCAACAGCGTTGCAGGCGTGGATGACATCACCATTACGACAGAGGCTGCTTTGTTGCCGACCTCGACTACGCTGGGTGAATCATCTTTAACAGCCCAGGCGGAAATCGCCAAGCTGGATGTGGATATCGCATCGGTGGCTTCGTTGCGCGCCACGTTCGGTTCGGTTCAGTCGCGCTTTGAGTCGGTCATTTCCAACTTGCAGATCGCCGCTGAAAATCAGACCGCTTCACGCAGCCGTATCATGGATGCAGACTATGCCTCGGAAACCGCCGCATTGACCCGTGCCCAGATTCTGCAACAAGCCGGTACTGCGATGTTGGCTCAAGCGAACCAATCGCCGAATACGGTTTTGACGTTATTGCGATAAGCGCAGAGGATCAAAAGATCCTCTGAGTCGAAAACGGCAGAAGTCGCTGCGGCGACGACTGAGTTGGAGGCGCATTGAAATAGGCGTGAAGCCCTCGAAAATTGAACTTGATTTTGGCGCCATGCCAAAATCAAAGAATCGGTATTCGGGGCGATAGTCCTTGCTGTAAAGTTCCATCCGATAATAATGCCGCTGGTGCCAGAGATAGCACGGCGGCTTTTTTTATGCGGAATTGAGGATGTTGGAACACGCCTGTCAGCGTGAAAAATAGGAATAAATTTTACTCTGAATCCATCCAACCGATCGGATGCGCGGCCATACTTTCTGCCAGCGTATTTAAATAATCGCTATAGCAGTCTTTGCACTTGCGGCTTCCATTGCTTGAGCACTCATCATTGTCCGGATTGAAATGACAGACCGTGTCGTCCTCATTGGATCGCGGCGGTTGAATGCGCGTGGTTGGAGAACTAGCATATAGACCTTGTCGCATGTGCAATCTCCTTTAGCTGTTGCAAAGAAATATCGACAGCATCCTCGAAGCAATCATTACCCCAGCTACACTCTTTATTCCGGCAGCCAATGCCGGCAGGCGTTGCGTAACAAGACGCATTGCCTTCCTCGATTTGAATTTGCCGAATGAGCTTTACTTGCAGGCTGCTTATAGTCGTGTGCATGTTCGCTGCCGCATCGATAGGGATGCGCGCACATTACTATCCGGGCAAAGAAAAACATATGCGTCAAAAAGACCATACGCGGTCTGGATACTTTGGTATATAGACCGGAAATTGGTGGTTGTGTAGCCTCAATGAGTCCAGCTCTTACTTGAGGGGTGTTCCTGGAGAGTAATTAAGCGATTTGCTTGGAAACACGACTCAAGCCGCCGTTGCTAGCGATAGCCCAGCGATTTTTATTTGATGGGGGTAGTGCGATTTTGGGTGAAGGTACTAAGTAATTGATTTACTTGGTAGGACGAGCGAGATTCGAACTCGCGACCAACGGATTAAAAGTCCGCTGCTCTACCGGCTGAGCTATCGTCCCTCATCCCAAAAGGAACCGCGCATTATACGGATTTGCCTCTTGCTGTCAACGCAACTTGGGCTCGTTATGCGCTGCGATAGCGGGTGGAGTCTTTGACTCCGGCAAGTTCGAATCCGCTGCGGCGCAAACGGCATGAATCGCATACTCCGCAGGCGCGGCCTTGTTCGTCGGCCTGATAGCAGGACACGGTGATGCTGAAGTCCACGCCGAGTTTGATTCCCTGTTGAATGATTTCGGCTTTGCTCAGATGCAACAGCGGCGCATGCAAGGTGAGGGGTTTGCCTTCGACGGCGGCTTGGGTGGCGAGATTCGCCATGCGTTCATACGCTGCCACATATTCGGGGCGGCAATCCGGGTAGCCGGAATAGTCCACTGCATTCACGCCGAAGAAAATATCCTGAGCTTTTAAGACTTCGGCCCACGCCAGCGCCAGCGATAGCATGATGGTGTTGCGCGCGGGGACGTAGGTGAGGGGGATGCCGCTGCCCATTTTCTCGGGTACGGCGATTTTGGAATCGGTCAGCGCGGAGCCGCCGAAGGCGGTGAGGTCGATGTTGATGACGCGGTGCTCGACCGCTCCCAGCGCCTGCGCAACGCGCTGGGCTG
>JBAZYW010000119.1:0-7339 GCA_041659125.1 Gallionellaceae bacterium | reverse complement strand
CATTTCACGATGCACTCTTGCCGTCATCGAAAATAATGCTGACGATCCACTACGAAAATTATTTACAAACCAGCGAGCGTAGGCTGTGCAAAATGAATGGCTTGAGCAACGCAACTACAATAATTATTCGTATAAGAAATTATGTCCATCATCCCCATCCTCATGTACCACAATATCGGCGTCCCGCCGCAGGGGGCGCGCTTGCGCAATCTGTATGTGCGCACCGGCGCGTTTGCGCGGCAGATGTTTATATTGCGCCTGCTCGGCTATCGGGGGCTTTCCATGTCCGCCGCCATGCCCTATCTGCGCGGCGAAAAACAGGGGCGCGTGGCAGTCATCACGTTTGACGACGGCTATGTGGACACACTGGAACAGGCGCTGCCGATCTTGCAAAATAATGGCTTCAGTGCCACATGCTATTTCATCAGCCAGCGCACCGGGCAATACAACGAGTGGGATGCGGCATCCTTGAATGTGCGTAAATCCCTGATGAACGATGGGCAGATACGCGCATGGCATGCGGCGGGCATGGAGGTCGGCGCGCATTCGCGCACGCATCCGCGTCTGACGGGCTGCACGGATGCAGAATTGCAGGATGAGATCGCGGGCAGCAAGAGCGATTTGGAAGCATTGATCGGCCAGCCGGTCACACAGTTTTGCTACCCCTACGGCGATCTGGATGAGCGTGTGATTGCCGCCACCCGGCAGGCGGGCTTTGATGCAGCCACCACAGTGCAGCGCGGACGCGCGCAGGTTGGCGACGATGCGATGCTGTTGCGCCGTGTACTGGTGAGCGGCAGCACTTTCCCGCATCTTTTCATTTTTAAACTGTTGGGTAATTACGAGGACAAACGCGGATGAGACTGCTTTTCGTTGGTACGCATTACGGCGGTGGCGGCACCGAAAGTCACTTGGTCACATTATCCAAGGCGATGCTAGCGGAGGGTCACGATGTGGCTGCTGTCGTCCGCCCGGACACGCCGATCTATAACGGCTTGGCAGGCAGCGGCGTGCAACTCTATAGCGGCGTGTTCCGCAACGCTTTCGACCCGCGCGGCATCATCGCGGTGTGGCGCGCGGTCAGCGCAATCAACCCCGACTGGATCATCGGCAGTTTCAGCAAAGAGTATTGGCCGCTGGCGGTGATCGCGCGTCTGCGCGGGGTGAAGCTGGCTCTGTTCAAACACATGGATTATCCCTTGCGTTTTCTCACCCATCACTTCATCCCGCGTCTGGCCCATCGCTTCATCGTCATTTCGGAACACATGCGCCGCAACTTCATCGCCCGTGGCGTCGATGCGGCGCAAATCGACCTGCTCTACAACCCTATCGATATGGAATACTTTCATCCCGATCCTGTGTTGCGCAAAACAAGTCGCGAGCAACTCGGTTACGCCGAAGACGACATCGTACTCGGCTTTATCGGTGCCATGCACCCGGACAAAGGCATGCTCCCGCTGTGCGATGCCATCAATCTGGCGATGAAAGAAGCTCCCAAACTCAAAGCGATCTGGGTTGGCGACGGACTCGCGGTACAAGATCTCAAGGCAAAGATTAAGCGGGGAGGATTTGCGGCCCGGCACACTTGGCACTCCTGGTCTCCGAACGTACTGTC
The DNA here is from genome assembly GCA_041659125.1 of Gallionellaceae bacterium. Lineage (GTDB taxonomy): Bacteria > Pseudomonadota > Gammaproteobacteria > Burkholderiales > Gallionellaceae > PALSA-1006. The sequence goes on along the minus strand of JBAZYW010000119.1, from coordinate 5,724 downwards.
TTATTATGCAGCCATTGACATGCTTGCTGTTCCAACCATCGGCAACGAGGCTTTCGGGCGTGTATCCATTGAGGCTCAAGCCTGCGGCATTCCGGTACTGTGCAGCGACAACGGGGGGTTGCCTGAAACCTTTGAGCCGGATGTCACCGGGCTGCTAATTCCCCCCGGGGATGTGTCCGCCTGGCGCGATGCCATTCTGAACTTATCCGGAGATAAGCAATTGCGCATCCAGATGCAAAACAAAGGGCGCGACTGGGTAGTGCAAAAATTCAGCACCAAGGAAATCGCCAAACAATTCATCAAGCTTCTCGATGAGGCTCAATAGAGGCTCGGAACTCAACTCACGCCGCGCCCTGCATTAACTGTTCCAGTCTGTGCCTGCCCGCAGGACTGGTCATCACCATCAGCACGTCTCCCTCTTGCACAATATGCTGTGCAGAGGGATTGAATATCCAACCACGAATACTGTTGCGCACCGCCAACACGAGGCAATCTTTATTTCCGTGATACAGAACAGTCAACGGTTTACCCGACAGCTCGTTCGGAATCTTGACCTCTTCCATGCGCATGTTCGATTCCGACTTGAGCATATCGTCCAGAAACGACACCACATGCGGCCTGACCATCGCCGAAACGATGCGCAACCCCCCGGTGAAATCGGGCGAAACAATCTCGTCGGCACCGGCGCGGCGCGTCTTCTCGGCATTCTTCACGTCATGGCATCGCGCCACCACCCGCAATTCCGGATTAAGTTGCTTGGCGCTGAGACTGATCACCAGATTCTGACTATCGTCATGCGCCACAGCGAAGACACCGCATGCACGCATCACTCCGGCAGCCAATAACACATCGTTATCCGTCGCATCGCCGTGCAGATACAGTTGCCCCGGATGGGTATCCAGATAGCGCTGCACAGTTTCCATATTGGAATCCACGATGACGCAGGCTCGCCCGGTAGCCACCAACTCGTGCGCCACATTGCTACCGACCAGCCCGACTCCACAGACGATGTAGTGATCCTTCATTTGCAAGATTTGTCGATGCATTTTCTTTCTCCGCCAAGATTCATTGAGATCGCTTTCCAACGTAAAGGCTGTAAGCGTGGAAAGCACATAGCCCAGCACGCCGATACCCGTGATCGCGATGAAAATCGTAAATAATCTGCCGTACTCGTAGCCGGTGACATCCACGATCTCGCCATAACCGATGGTCGAGATCGTAATGAACGTCATATAGAAGCAATCCAGCCAGGAGTGTTTGTCACCGCCGAGTATGTGATATCCGACCGTGCCGATGAGCAGCACCAGCATCAAAGCCGCAAATGCAATGAATAAATTACGAATCACATGGGATTCATTCCCTTCAATGATTCTCATCATTCATCCTGCACATCAGCATCGGGAAACAACTCGCTGCTAAAACCAAAATTGCGCATATCCGTAATACGCATCGGGTAAAGCACACCATCCAGATGATCGCACTCGTGTTGCACCACGCGCGCATGAAATCCGCTCACGGTCCGATCTATCAATGCGCCGAACTGGTCAAATCCCTGATAACGCAACTGCGTAAAACGCGGCACCAATCCGCGCATTCCCGGCACACTCAGGCATCCCTCCCAGCCGTCTTCTTTGGTATCGGATAAGGGCGTGATGACAGGATTGATGAGCACAGTCTCGGGAACGACTTCCGCATCCGGATAGCGCGGATTGCTCTCCACGCCGAAGATCACGACGCGCAAGTCGATACCGATCTGCGGTGCGGCCAAGCCTACGCCGTCCAATGCCAACATAGTGTCGCGCATATCGCGCAGCAACTCTTTCAGTTCCGCGCTATCGAATGAACGCACCTCTTCTGCGCGACGCAGCAAGCGCGCATCACCCATGCGCAATATATTTCTAGTCGCCATCGGATTCCACCACGAGTCCAAGAATGGTTCTCACTCTGGCCATTGCCGGCTCGGCGATCATACTGATCGTTCCAAGGTTGATGCCATCACGGCTGTTTCCACGCCCTGCCGCAAAGTTCACCACCACGGCAATGGCGGCATAGCTGAGCCCCAACTCTCTTGCCAGAGCAGCTTCCGGCATTCCGGTCATCCCCACCATGTCCGCGCCGTCCCGCTCCAGTCGGTTGATCTCCGCCGCCGTCTCCAAACGCGGCCCCTGCGTGGCCGCGTATACCCCGCCGTCCAGACATTTCTCTTTCGCGAGTCCGGCTGCGGTCAAAATCTGCCTGCGCAAATCCGGTGTATACGGCTGCGTAAAATCGATATGCGTAACAGGGCGCTCGCGGCCATCGAAATAGGTGAATGGGCGCCCATAGGTGTAGTCGATGATCTGGTCGGGAACCACTACCGTTCCGGGAGTCAGGTCAGCGCGGATGCCGCCCACCGAGGCGACCGAAATAACACGCTTGGCACCCTGCTCGTATAGCGCCCACAGATTCGCGCGATAGTTCACGTCATGCGGCGGAATAGTGTGGCCGTAGCCGTGACGCGCGAGAAACATTATTTCGTGCTGGTTGATTGTGCCGAAAGTCAGCGCACCCGATGGTTCGCCGTAAGGCGTGCGTATCACCTGCCGATGAGTGATCTTGAGATTGCCGAGTTGATCGAGGCCGGTACCGCCGATGATTGCTAACATAAATCCACCTTAATAACAGTTATCCGCAGATTGCGCAGATTTCCACAGATTAAAAACAAATTATCTCATTATGTTTATTCATTTTTTGAGTAATACAATATTCGACAGTAACCGCATAAAAAATCTGCGTGAATCTGCACAATCTGCGGATAAAATGAAGCTGCAGTTATTTTTCCCGAACCGCATAAATCGCAGGCAGATTGCGCCATGCACCGTGTATGTCCATCCCGTAGCCGAACACGAAACGATCCGGCACGGTCATGCCTACAAAATCGGCGCGGACAGGTTTATCCCGGCCATTCGCTTTGTCCGCAAACACCGCGCTATAAAAACGGGTCGCCCCCAACTCCATCACACGCTGCTTGATCGCGGCGATGGTTTCTCCCTCGTCGAGGATGTCGTCCACCACCAGCACCACCTTGCCGCGCACATTCTCACGCGGCGCCACCTTCCAGTGCATCTCGCCGCCCTGCTTGGAATTGCCGTAGCGCGAGACATGCACATAATCGAAATCAAGAGGGAAGTTGAGCAAGGGCAACAGTTGCCCGGTAAACACCACCGCACCTCCCATCACCGACAGCACCAAGGGATGCTCGTCGGCCAAAGTCGCATTGATTTCTTGGGCGACAAGATGCACGGCAGCAGTCACCTGCTCGCCTGTAAAGAGCAGTTCGGCATTGCTCAAAATATCGCGTGCTTCCAGGTTGGAAATCATTCGAATGATTTTAGATAAGCAGCAAAATCCGCATTCAATTCTTCATGCTTCAAGCCGTATGCCACTTGGGCTTTCAAGTAACCCAGCTTACTGCCGCAGTCGTAGCGGGTACCGGTGAAGCGATAAGCCAACAATTGCTCTTCCTGCATCAGCGCGGCGATGCCGTCGGTGAGCTGTATTTCGCCGCCCGCTCCCGGCCATATCTTCGCCAGGTGATGAAAAATACCCGGCGTCAAAATGTAGCGTCCGACCACCGCCAAAGTGGAAGGGGCCGCCTCAGGATTGGGTTTCTCCACAATCTTTTTTACCAGCTCAACATTGGTTTCCAGATTGACGCCGCTGACGATACCGTATTGCTTGGTATGTTCGAGCGACACATCCTGCACGCCGAGGATGGAACACTGATGTTGCGCAAACACATCCACCATTTGCTTCATCACAGAAGGTTTCCCGTCGATCAGGTCGTCCGCAAGAATCACTGCAAACGGCTCGTCCTGAATGACAGGTCTCGCGCACAGCACCGCGTGCCCCAAGCCTAACGGCTCGGCCTGGCGTATGTAAATACAGCTCACATGCTTGGGCACGACCTCTTGCACGATACGCAATAACTCATTCTTGCCCTGTGCCGCCAGCGTGGATTCCAATTCGTAAGCCTTGTCGAAGTGATCCTCGATGGCGCGCTTGTGGCGTCCGGTGATGAACACCATATCGGTAATGCCTGCCTCAATGGCCTCTTCCACCGCATATTGGATCAGCGGCTTATCCACCACCGGCAACATTTCCTTCGCCGTCGCTTTGGTTGCAGGAAGAAAGCGGCTCCCCATCCCGGCGACAGGAAACACGGCTTTAGTAATTTTTTTCACGATTTCATTTTCCCTTTAAGACCAAACCACCAAATATCACTCGCAGATTACACCGAGTAATTTCGCATATTTTTGCGAATCAGTTTTCTATTTATTATTGAACTGTAGCAAATAATCCAACAGCTGCCGCTCATCCCATACCGGCACATTCAATTCGCGCGCCTTGTCCAGCTTGCTGCCCGCCTCTGCCCCTGCCACCACATAATCAGTTTTCTTCGACACCGAGCCTGCCACTTTCGCACCCAATGCCTCAAGACGCGATTTTGCCTCATCCCGGCTCAAACTGGTGAGTGTTCCGGTAAGCACGAAAGTCTTGCCGGAGAGCGGCAGCACCTGCATGCTCGTCCCTGCATGCTCTTCCCAATGCACCCTCAGCTCGCGTAAGCGTTGTACCACGTCGCGGTTATGCGACTCGCCAAAGAAATCAACCAGACTTTGCGCCACTACCGGTCCCACATCGGGTACAAGCAACAAACGCTCATTATCCGCCTGCATGATGGCATTCAGATTACCAAAGTAGCGCGCCAGATCTTTTGCTGTCGTTTCGCCGACATGGCGAATACCCAGCGCAAACAAAAAACGGCTCAATGTCGTATTTTTACTTTTCTCCAGCGCGTCCACAATGTTCTGCGCGCTCTTTTCCGCCATACGCTCCAGCGCCGCCAGCGTCGCCGTATCCAAACAATACAAATCGGGCAGCGAGTGGATGATATTCTCATCCACCAATTGCTCGACCAGTTTGTCTCCCAGCCCTTCGACGTCCATAGCACGCCGTCCGGCGAAATGCAGGATGGCTTGCTTGCGTTGCGCTGCGCAAAACAGACCGCCTGAGCAACGCGCATCCGCCTCGCCCTCTTCGCGCACCACCCTGCTGCCGCACACCGGACAAGTCGCCGGCATCACAAAAGCTTTTGCGTCCGCCGGACGCCGTTCCTGAATCACCCCTACCACCTCTGGGATCACGTCGCCCGCGCGGCGCACGATCACCGTGTCGCCGATGTGTACGTCCTTGCGGCGCAACTCGCCCTCATTGTGCAGCGTGGCATTGCTGACCGTAGTACCTCCGACGAACACCGGCTCCAGTTTCGCGACCGGCGTGAGCTTGCCCGTGCGCCCGACCTGAATATCGATGTCGCGCACGACGGTGAGCTGCTCCTCGGCGGGAAATTTGTGCGCCACCGCCCAGCGCGGTTCGCGCGAAACGAAGCCGAGTTCGGATTGCAGCTTGAGATCGTTGACCTTGTACACCACACCGTCGATGTCGAACGGGAGTGCATCGCGCTTGGCTGCGATGCTCCGGTGAAAATCGGCCAGCGCCTGTGCGCCACACACCACGGCGCGGTCGGCGCACACCGGCAGACTGCAAGATTGCAAAGCATCGAGAATACCGCTGTGTGTGGCGGGCAGCGTCCATCCCCTCACCTCGCCCAAGCCGTAGGCAAAGAACGACAGCGAACGACGCGCAGCCAGCGCCGGATCGAGCTGACGGATAGTCCCCGCA
>JBAZYW010000118.1:0-7452 GCA_041659125.1 Gallionellaceae bacterium | reverse complement strand
CTCCTTTACGCTGCCGCCCATCGAAGAGGTTCCTCGGATTGAGGGTCTAGGCGAAGGCTTCTCGGTGATGTTCGCCGGTAACATCGGTGTCGCACAGGCCGTTGGTGTGATTGTCGAGGCCGCATCATTGCTGAGAGAATATGCTGACATTCATATTGTTGTTCTGGGCGACGGTAGTTCTCGCGAATGGATGTTGCAGGAGGTACGGCAGCTGGGGTTAAGCAACCTGCATCTGCCCGGACGCTTCCCCGTGGAAACGATGCCCGGTTTCATGCAGAATGCATCGGCGTTGTTGGTGACTCTTTCAGATCAGCCGATCTTTGCGGCGACGGTGCCTAATAAAGTGCAGGCATATATGGCGGCTGGGAGGCCGATCATCGCCTGTTTGAATGGCGAGGGGGCGCGTCTGGTTGTTGAGGCTGGGGCAGGATTGGCCTCGCCAGCGGAGGATTCAAAGGCTTTGGCCGATGCAATTTTGCGTTTGTATCGACTGTCCGCCGGTGAGCGTGAAAAAATGGGCGAAAATGGCCGTAGTTATTATCATAAGCACTTCAATCATGGTTGTTTGATTGACCAGTTGATCGGGCACTTGCAGATGGTGTCGCAGAGTAGAAGGGATATTTAATGAGAGTGTTGGTACTTGGCGCGAGCGGCATGATAGGCAGTACGGTACTGCGCGTCCTGAGTGAGAAACAAGACTGGGAGGTCTTCGGCAGTGTTCGTGATGAAAGCGTGAAGCGTTTTTTCTCCGCATCCATCAAGGAGCGCTTGAGGGCGGGTATTGATGTTGAACATCAAAATTCGCTGGTAAATATTCTGGATCAAATACGACCGGACGTGGTCGTTAATTGTGCGGGTTTGACCAAGCACAAGCCGGAAGCAGAAGACCCGCTGGTTTCCATCCCGATCAATACTCTGATGCCGCACCGCCTTGCCGGGCTATGCAAGCTCATCGGTGCGCGTTTGATCCATGTCAGCACGGACTGCGTATTCTCAGGCGAGAAGGGCGGTTATACCGAGAATGATTTTGCCGATGCGCGTGATGTGTATGGGAAATCCAAGGCATTAGGCGAGGTGCACTATCCACATGCGGTCACCTTGCGTACCTCCACCATTGGTCATGAATTGCAGAGCCAGTATGGGCTGCTCGATTGGTTTCTGTCGCAGGAGCGGCAGTGTAGAGGTTATAATCGCGCAGTTTTTTCCGGATTGCCAACGGTGGTTTTCGCACAAATTGTGCGTGATGTGGTTATTCCGCACAAAGAACTGTCTGGTTTGTATCATGTCGCCGCGAAGCCGATCAACAAGTTCGATCTGCTGAAGATGATCGCCGAGGTGTATGGCAAGGCTATTGAAATTGTGCCGGACGACAGGTTGGTGATTGACCGCTCACTCGATGGAAAACGCTTTCAAAGGGCGACGGGTTATACTGCTCCCGGGTGGTCTGAGCTGATCAAATTGATGCACGCATATAAATAAATCAGGATCGAATTATGTTTAAAGGCAAAGTATTAATGATCACCGGCGGCACGGGTTCTTTCGGGAATACCGTGCTCAAGCGCTTTCTTTCGACTGCGGTGCGCGAGATACGCATCTTCAGCCGCGACGAAAAGAAGCAGGAAGAAATGCGCATCGCGCTGAATAATCCCAAGTTGAAGTTTTACATTGGTGATGTTCGTGACTACGACAGCATTCATCAGGCGATGAAGGGTGTGGACTATGTGTTCCACGCCGCCGCATTGAAGCAAGTGCCGTCATGCGAATTTTACCCGATGGAGGCTGTGCGCACCAACGTCATGGGCACCGAGAATGTAATGAATGCGGCTACCGCCAATGGCGTCAAGCGTGTGGTGGTACTCAGTACGGATAAGGCAGTGTACCCCATCAATGCGATGGGGATTTCCAAAGCCATGGCAGAGAAACTGATGGTCGCCAAGGCGCGTATGCAGGGCGAGGATGAGACCGTGTTGTGCGCGACGCGTTACGGTAACGTGATGGCATCGCGTGGTTCGGTAATTCCGTTGTTTGTTTCGCAGCTTAAGGAAGGCAAGCCGCTCACCGTTACCGACCCGAACATGACGCGTTTTCTGATGTCGCTGGAAGATTCTGTGGACTTGGTGTTGTATGCCTTTGAGCATGGTAAGCAGGGCGACATCTTCGTGCAGAAGGCTCCCGCCTCGACCGTCGCCGATCTGGCGCAGGCGCTGAAAGAGTTGTTCAATAAAAGCAATCCGGTTCGAGAAATTGGAACTCGCCATGGCGAGAAGTTATACGAATCGCTGATTTCACGCGAGGAGATGGCAAAAGCCAAAGACATGGGCGGCTATTACCGCATTCCGGCGGATAACCGCGATCTAAATTACGCCCAGTTCTATAGCGAGGGCGAGGAAAAAATTTCGCACCAGGAAGATTACACCTCGCACAATACCGAGCGCCTGAATGTTGAGCAGGTGAGAAAGCTATTGTCAAAATTGGATTTTATCAAGGAAGAACTAAATGCTTAAAGTCATGACCATTGTCGGGACACGTCCCGAGCTGATCAAAATGAGCCGTGTGATCGCCGAATTCGATCAGCATACACAGCATGTGCTAGTGCACACGGGTCAAAATTATGATTACGAGCTGAACCAGTTGTTCTTTGAAGACTTGGGTATCCGCAAGCCGGATCATTTTCTGGAGGCCGTGGGCGAGAATGCCGCGCAGACCATCGCGCGCGTAATCGAAAAATCCGATGCGGTGATGGAAAAAGAAAAACCGGATGCGGTGATGCTGTACGGCGATACCAATTCCTGTCTGGCGGTCATTGCAGCTAAGCGCCGCAAAATTCCGGTGTTTCATATGGAGGCGGGCAATCGCTGCTTTGACCAGCGCGTGCCGGAAGAGTTGAATCGCAAGGTGCTCGACCATCTGAGCGATATCAATCTGGTGCTGACCGAACACGCACGTCGCTACTTGATCGCCGAGGGGATTCCACCAGAGACCATCATCAAAACCGGCTCGCACATGCGTGAAGTGTTGGATCATTACATGCCTAAGATCGAGCAATCGGACGTGCTGCAACGCATGGGTCTGACCGCAAACAAGTTCTTTATCGTGAGCGCGCACCGCGAGGAAAATATCGACAGCCCCGAGAACATGGCTAACATGGTTGAGACACTCAATGCGCTTGCAGAGACCTACAGCTGCCCGGTAATTGTCTCAACCCATCCGCGTACAAAGAAACGTCTGGATACGATGGAGTTGGGCAAGCTCAATCCGCATGTCCAATTCCTCAAGCCTTTCGGATTCTGCGATTACATCAAATTGCAGATGGAGGCGCTGTGCGTCGTGTCCGATAGCGGCACAATCACCGAGGAAGGCTCGCTGCTCAACCTGCCCGCAATCACCATTCGCAACGCGCATGAACGTCCGGAGGGGATGGATGTGGGCACGCTCATCATGAGCGGGCTGAAAAAAGAGCGGGTGTTGGATGCAGTACGCGTCATCATTGCTCAGCATGATAAGAGTAAGCGCGTGATGCAGCCGGTTCAGGATTACGAAGCCGGTGCGGTGTCCAAGCAACTGCTGCGAGTTGTGCTGAGTTACGTTGACTATGTAAACCGCACAGTTTGGTCAAAACCGGTTTGAAGTTGCCATCCATGCTGGTGACTGGGGCAAGCGGTTTTGTCGGGCGCACGCTTTGTGCGGAGCTGGTAAGGCGCGGGCATTCTGTTCGTGCAGCACTTCGCACCCCGGATAATTTCGATATCGCCGGCTGCGAGACGATCAGAATATCTGAGATTGACTCGCATACGGATTGGAATCATGCGCTGCATGGAGTCACTACGGTAATACATCTTGCCGCTAGGGTGCATGTCATGCGCGACGACGCAAGCGATCCTCTGGAGGAGTTCCGCCGCGTGAATGTCGCAGGCACGGAACACTTGGCCCGGTCAGCCGCTATGAGCGGGGTTAAGCGTTTTGTGTACGTCAGCTCGATCAAAGTGAATGGCGAGGAAACCAGCGGGGAGAAAGTGTTCACGGAAGCGGATGTGCCATCTCCGCAAGACCCGTATGGTGTTTCCAAATGGGAGGCAGAACAGGCGTTGCATCGCGTGTCACAAGAAACAGGATTGGAAGTGGTCATTGTGCGTCCCCCTCTAGTCTATGGCCCCGGAGTAAAAGGCAACTTTGCGCAGATGCTCAAAGTGCTTTCCAAAAATATCCCGTTGCCATTGGCTTCGATCAACAATCTGCGTAGTTTGGTTTATGTCGGCAATCTGGCGGATGTTTTGATTCTCTGTGCCATGCATCCTGCGGCAGCAGGACAAACCTATTTGTTGAGTGATGGAGAAGATGTTTCTACGTCAGAACTGTTGCGTCAGTTGGGGGCGGCATTGGGACATCCGGCACGTTTGTTTTCTTGTCCGCCCGTAATATTAAGTCTGTCAGGACGTTTAATTGGCAAGTCTGATCAGATTGGGCGGTTGCTGGGGTCTTTACGTGTTGATAGTGGTAAAATCCGCCGCGAACTTAGCTGGAACCCGCCTTATACCCTTGGGGAGGGGCTGAAAAATACCGGAGCATTGGTTTGTGTGTTGGGCTAAATAAATAGGAGTGGGTATGAACGAAGAAAAGGACGGGGGCCAGTTGAGTTTGCTGGATATTTATAATGTGGCTCGACATTACAAGTGGTGGTTGCTGATTTCGCCTCTCGTTGCCGGAGTATTGGCTAGTTTTATTGTTTTTTATGTTTTACAACCTGCTTGGGAGGGATCCGCAGTCATAGAGATGGGGCGTGTTGGTACAGCCCCGACAGTGCCCGTGGAGCTTACTGTAAACGTGGCGACGCGAATGATGCTTCCGTCTTTTACCGAGGGAGTGATAAGAGACGCTGGCATTAAACCGGGCGAATTGAATGCTTATAAAGGAGCGTTAACGGTAACTAAAGTTAAAGAGGCTGATCTGCTCGCAGTTGCTGTCAGGGCACCCTCGGTGGAGATGGCTAAAAATCAACTTAAAAGTAGCATTTCCTATTTGCAGAAAGTGCACAGCGAAATGATGGCTGCCTCTATTGATACAAATAACAAGACACTTCTGAACATTGCTCAAAATATCAAAAATACGAGCGTTGACATTGAGTTGCTGAGAAAGAAGCTGCTCGTTAGCCATGACTGGAATACTTTCGATGCAACTTTGGCTTCCTCCATATTGCAAAGCAAGTCCGCCGAACTTCGCGCGTTTATTCAACAGCGTTTGGTTTTGGAAGAGCAGATGAGCCCAACGCGCACTTACACTACTAGGATGGTCGGAGATATCTATGTTTCCGCAGAGCCTGTATCGCCAAACAAGCGATTGATTATCGGGTTGGCGGTGTTGTTGGGTTTATTTGGAGCACTGGTTGTTGTGTTTGTTCACAATGCAATCACCTCTCAATCTTCGCGTTAATTTATAGTAAGTTATTTCATTGTTAACTATGAGTTACGCCCCACTCGTTTCAGCCTTGGTGACGTTGTTGGTAACGGCCATATTATTGTTTAGCCGGATCACCAGAAACATAAAAGATGTTCCCAATGAGCGATCCTTGCATGAAATGCCCACGCCGAGAATCGGCGGCGTGGGATTGATGGCGGGGGTGCTTTCAGGCTGGGCAATTATGTTTCATGCCCCGTCTCTGTGGATTCTGCTTCCTCTCCTGTTGTTATTTGTACTCTCGCTGATTGATGATGTGCGCGATCTGTCTGCGCGGGTTCGCTTCGCTGTGCATTTTATGGCCGCTTTTAGCGTCGTTTGGGGCGAAGGCTTGTTTGCAGTAAACGTGCTTTGGGCGAGCGCAACGGTTTTCATGATAGTGTGGGCGATCAATCTGTATAACTTCATGGATGGCTCAGATGGCTTGGCCGGGGGCATGGCGCTATTCGGGTTTTCAGTGTATGGCATCGCATCGCTCATGCAAGACGATCCAGTTATGGCGATGATTTGTTTTTCGATAGGCGCCGCGGCATTGGCTTTTTTGTATTTCAATTTTTATCCCGCGCAAGTGTTCATGGGGGATGCGGGATCAATCCCCCTTGGATTCCTTGCGGCCTCGATCGGTATCGTCGGATGGCACAACGGTTTGTGGCCTGTCTGGTTTCCGGTGATGGTGTTTTCCCCTTTTATACTGGATGCAACAGTCACGCTGTTCAAGCGCGTGCTCCGGGGCGAGAAATTTTGGCATGCACACCGGGAGCATTACTATCAGCGCTTGGTGCAATTGGGTGAGGGGCACCGCAATACTGCATTGATCGCGTATGTTTTGATGTTTTCTGTGGGTGCTAGCGCACTTTATGCCTTGCACCACCCGAACGCATTGATTGCGATTGTGATTGTATGGTGCTTAATCTACGGGCTTGCCATGACGAGCTTGGATTATTGCTGGAAGGTGCGCAACCGCTTGCGACATAACGAGCGCGTGATGCTGATTCTGCTGCACGATTTGCTGGCAGGGGCTTTGGCATGGGTATTTGCCTATATGCTCCGCTTTAATCTGGACATGCCTGAAGATTTTTTGGACGAAATGAGGCTAACTCTGGCTTGGATCGTGCCATTGCAGGCGATTATTTTTTGGCGTTTCGGTTTGTATCGGGGCATATGGGGATATACGAGCATATCTGATTTACAGCGCATATTTTTTGCCGCTGTGACCGCAGCCGCATCCATTCCCTTGCTGCTATGGATGCTTCGACTTCCCGTTGTGGTCCCCCGGTCGGTGCTAATTATTCACCCACTGTTGTTGTTGACACTTATGGGTGGAAGTCGCCTGCTGTACCGGTTATGGAAAGAGCGCTTGTTATATGGCGAATCCCAGCTGAGGGGCGAGCACATCCTGATTTTAGGCGGCGGCGATGCTGCAGTAGCGCTTTCCAAAGAGCTGCAGCGCAGCGATGCTTGGCAAGTGGCGGGTTTTCTTGACGATGATGTGAGCAAGCACGGTCATTTGTTAAACGGGAAGAAGGTGCATGGCCCGTTGAACAGCTTGTCGCAATGGGCAAAAGAGTTCGATGTGAAGCAGGCCATCATTGCGATGCCTAGTGCGACCCATCAGCAAAGAAAACTCGCAATAGACCTGTGTAATCAAGCTGGAATCAAGGTGTTGACGGTCCCGTCTTACGATGACCTGTTAAGCGGGCGAGTGTCGATTTCGCAATTGCGGGATATCGAACTGGATGATTTATTGGGTCGCGATGCGGTGAAGTTGGACGAAGTTGGATTGCACGAACAACTGACTGGCAAAGTCGTGTTGGTGACGGGGGCGGGCGGCTCTATCGGTTCCGAACTTTGTCGCCAGATTGCGCGTTTTGCACCGCAGAAACTGGTTTTGTTCGAGGCCAGTGAATTTTCCTTGTACAACATCGAGCAAGAATTGATCGGGACATTTCCGCAGCTTGACATTGTCTATCTTGCAGGTGATGTGCGCGATGCGATGCGACT
>JBAZYW010000117.1:0-7497 GCA_041659125.1 Gallionellaceae bacterium | reverse complement strand
GTCTTGCCCATGCGCAGGTGGCGCATGATGTTTTCGATCTCGACGATGGCATCATCGACCAGCACACCGACCACCAGCGATAGCGCAAGCAATGTCACGATGTTGATGGTAAAACCCAACAGATACATGAACGCGAAAGTCGGGATGACGGCGAGCGGCAGCGCGGTCGCGGCCACGATGGTGGCGCGTGTATCGCGCAAAAAGAAGACCACCACGATCACGGCCAGCAGCGCGCCCTCGAACAGCATCTCCATCGAGCCCGCGTAGGTTTCTGCCACCCGATCCACCATATTGAACACGCGCTCGGTATCAATTTCCGGATGGCTCTCTTTCAGCTTACCGAGTGCCGCAATCACCCCGTTGGACACATCGATATCGCTGGCCCCCAACGAGCGGGTGATCTCGAAACCCACAACCTGCTTGCCGTTCAGCAATGCCGCCGAGCGCCGCTCGGCGATGGCATCGCTCACATTTGCCACCTGTTCGAGCCGCACATGGCGACCGTCGCGCAGACTGATCTCCATCTGCGCCAATTCCTCGGCGGTATTGACGGTGGCGACCGTGCGCACGGTTTGTTCCATACCGCCCAGATCGGTGCGCCCGCCCGGCGCTTCCTGCTGTATCTGGCGCAACTGGCTGGAAATCTCGGACGCCGTGAGGTTCAACCCCAGCATCTTGATCGGATCGAGCTCCACGCGCACCTGCCGCTGCACCCCGCCTACGCGGCTCACTGCACCCACGCCTTTCACGCCCAGCAACAGCTTGGTGATGTTATTGTCGACGAACCACGACAACTCTTCCTCGCTCATGCTGGGAGCGGAGATGGAGTAGGTCATTAGGGGTTTACCGCTCAATTCCACTTTGTTGATAACCGGATCGAGCATCTCGCGCGGCAGGTCGCCACGGATACGGGAAACGGCGGAGCGCACATCCTCCAGCGCCAAACGCGAATCGCGCTCCAGACGAAACTCGGCAGACACGATGGCCGTGCCGCTCTTGACTTGCGTGTAAAGATGTTTGAGGCCTTGCGCGCTGGCCAGAACGTTCTCGATCTTGCGTGCCACTTCGGCCTCCATCTGGTCGGGCGAAGCGCCCGGCATGGAGGCGGTCACCGTGATCATCGGCAAATCGATGTCGGGGAACAGCTGGATCTTCATGGCTTTGAAAGCCATGATGCCCACAAAGGAGAGCAGTATGAAACCGAGAATCGCCGGAATCGGGTTACGGATGGACCATGACGAAACGTTCATGTTTAACCTTTCACCACTTGCACGACATCACCTTCGGTCAGGAATGCGCCGCCGCTTTCAACCACGGTCTCGCTCGCATTCAGACCTTTTTTGATCTCGATGCGGTCACCGCTGCGCTGCCCGGTCTTCACCATACGTTCATGCACACGATTGCCTGCATCCACAACCAGCACAAAAGTCGCACTGCCGCGTTGCAGCACTGCCGATTGCGGCAATGACGACAATGTATTTTTCCCGCCGCTGATGTCGAAAGTGCCGTGCGCAAAAGCGCCGGCGATAATGCCGGAGCTATCCGGGATATTGACCAACACATAACCATAGCGCGTCTGCATATTCACCGACGGCGAAATTGCACGCACCGTTCCTTTGATGACGCGCCCCTCCCCCACGCTGATCTCTGCGCTCATGCCCTTGCGGATCAGCATCAATTCCTCCGCCGTCAACTCGGCACGCCATTCCAGACGCCCTTTGCGGATCAATTTGAAAAGTTCGGCGCCGGACTGCAGCATCGACCCCACGTTGGCATTCGCAGCCGAGATAACACCGTCATCCGGCGCAACGATACGTCCCTGCGCAGAACGCTCGGAAGCCTCATCGCTGGCACGCGCGAAATTGTCCAACGTCACCAACACATCGCCCTGATGCACATAATCCCCGATGCTGACTTTCACTTCCGCGATGCGCAGCCCCTGCACTTGTGCGGTGATGATGGCTTCCTGCCACGGCAGGATGCTGCCGTTGGCCAGCAAACTGCGCGACCACTTGTCTTCGCGCAGCATCGTGGTGCGCACCGTCAATGCGGGCCGGCTCACCGCAGGCGCGGCCGCAGCCTGCTCCGCCTTGCTGTTACCGGAAAACCACAGCGCTCCGCCCGCCAACACCAAGCCGGACAAAGCGACTTTGAAAAACAGCGGGTGGCTTTTGATGATGTTTGTGCTCATTGTTTATTCCTTTCAAAACGTTCTTCTGCTGCTCTTGCGTATTGATTGTCCGACGCTCTCATTTTTTCGCGCGTCCCGCTGTTGCGCGACGCTTGCGCTCGGCTTCGATCAACGCTTCGGCGTATCCCACCAGCCTTTGCGCCATCGCCTCTCTGGACTTCTGCCCGTCGATCAGATGCGGGGCAAAATTGTTTACCGCCGTGCGATTGTGGAAATACACGGTAGCCAATCCGATCACGGCGAAAGTCAATCTATCCACTTCGGCATCCGGTTTTTTCAGCCCGAACTCGCGGCATAGCAGCGCCTGCACCTTCTCGTGATTGGGACGGAACGCCTGCACCATGGCATCGCCCAAGACACCGCTGGGCTCGGCTTCCTCACGCGCATGCAGGCGCATGAAAAGTTTCTGCATCGGGTCTTCTTCGGCAACCGGGGGAAACAGCCAGCTGTAGAAAGAATGCAGCGCCTCCTGCAGCGAGACTTGCGCAATGTCGAGCGTGGCGAACACATTGCACTCGCTCAGAAAAGGCAGACGAAACACTTCGCGGTACAACTCCGCCTTGTCGCCGTAGTAGTAGTGGATGGAAGCCAGATTGACCTCGGCGCGCTTGCATATCTCGCGCGTGGTCGCGGCGTGATAGCCCACCTCGGCAAATACCTCGGCTGCCGCTTGCAGCAAACGCCAGCGTGTCTCCTCCTGTCCGCTCGGCTGGTGTCCGAGCAAGCGCTGCGCTGTTTTCAGCAACAGACAGCGGGTGTCTTTTTTAGCGGTCATGTTTCGCATCAGGGTTGTAAAAGGTAGCGCAAGATAATTCAGTCATTTGATTAAGTCAAGCGACTGAATTAGTGCGTAACGGGACCCTTGCTCGCAGATAGCCGTCACTCTTGGTTCATACCCGGAAACCCGGCTCCTTTGATTGCAATATCAGGCCTTGCGGCCGAACGTATTTGCCTGGGCAAGCCATTTTTCACGCCTTGGCGGACTCGAATCCCTGATGGGGCCGAAGCTCGATACCGTCACGGGCTTGATGCCGCTGAATTCGAGAATCGTGCGCTTCATTTGGTTGTGCCCCGGCATGCGATATATCCAGCGGAAATACCAAGGCGGCGTGTCCATCGTAACGAGCAGATGCGCAGACCGGCCGGAGAGCAGACGATCCCAAAACACGGCGCCATCCCGGTATTTAAAGGCAAATCCCGGAAGAAAAATACGGTCGATGAAGCCTTTAAGCAAAGCCGGCATTGCGCCCCACCAGATCGGATACACGAAAACAATTTGCTCAGCCCATGTGATTGCGGCTTGGGCCGCCACCAGATCAGGTTCGAGTTCCTGAATCGTGGCATAGCCATTGTGGAGCAACGGATCAAAAGATAGGTCACCCAGAGATATAACTTGAACCTCATTGCCCGCAGCTTTAGCGCCCTTCACATATGCATCGGCGAGCGCGCCACAGAAACTGCGGGTTACAGGATGACCCAGAATTACAAGAATGCGTTTACTCATTCTTTCGCCGCACCCTCTTCCGGCTTGCTCGACCCGCAGCAACCGCGCATTCCCGTCTGAAATTTTTCGCGCTCTTCTGGCGTCATCTTCTCCCAGCGCTGCTGGTGCCACTTGCTATGGCCGCCGCAGTGGCCGCGAAATCCGCCGAACAAAATTTTGCTCAGCAGCAACACACCCATCGCCTGCACATAATCGATCTCTCCGACACCGGCGAACAGGTTCGGCAACAACCAGTTCCACAGCGCCATCACCACCCAACCCAGCGCGGCAACGCCCAACACCACCAATACCCCGATCTTCCAGCATTTCATTTTGCAGTTCATGTCAGCTCTCCTTTATAAATCGAATTCGTCATGGATCTTTTGCAGTCGCGCCCGCAAATGCAGCACCGCATAACGTTTGCGTGCCAGCAGCGTGCTCAACGCCACACCGCTTTCCGCCGCCAGCTCTTTGAAGCTACACCCGTCCAGCTCGTGTGCAATGAATACGTCGCGCTGTTCCTTGGGCAGCTCATCAAGCGCGGCAATCAACTCTTCCAGCAGCACCCCGCGCGCATAAATCGCTTCCGGCCCAGCTTCCGAAGAAGGCAGCACTTCATCCAGCCAGTGTCCGTCCCCGTCTTCGCTCATTTCCGGCAACGGCACCTCCTTCTTCTTGCGAAAACGGTCGATGATGCGGTTGCGCGCCACGCGATACAGCCACGCGCCGACCTGTTCGATGGGCTCGGGCAGCCGATAGGCTTCCACATATTCAAAGAACACGTCTTGCAGAATATCCTCCGCCTCACCCGCATCGGGCACGCGCTGCCGAATGAAACTCCTCAACCGCCCGCGCTCGCGCGAGATGGTTTCAGTAATGCGTTTATCCTGTTCAGCCATCAGCGCATTCGCGGTTAAAGTCGTATCCATGCCTGTGAAGACGAATCACAGACGAAAATATTGTGGTGAGGTGAAAAAATGGGCGCAATGCGCGGTGAATTTGAAAATCAGGCTGAAAATTTACCCGGTTGATCAAGCGCAGTGCATTAGGTTCATGCAACCCGGATCATCTGGCATCCGTCAGGTAAACAAATTTTGCCGCATGGCATAACGAACCAACTCCGCCACGTTATTTACGCCCAATTTTTCCAGCAGATTGGCCTTGTGCGTACTCACCGTTTTGCTGCTGATAAAAAGCTGTTCGGCAATATCGTGGGGATTATTTCCCTGCACCAGCATCCTGAATACTTCCATCTCTCTATTGGATAGTCTGTTGTGCGGCATCTCCGTATCGGCGTCATTGAACACCATTTCTTCCGCCAGTCTAGGATCAATATACTTGCCTCCGGTAGCCACTTTGCGCAAAGCCTCGATTAACTCTTTCGCGGGTCTATCCTTGGTGATATAGCCATCGGCTCCAGACTTTAAAGCCTGCAAGGCCACATGAGAATCGTCAAGCATGGTAAGCACTAGCACGGGCAACTTCGGATAGAGACTTTTAACCCTCTCGATCAGGCTAATGCCGCTGATTCCCGGCATAGACATATCCATCATCACCAAATCCGGCAACGTCCGATGCAGCGCATCCAGCAATCCCTTGCCATCGGACACTTCGCCGAACAATTCGAATCCATCCACCGAGGCCAGAATTTCTTTAAGCCCGTCGCGCATAATTGCGTGGTCATCCGCTAGCAGCACCCTAATCATCACAGCCCTCTTGAATTGCCTTCTCTTACCAAAATCGTCGCAGCGTCATTGCTGCACTACCAGCATAGCACCTTCGATTATTACTGCCCCTCTGCGCGCTCCATATTATCGACAGGTAGCGGCACTCGTACCGTCACACGCAATCCGCCGCCAGGCGGACTGCCGAATACAATTTGGCCGGCCAACTGCCCGACACGCTCGCGCATACCGCGTATGCCAAAAGAAGTTGAAGCAATCATATGCCCTTCCGGCAGGCCGCAACCATTGTCGCCGATCGACAAGATAACTTCGCCGTTGCCGGGCCGATATTCGGCTTCCACGCTGGATGCACCCGAGTGCCGTGCAACATTAGTCAGTGCCTCCTGAAAAATGCGGAACAGATTGATCGACAGCGTCTGATCCAGCTTGTATTTGCAGCTTTTACAATCCAGACAGCCTTGGTCATAGGTGCAAATGACCCGACATTCGATGCCGGTGTGCTTGTGAAACTGCTCGGCTTGCCATTTAAGCGCCGCAAATAATCCAAGACTGTCGAGTACATCCGGGCGCATATCGGCGATGATACGGCGCGTGGCCGCAATGGCGCTTTCGAGCAATGGCGACATCGACTCAATGCGCGCAAACAGCGGCGAATTTTTCAGGTTTTCTGATAATTCGAAATCCAACAAGTGGGATAACTTCAAATTAAGCGCCGCCAGTGTGCTGCCCAGATCGTCGTGGATTTCGCGCGCCAGACGGGCTTTTTCTTCCTCGCGCACAGTCTGGAGATGCGCCGTGAGTTCGCGCAACTGCTGTTCTGTTTGTTTGAGCTTGGTAATGTCGCGACCTAGGGTAATAGCGCCCGATATTTGCCCGTCTGCGGCCCGCTCGGCTGCAATAGAAATGAAGCCCATACGCACTTCGCCCGATAGTGCTGGCACCTGCATTTCGAACTCGCTGCGTTCGCCCGTAGCAAGCGTATGTTGCAAAGCTAGCTGGTAAATTTCCGGCAGATTAGTGGGATTGGATTCCTGCTGCGTCAAGCCGATCGTTTGTTTGTCCGTGACGGCAAAAATCCGTTCCAGCGCCGGATTGACATAGGTACGGCGGCCTTCGCGATCATAGCGAATCAGGATGTCAGGCAAATTCTCCGCCAAGGAACGGAATTTTTGCTCGCTTGCGCGCAGCTCTTCCTCCGCCTGCTTGTGCTCAGTGATGTCGCGTCCGATAACGAGAACGCCAACCACTTCGCCGTTCTCCCCGCGCTCGGGAAACATGCGTATCAGGTGGATGCTCGCCTTTCCGTCCGGGCCGGGCAATATTTTTTCAAGCTCTCCCGCCTCGCCGCTGGCGAGCACCGCATCCAATAATCGCGCGTAATCTTCAAATGTCCCGTCGGGATGATATTCGCGCGGGGTCGTGCCGATCATCGCGGCAGCGAGGTCTCCCAAGGTTCGTTCGAGTACAGGATTGACGTAAACCGTCACCCCTTCCCGGTTGTAACGGACGATGTTGTCCGGCAAACTTTCCGCCAGACTGCGAAATTCCTGTTCCCGTGCGGAGACAGCCTGTTCCAGGCGCTTGCGTTCGGTGATGTCGCGGGCGAACACGAAGAATTCGCCGCCGTTCATTTTCGAATAACTGGAACTTACTTCGAGATCGATCAGGTGTCCCTGTTTGTGGCGGTGGCGTGTTTCAAAGCGATCATGGCCGATTGCCATGACTTTCTTGATATGGGCCGCTATTTCAGACGGCGATTCGTCGGCCTCCAGACCGGAGATACACATGGATAGCAGTTCGTCGCGCGAGTAGCCCACCATGCTGCAAAAGGCCTCATTGGCTTCGAGGATACGTGCATCCGCCGCACTTGCCACCCAAAACCCGTCCAGCGAGGTCTGAATTATTTTCTGTTGTTCGAGCAAACGCCGATGTTGCTCGCTTTCACTCCACACAGTCTCAGTCAACTCGCGCCCGTTGATATACAGTGCCGCATTTTCCTGCGACTCTATTTTCCCGGAATTATTGCGCTTGCCACGAATCTCGCCATGCGAATTGGTGTTCAATTGATTTTTATTTTTAATCAAAACTTGATGCACAACAATTTAACTGGCGGGTAGTTTCGAGTCAACATGACAAAC
>JBAZYW010000116.1:0-7633 GCA_041659125.1 Gallionellaceae bacterium | reverse complement strand
TCTGCGCGCATCTCCGACGAAGCCAAGGTGCCGGTCATCAAGCATCTGGACGGCATCTGTCATGTATATATCGACGACGAGGCCGATCTTGAAAAGGCCATCCGCATCGCCGACAACGCCAAAACGCACCGTTACGGCGTGTGCAACGCGATGGAGACTTTGCTGGTGAACGCCAACGTCGCGATGAAAGTGTTGCCGCTGTTGTGCAACATCTATCTTGAAAAAGGGGTGGAGCTGCGCGGCGATGATGCATCGCGCAAACTGGTAGGGCAGATGAAAGCGGCCACCGAAGAAGACTGGCGCACCGAATATCTCGCGCCCATTTTGAGCATACGCGTGGTCGCCGACCTCGACGAAGCTATCGCGCACATCAACACCTACAGCTCGCAGCACACCGACAGCATCGTCACCGAGAACTACACCAAGGCGATGCGCTTTCTGCGCGAAGTGGATTCGGCCAGCGTGATGGTGAACGCCTCGACGCGTTTTGCCGACGGCTTCGAGTACGGCTTGGGCGCGGAGATCGGCATCTCCACCGACAAGATTCATGCGCGCGGCCCGGTCGGTCTGGAAGGATTAACGTCGCAGAAATTTATTGTTTTGGGTAGCGGACAAATCCGCGTTTAATAGAAAGAGTAAAACATGAGCCAAACCATCGAAATTAAAGTGCCGGACATCGGCGGATTCAAAGGCGTTGCCATCATCGAAATCGCCGTCAAACCCGGCGACAAAGTCGAGCAAGAACAAACCCTGCTTTCGCTGGAAACCGACAAGGCCACGATGGAAGTCCCCTCCCCTGCCGCAGGCGTGGTGAAGGAACTCAAAGTTAAAGTTGGCGACAAGGTGAGCGAGGGCTCGCTGATCCTACTGCTGGAAAGCAGTGCAAGCGCACCTGCTCCGGTTGCCATTGCGACCGCAGCGCAAGCTGCCCCCGCAAGCGCACCTCAAGTCGCACCAGCCCCCGCAGTTAACCTTGTCAAAGGCGACCTCCACGCCGAAGTCGTCGTGCTCGGCGCAGGCCCCGGCGGATACACCGCCGCATTCCGCGCCGCCGACCTCGGCAAACAGGTGGTGTTGATCGAAAAGCACGCCTCGCTCGGCGGCGTGTGCCTCAACGTCGGCTGCATCCCGTCCAAAGCACTGCTGCATGTCGCCAAGGTCATCAATGAAGCGGAAGAGGTTTCGCATCACGGCGTAACCTTTGCGAAACCGAAGATCGACATTGACGCCATCCGCACTTGGAAAGAAAGCGTCATCAACAAACTCACCGGCGGACTCGCCGCACTCGCCAAACAACGCAAGGTGCAGGTGGTGCGCGGCACGGCGAAATTCACCTCGCCCAACAGCCTCACCGTGCAAACCGCCGAGGGCGAGAAGATCGTCACCTTCGACAATGCCATCGTCGCCGCAGGTTCCAGCGTGGCGCGCATCCCCGGCTTTCCTTACGACGACCCGCGCATCATCGACTCCACCGGTGCGCTGGCTTTGCAGGATGTACCGAAGCGCATGCTCATCATCGGCGGCGGCATCATCGGCCTGGAAATGGCGACCGTATACGACGCGCTCGGCTCCAAGATTTCCGTGGTCGAACTCGCCGATGGGCTCATCCCCGGTGCGGACAAAGATTTGGTCAGACCACTACACAAGCGCATCGAAAAACGCTATGAAGCGATCTACCTAAAAACCAAAGTCACCAAGATCGAGGCGCAAAAGACCGGATTGAAAGTCACCTTCGAAGGCGAGCAAGCCCCCGAGCCGCAACTCTACGACCGCGTGCTCATGGCCGTGGGTCGCCGTCCGAACGGGCGCGAGATCGCCGCCGAGGCCGCAGGGCTCGTTGTCAATGAACGCGGCTTCATTCCGGTGGACAAACAAATGCGCACCAACGTGCCGCATATCTTCGCCATCGGCGACATCGTGGGCGACCCGATGTTGGCGCACAAGGCCGTGCATGAAGGCAAAGTCGCGGCGGAAAACATCGCCGGACACAAAGCTTTCTTCGAGCCGTTGACCATTCCTTCCGTGGCCTACACCGACCCCGAAATCTCGTGGATGGGCCTCACCGAAACACAGGCCAAAGCGCAAAACATCGAATACGAAAAGGCTTCGTTCCCTTGGGCAGCCTCCGGTCGCGCGCTCTCCATCGCACGCGAAGAAGGCGCAACCAAAGTGCTGCTCGATCCGAAATCGCGCCGCATCCTCGGCATGGGCATCGTCGGCGTGAATGCGGGCGAGCTGATCGCCGAAGGCGTGCTGGCACTGGAGATGGGCGCAGACATGGAAGACATCGGCCTCAGCATCCACCCGCACCCGACGCTGTCGGAGACGCTGTGTTTTGCGGCAGAGATGGCGGAAGGCACGATCACCGACCTGATGGCTCCTAAGAAGAGACATTAACGTAGCCGTAGGTCGGGTTAGCCCTCCGGCGTAACCCGACAAAGGTGACCGCGACAAATGTCGGGTAGCTTTGCATAGCCATCTGACTAAGCCATCAAAAAACGACGGCCAAGTCATTGGTTAACGCTACGCTAACCCGACCTACATCAATGGATACCCTCACCCACCTCTTCACCAACGACCTCAGCCTCTGGGGTCTATTCCTCTCCAGCCTGCTCGGAGCCACACTGTTGCCGGGCGGTTCGGAACTGGTGCTGATTGGCGTATTAAAACTTCATCCCGAATTATTCTGGCCCGCGCTGCTGCTCGGCACACTCGGCAACACGCTGGGAGGAATGATCTCGTTCGGCATGGGCTGGATGCTGCCGCAGACGCAGCAACTCAAGCATGTGGAAAAAGTACGTCACTACGGTGCGCCCGCGCTGCTGCTGGCGTGGGCGCCGCTCATCGGCGATGCGTTGTGTGTAGCAGGGGGATGGCTGCGGCTGAACCCGCTTTATGCTGCGCTGTTCATGCTGATTGGAAAATTCGCGCGCTACGCAGTCGTGGCATTCGCCGTGCAATACTGAATTAGTGCACCCCTAATGGCTAAAATGCTTCCCGTAGAAGCGGCTTTAGCCGCGAAGTATTTCCGCGCAACATCTTCGCGAGCAAGCTCGCTCCCACAAGAGCATCTATTGAATACGATTCAACTTGCATCAACATGGCTACATCATTTTTGCAACATGCCCAATCCCCAGCCCACGACGAAGCCGTTCACCTCATGCGCGACAATCCCCAGCCCTCCGTCGCAACGGCTGGCAGACAAATCCACATGCAGCCACGGCACGTCTTTTTCCACGAAACGCTTTAAGAATCGAGTAGCGAGAATGTGGTCGGCATCGCCGTCCAGCGTACATTGTTTGATGTCGGCCACTTTGGAGTCGAGTGCGGGCTCGTAATCTTCATCCTGCGGGAAAGCGCATAAGCGCTCGCCGGTTTGTTTGCCTATGCTCACGGCGAACTGCGCCAACTCGTCACTAGTGGCGAATACACCGCTGTAACGTGCACCCAGCGCCGTCGCCATACTGCCAGTGAGCGTAGCGAAGTCGATCATCATATCCGGCTTCGCACGCGAGGCCAGCGTGAGCGTATCCGCGAGCACCATCCTGCCCTCGGCATCGGTATGGATCACCTCGATGGTCGTACCGTTCAGCGCGGTGACGATGTCGTTTTGTTTGTATGCCTTGGGGCTGATGTGGTTCTGCGCCAACGCCAACCAACAGTCGATATTCACGGCCTGCTTGCTTTGCGTGGCCGCCAATAAAATGCCCAGCGCAACAGCCGAGCCGTTCATGTCCTCATGCATATTGTGCATATAACGCGCGGGTTTGAGGTTGTGCCCGCCGGTGTCGAAGCAGATACCCTTACCCACCAACGCCACAGTCTGCTTGGCTTTCGGGTGTTTGTACGAGAGATGCACAATAGCCGCATCGTCATCCGCGCTGCCCTGCGCCACGGCGACGAATGCGCCCGCCCCCATCTTGCGCAGCTTTTTCAGGTCGAACTCTTCATGCGCCCAACCGTGCTGCTGCGCCAGCTTGGCAATGCGGTTACGGTAGATCGCGGGCGTCAATTCATTCGGCGGTAACACCGTCAATTCGCGGCACAGCAGATTGCCTTCGGCTTGAGCTTTGATGGCGTCGAATTTGCCGTTGTAGCCGACCAACTCGATCTTCTTCAGCGCTTTGCGTTCGTCCTTCTTCTTGTGCACCGGCAGCAAAGCGCCGTTCACCCACGCGCCGTACACCGCCAACTCGGCAGCGCGTTGACGTTGCGCCTCATCGCCTTGCACCACAATAGTGATCTGCTTGGGCTGTTCTTCCAGCAACAACTGCATCGCCTTGCGCACCTGCACTTGCTGCGCAAACGTATCTTTATCGAAATCCAGCATCGCCCACGCCACCAACAAACCATTTTCCGCACTGGCGCTGATGGCCGACTTCGCCAATTCGTCCGCCTTCATATCGCGGCGCTTGAGTACTGCGGCGAGCAACTCGGCGTTGGGCACATCCTTGGGCAAGTTCTTGGATTTAGGCAACAGCACCAACAAGTGTGTCGCAGTCAAGCTCTTTGGCAGTACGGGAGTCAGGGTCAGTTGTGCTAGCATTGCGTCCTCAAATTTAGTCATTCAACACCGCGATTATACGGGCATTCACCATGCGTAATTACCTCGATCTAATGCAACACGTGCTGGATCACGGCACCAAAAAATCCGACCGCACCGGAACCGGCACGACTAGCGTGTTCGGCCACCAGATGCGTTTCAATCTGGAAAACGGCTTCCCTCTGGTCACCACCAAAAAGTGCCACATGAAATCCATCGTGCACGAACTGCTGTGGTTCTTGCAGGGCGACACCAACATCAAATACCTGAAAGAAAATGGCGTGCGCATCTGGGATGAATGGGCGGACGAGAACGGCAACCTCGGCCCGGTGTACGGCAAACAATGGCGTTCGTGGGCAACGGTGGACGGCCGCGTGATCGACCAGATCAAGATCGCCGTCGATCAGATCAAAAACAATCCCGACTCGCGCCGCATCATCGTCTCGGCATGGAACGTCGGCGAACTGGACAAGATGGCGCTCGCGCCCTGCCACGCATTCTTCCAGTTTTACGTAGCGGACAGCAAGCTCTCCTGCCAGCTGTATCAGCGCAGCGCGGACATCTTTTTAGGTGTGCCGTTCAACATTGCCAGCTACGCGCTGCTCACCCTGATGATGGCGCAGGTGTGCGGCCTCAAAGCGGGCGATTTCGTGCACACCTTCGGTGACGCGCATCTGTACTCGAACCACATGGAACAGACACGCGAGCAGTTGTCGCGCGAACCGCGTGCGCTGCCGACCATGAAGATCAACCCGGATGTGAAAGACATCTTCGCGTTCAAATTCGAGGATTTCACGCTGGAAGGTTACGATCCGCATCCGGCCATTAAGGCAGCCGTAGCGGTATGAGCATTTCCCTCATTGTCGCGATGGCAAAAAATAGAACCATCGGCGTGAACAACACCCTGCCCTGGCGCTGCCCCGAAGACCTCAAGCACTTCAAGGCACTGACCATGGGGCATCACATGATCATGGGGCGCAAGACGTTCGACTCTATCGGCAAGCCGTTACCGGGACGCACCACGGTGGTCGTCACGCGCGACAAAAATCTTAAAATCGAAGGCTGCTTGATTGCGCATTCGATGCAGGATGCCATCAAGGCATGCGCAGACGACACTGAGATTTTTATCGTCGGTGGCGCAGACATCTACACACAATCGCTACAACTCGCGGACACGCTCTACATCACTGAAATCCAGCAGGATGTGGAAGGAGATGCGCACTTCCCCGCATTCGATAAAAATGAGTGGAAAGAGGTCTCACGCGAAGTGCGCTCACAGGAAACTCCGCAGCCGCTGCAATATCATTTCGTCACGTATCAACGCAATTAAGGCAATCTTATGAAATATCTAAAGTCCGAATTCCCCATCGCTATCGCCCTCGCAGTACTCGGTCTGGGCTTCGCGCTTGAACACGGCGCAGTCGAACACGGCGGCATGGCGCTGTGGGGATTGCTGCTGGTGATCCTCGCGGCCATTATCGGCGTCGCGTTCCGCATCGCCCATCACGCCGAAGTGCTAGCAGTGCGTTTTGGCGAACCCTATGGCACGCTCATCCTCACGCTGGCAGCCGTCTCCGTCGAAGTGGTGATACTGGTGGTGCTGCTGACAGGTGAACCCAACCCGACGCTGGCGCGCGACACCGTGTTCTCCGCCATCATGTTCGACATCAACGGCATCCTCGGCCTCGCCGCCATCGTCGGTGGGCTCAAGCACGGCAGCTCCAAATATAACGTCGATTCCGGCAACTCGTTTATCGCCATGCTGATCGTCGCTATCGGCATCGGCATGTTCCTCCCCGATTTCGTGCCCGATACCCAATGGCATATTTACTCCATCTTCTGCATAGGCATCATGGCCGTCATGTATGCGGGATTTTTGCGCTTGCAAACGGTAGAGCATCGCACCTTCTTCGAGTACTCCTCCGCCACCGATGAAGAAGCGCACGACGCAGCGCACAGCCCGAATTCGCTGCATGTCGGCATCATGCTCGGCGCCATCATTCTGGTCGGCCTGCTCTCCGAGGTATTGTCAGTATTGCTGGATGCAGGTCTTGCCGGCAGCGGCCTGCCCATGTCCATCCCCGCCGTGTTGGTCGCGCTGATTTCCGCCAGCCCCGAGATACTCACCGCACTCAAAGCTGCGCAACAAGACCGCATGCAGACCACCGTCAACATCGCGCTCGGCGCATCGCTCGCCACAGTGCTGCTCACCCTACCGGTGATCGAAGCCATCGCGCTGTTCAGCGGCGAACGCATCGTCATGGCGCTCACCCCGGTGCAAGGCGGCATGCTGCTGCTCACCTTCGTCACAGTGATGAACAACCTGCACGACGGCGAAACCAACGCCATCGAAGGCATCAGTCACTTTGCCTTGTTTGCGGCGTTCATCGCGCTGGTGGCAATGGGTCTGATCTAACGGGTGCAATATGCCTGAGTTTTCGCCAGCGCTCGAACTCCTCGCCCCGGCCAAGACCGCCGCCATCGGTCGCGAAGCCATACTGCACGGCGCAGATGCGGTGTATATCGGCGGCCCCGCATTCGGCGCGCGCGACAAGGCGGGCAACCCGATGGCAGACATAGCCTCACTCGTAGCATTCGCGCACCGCTTCCACGCCAAAATATACGTCACGCTCAACACCATCCTGCACGACGCCGAACTCGAATCCGCGCGCAAACTCGCTTACGACTGCTACGACGCGGGAGTGGATGCGCTGATCGTGCAGGACATGGGGCTGCTGGAACTCGACCTGCCGCCCATCGACCTGCACGCCTCCACGCAATGCGACATCCGCACGCCTGAAAAAGCGCGCTTTCTGGCAGAGGTCGGCTTCTCGCAGATCGTGCTGGCACGCGAACTCACGCTGCAAGAAATAGCCAAGGTGCGCGCCGCCGTGCCGCCCGACACCGTCATCGAGCACTTTATCCACGGCGCGCTGTGCGTGGCCTATTCCGGCCAGTGCAACATCAGCCACGCGCACACCGGACGCAGCGCCAACCGCGGCGACTGCTCGCAAGCCTGCCGCCTGCCCTACACGCTGACCGATGCCAAGGGACAGGTCGTCGCGTTCGAGAAGCACCTACTGTCGGTGA
>JBAZYW010000115.1:0-7682 GCA_041659125.1 Gallionellaceae bacterium | reverse complement strand
CTTCCCTCGAAAAATAATCTTCCAAGGGTGACGTAAAATTAACGTTACTTTTGGAAAGGCAAATGATGAAAATACCGAAGCAGGAATACACGACGGAGTTCAGGGAGCTGGCCGTCAAGCGACATAAGGAAGTTGGATCGATCAGCGGGGTCGCCAAGGAGTTAGGACTGGTCGAGCAGACATTGCGTAACTGGGTCAAGGCGGCAGAGGCTGGCAAGCTCAATGGTCCTGGCACAAAGCCGATTACGCCGGAGCAGATGGAATTATCGCGGTTACGCGCCGAAAATATCCGTTTGAAACGAGAGTGTGAAATATTAAAAAGCGATGGCGTACTTCGCGAGAGAAACTCGGTGAAGTCCAGAGAGCATCTTTATCCGGCATGAGAAATTTGCTCACGTTCAAAAACTCTACGCCATATAAGCAGGATCGGTCGCAAAGCGTAATAAGCCAGAAATAAACGATCAGGCAGCCGTACAACCCTTAAATCATTTGGCGACAAAAAATAATGTGCCAGCTCCCCCCATAGAAAACTATAACTCTCAATTAAGCTCATCCGATACACCAGATGTGCCGCAAAGTGAAATGCAGTCGGGCTTGCCAAGGCGCGTTCAGGTTTGTTTAAATTTTGGTACACCATTTTAACTTGCCAATTTAACAGTCGCTGTTTCTCCATCACTTCAGCGACTACATCAGGTGGCACCCAGCCAAACATGAGTTGAGCCAGTTTCAAACCAAGGAGTAAAGCAGAAAAACAATTTGCACGTTTGGCGTCTACGAGTACCTGCAACCAATCCCAGTCTCGACTTTCCAGCACCTGCGGCAAGTCCATTAACCATTTCAAGCGATACCAGCCGTGCCTTGCGCCATGATCGCAAAGATACAGAAGCAGAGAAATCGGCTCAATTATCTTTATGGAGTCACCAGCCACCACAATTGACTCTGCGGATAAAAGCAAGTCAGTGGGATTGAGACGCAAGCCTGCTAAATTTTTCACAATTCGCCAATGCAACTCCAGATGTTCGCCATCTGGATGAATCAGCACATCATGATGAAAAATCCTGCGCAAAAATCTGGAGTGTCGCTCTCCCCTTGCCTCAATATCCTGAAAATCATGTCCGCTGTCCTGTGTACACCCCTGCTTTAACAACAAAGCGCGAACCTTTGTTACTGATCGTTCCGGCACATAGAAATCAATATCATTGGCATGGCGCAAACTTATTTCACCGTAATACTGCTGTGCCAAGGTCACGCCTTTGAGTGGCAGGTACGGAATGTCGTGAGTGCGCATCAGTCGGGTAAGTTGCAGATTGATGCGAAGCGCATTCAAGGATTTGACCGCATTTTGTTGAACTCGTATCGCAAGCTTGTCCAGAATCTCACTGGAAAAAACACCAACAGCATGTTGCTTCAGATTGTGATAAAGCAACGGCTCTATACGATGCCGAATTGCCAGCCAGATCAACGCATCAGCGTGAATGAGAGGAGCCAACTTAGCCTGTAATTTTAAATCTGCATCAGTTGGCTTAACACGACAGCAAGCGCACAAAATCTGAATTTCCGATGACTGCTTTTTTGGGTAGTGGATATGCCAATCCATAGAAGTATCCGAATTCATTGATCGATTTGTGAAATGGCATGCGCCAAGCAGGGCGAGACGAAACAACCCAGCACTGTGAATTGACCAAAGCTCTCCCCTCCGGTGACACGTACTCTTCCTGCGGTCACCCAAGCATGGGCTTTAAGTGTTGATCCTGTCGGATCTCGAGTGACGCCGAAAAACAGGCAGTATGGGACACAATAAATCCCGAGTAATATTCTTGCAACCACTGCCTGAGGAAAACAGTTTGAAACCCACGGCGTATAGCTGGCTGCTGTTTGTACCACGCGGGCGATGGATAAGGCTCTTGCCTCGCGACCTGAATCGACAAGCGCCACCCAAGGTAGAATACCTGTACGCACCCCAAGACGGGGAGCTAAATGCCGAAATGGAATGATGAGAACGAGCGAACGGCTTACCCCCAGCAAAAACCATACAGGGAGAAACCAGGTTTTTACAAACCAGGATAGGTGTGCAAAATTACGCACCTTGCGTAAAAGAGTTGAAAAAATCATCGCTGCCGTGAAAAAAATGCGTAGCCATCCGAGCTTTGCTGCGTCATAAGTGGCCTTATATACTTGATAAGGCATGTATTATTGCACACTCATCTGTTTGTCACGATCCCAATGGCCATATGCAGGCCGTATTATTTTAAGCAACATCAAATGAAATGCGAATAAAACTCACGTGGATGGCGGGCCGCTTATGGCAAGAAATTGCCCGTCGACGCCTGCCTCATGGCCTGCTTAGTTTGCGCTATCTGCTGCCTATCCGTGATGACCGTATCAAGTTGCACCGCACGATGTGGTGGCAAAGCCGCGCGGGTAAGCCCTTGCCGCTTTGGTTGTTGCTCGAAATCTGGTTATGGGTGCGATGGCTAGGATTTGGTGCATGGCGCTCTACCTGGATCGCGGTGCGGCATTATGGGCCGGCAATCCGTCAGAGCGAGGGGATACCCTTGCGTCGTCAGGCAAGTCAGGCGATAGCGATTGCCTTGGGTTGGTGTATTCCAGCATCGTATCTGTACCGCTATGCACTCTATAAACATCCCGGCTCGACGCTTGATTACGTGTTCGATCACGAAACGGCAAGCTATCATCGCTGGCGCAGCCGCGCTCTGGGCTTCGGCAAAGCGTCTCTTGCACTGTTGCAGGACAAATGGCAACAAACGGAAACGCTCGCCCGACTCGGGGTACCCATGGCCCCCATACTGGCGAAAGTGCACAGAAACGATAGCGACAAGCTCTACCCTTGGCTGCGATCAGATACCCGCCTGTTCTGCAAGACGCGCTCGGGAAATCGCGGGATAGGCGCTTTTTCTGTCGGGTGCCGACAAGGTGAGATAGCTGGCCGCACACTGGAAGGGCGTCAGTTAAAGAGCTTAACGGAGGTGGAATCCGCCTGGCGCGAACTGCTCGCACTCGATGACGCACTCATACAACCCTTCCTAGACAATCACCCGGAACTGGCGCGCTTGTCCGATGGAGACGATGCCATTACGCTACGCTTCATCAGTCATCGGCATGAAGGTCGACTAACCTGCCTGAACGCCACCCTGGAATTGCCGGCGGGGTGGGACGAGCAAACGGGATGCCCGCATTATGTCGTTTTGCCGCTGGACGAGGATGGGAAAATCCTGCCATTTCCTCAAGAGAAATTACTGCCGCCGGCACAGGAAACCTACCGCCGCATTCATGCCCGTTTAAGTGGCAACGATGTCGTACCTCAATGGAAAACAGTGGGAGCGGGCAGCTTTCTTGCCCATAGCCAGTTCCCCGATATTTGCGACATCGCCTGGGACTGGGTGATCACCCCTGCTGGACCATTGTTGCTCGAAGGAAACTCGGGGTGGAATACAGAAGTGATGCAATTGCTCAACGGTGGATTGTTGCGGCAATAAGGCCGTATTATTTCGAGTCGCCGCACTTTTCTGAAGATGAAAAAATTTTATTTACTTAAAACATCGCCTTGTGTTATAAAATTCAACGGTAAAAATATCATCCATTTTAGAGGAAATAAACGTGAATTCGATTATAAAAGTAACAGCCGAAAGCCGCACCCCAGAGCTTGACACGCGTAAAGTTTATCAGGCACCCACGCTGCTCGAGTTGCAGATAGGCAAAGGCACTGAAGGCAATAAGGGGCAGATGGGGCCAGAATCTTCTGCTTCCTCGCCGAGCTGATCGCGCGTGCCGGTGACACACCGGAGTTTTGTTGCCGCAATAGCGGCGCTTACCGCAGCAAAGTGACTCTTCAGTCAGCTCATAAAGATCAGTTCCTATGTTTGCTGGAATGATGATTCTTGCCCCCGGGCTGCAAGTGCAGGAAATTGTCGAGCCTCGGGCATGGCATCGCGCGCTGTCGCCTTACCGTTGCGCGGATGCAGAGGCGGCCTGGGAGAGCGGTCCCGCCATGCTGGTGCAGGCGCGGGTGTTCAATACGCCGGAATCCCACGCTGAAACCTTGCCCTGTGTCTGCCCGGAATCGGGCGTCGCCGTGACTTTCTGGGGGCGGCTGGATAATCGCGAGAATCTTGCCGCACGCCTGAATCTTGAACCTTCGCTAGCCGATTCACAGATAGTGCTGGCCGCCTGGCGGCGCTGGGGCGAGGCGCTACCGGAACAGCTGCTGGGGGATTTTTCCCTCGTCGTGCTGGATCCAGTGCATCGGCAGGTGTTCATAGCGCGCGATCCCTTCGGAGCCAAGCCGCTGTATTACCGGTTGAACAATAAGGCATTGATCTTCGCCACCACGCTGGCAGCCTTTCGTGTGCTTAAAACCGGATCGCCCGCTCCCGACAAAGACTGGATGGGGCGCTTCCTGGTTAATCTCAGCCAGCATGACAATCGGCAAACCTGTTTTGACGATGTCGTTAAGCTGCCGCCCGGACATTGTCTGACGGTGGGTTCTGACGGTAAGGAGCAACTGCGGCGCTGGTTCGTTTGGCGCGACGACCCGCCGGCAGCCAAACGACGCGATCCGCGCTGGGTGGATGAGTACCGCGCCGCGCTGGAACAGGCGATACGCTGTCGCATGCGCAGCAGCTACCCGTTAGGCACCGAAAACAGCGGCGGCATCGATTCAGCCGCCATCACAGCCTATCTCGCCCATTTTTTGGGTGAGCCCGGCGACCGATTGCACAGTTTCGGCCTGGCTCTGTGCGAGCAGGAACCTGCTTTTATTTTGGAGACCAGCCAGCAACGCCGTATCGTCCACAACTACATCCTTACAGCCTTGCCGGAACGGGGAGATGACGACATCGAACGCGTTCTGACAGTGCTTGGACATCCCGAAGAATATCGCATGGGTTCCGCCCATTTGCCTTTTTACCGGGAATGTGAGTTGCGGGACGTGCGTACCCTATTTTCCGGTTTTGGCGGGGATGAGGCCGTCACCAACCCAGGCCACCATCTGCGCTATGAACTTCTGAATGCGGGGCAGTATGCTCAACTCTGGAATATTCTGCCCGGCAATCCGCTGATGCGCACGCTCAGACTCGCCAAGGCTATAACGATTAACCACGATCCACAACCGTATAGTTCGCTTTACATCGATGCCTGGAAAAACAAGCGCCCTCATCTGCTGTTACGCGACGAATTGCTTCAGCGCTTGAATATCGATGATCTCTATCTAGAAACGGCGCGATACGATGCCCCCTATAGGCGCATCAACGATTTTGTGCTGAATAGCCTGGCACCCTACGTCACAAACCGCCTGGAAAACTGCACGCTGATCGCAGCCTCTTTCGGCGTGGAATATAGCTGGCCACTGCTCGATGTGCGCCTGGTACAACAATATTTATCCACCCCCAGTATCGAAAAGTTCGGGCCGCAAGGCATGGGGCGCTACCTCCACCGTTGCGCTATTAACAGGATCGTGTCGTCACGGATAGCATGGAAACCGACCAAGGACATGGGTTCTGACCGTTTGGCCCGGGAACGTAACTCTACCGCAGGCTTACAGAGTGTTATCAAACAGGCGCAACGCCAGGCCGCGCATCTGCATCCCGCGCTGGAAGAGCTGATAGATATTAAAAAACTCTGCGGCCAGATCGAGCGCGTCACACGGGGCGAAGTTGATCAGTGGATTGCCAATACATTTCGGAAAAACGTGGAGGCGCTACGTCTGCTCAACCATTGGCTGCACGGTGGGCCGGTGGATTGATGGTGTGCCTGCTGAGCTTTGCCATTTTTCGAATGATCCAATTCAGACTGGTTCGCCTCGCTCGTCCAGATAGCCGAAACGGCGCATGACTTCCCCATGCTCGGCAACGATTCTGGCCACCTGCTCCGCTGTCAGTTGCTCGCGCCAACCGCCGCTTTTGCCTTGCTGAAAAAAACGCGCAGTATGCTGCGGTCGTTCATAAAAACCCTTTTCCGCTTCCTGGCGGGACAGTTCACTGAACGCACTGAAGCGAATGGCTTTTTCGATCCGCTGTGGGTCTTTGGGCATTTGTAGAAAAGCTGCCGCACGGGAAAAAGTGTTCAGCGGATCTTGCAGCATATCTTCGTAGCGGATGGTCAGGCAGTTTAATCCGGGCGCGTCCGCCCAACTTAGCACATGACCAGACCAGTTAAGCAGGCGCTGCTCAAGCTGGGCAGCCATTTTTTTTCGCGAGCGTGCAAAGCGAGTATCGGGATTGCCCATATTGACGATGGCGTGGTCTATGCTGCAATTCCAGTGATTGGCGGCGGAGGACGCCACATCCAGTGGGTTGCGAAGGATGTAGAGAGCGCCCAACGTTGCCTCCATGCTTACCAGTGGCTCGTTTGCTGTGGTGTAGGTATAGGCGTCGTGAATCTTGTGGTAGCTGATTTTTTTTTCATGCAGGGCTGCCCAGCGATATATTTCCGGGCGAAGGTACTCTATTTCGGCAGAGTCAAGATCGGCGGTATCAAAACCCAGCACTTCATCCAACCAGTTGCGCGAACTGGCAATGGCGGAGGTAAAGTCATCACGATCATTGATATCAACGGGCATGTCCTGATCTTTCTGCAGATTACACAGAAAAATGCGCAGCCAAGTATTGCCCGATTTAGGATAGGAGGCCAGCCAGTAGATGCCGTTGACGGGGTTCATGAATGTCCGGTTGTGTCGGCGAGGATGCGTTCGACAAGGGCGTCGACGGTAAAGCCTTGTTCGGGTCTTGTTAGTCGCGCCAAATGTATGCGCCCGGCCAATTGGCCGCACAACTTCAAGTGATTGGCCTTGAGCGCCATTCCTTCCAGAAAGCGCACGCGGTATGTATTGTCGTGCAGAGCGGCAAATCGAGCCATGCCCTGTATCGGCTCGAACAGGATTTCTGTCTTTTGGTGGCGATCCAGAATGTAAACCCAACGCACCGGCAGGGGCTGCTCTGCAAATTGCTGCAAGGCCGGAAAATTGAATTTTTGCATCTCCGGCCGAATGCGTCGTAATTTTTCAGTATTAACTTTCAGATGATCGGCAGCATCCTGCCATAACTTGATACGTGGGAATCCGGGTACGGCCCTGCATTGGCTATCTACAGGCACGACATCATCGGCCAATATCTGATAACCACGTTGCATAAACGCGGCGGCCAGCGTTGATTTTCCGGCACCGGAATCCCCTACGCATACCATGCAACTGTCGCCGATCCGTATCGCATTGCCGTGCAGCACCAGGAACTTTCGCTGAAATAGGATTGCTCCAAAAACAGAGCCGAGTAAAAACACCCTGATGCTATCCTCATCCACGCCGTGTTCTGGATCGATGCGAATTTCATTTCCGTCACTCGCCAGAAACCGGGCCACCCCAGGCACTTTTAACCACAATGCACTCTCGCTCGTCCACAGGTAAGGGCCAAGCTGTTGCCCCGCCACCAATCCGTCATGCGATACTTCAGCGATGACTATGCGCACATCGACGTCGTCGCACCCGCAAGCAGCATCGGCAGTCATCAACTCTGGCAGAGAAAGTTCGCTTGATATGGTCAGGCTATAGCATTTGTAGTTCATGGATGTAAAACTAGTTAGCAGGAAGTTGCATTTTAATGGGTGGAGCCGTTTTATAATAGACTCATTAGGCAGATGACGATATTAGCAAAGAATATAGGCGGGTAGCG
>JBAZYW010000114.1:0-7706 GCA_041659125.1 Gallionellaceae bacterium | reverse complement strand
ATCAGATGTACAACATCCGAGCGGGTACTTTGCAAGTTCTCAACAACCGTCTTGCGGGCCAATAGAGACTGGGTTTGTTCGCGCAATTTCTTGATTTCAGCAATCTGTTTGTCGAGCACGACAATTTCTTGCTTCAAAAACTCATTCCGGCGTTCTTGATTTGAAATCCGCGCACTGATCCACGCATGCACAAAGCCGACGATCAATATTCCCAACGCCAGCGAGATGCCGCTAAGAATAACAAACTGTAATTGTCGCGTGCGGCGTTTCTCGGCGCGATGGGGCAGCAGGTTTACACGTATCATGATGGGTCAAACCTCCGCATCGCCAGACCACAGGCAATCATCAGCGCGGGCGCATCCATTTGAAGTTGGCGCGGCTTGATCCGGCTCGACAGCGTCATTTGCGCAAAAGGATTTGCCACCAGCGTACTCACCTGTGTGCGCGTCGCAACAGCATCATCCAAACCCGACAGCGATGCACAGCCTCCGGCCAGCACGATATAGCTCACTTCATTAAACTGTGTGGAAGTAAAAAAGAACTGCAACGCCCGTGTTACCTCGGTTGCAACGCTTTCACGGAAAGGAGTCAAAATCTCGCTTTCGTAATTATCGGGCAAACCGCCATTGCGTTTGGCCGCCTCGGCATCTTCGGCAGATAGAC
The DNA here is from genome assembly GCA_041659125.1 of Gallionellaceae bacterium. Lineage (GTDB taxonomy): Bacteria > Pseudomonadota > Gammaproteobacteria > Burkholderiales > Gallionellaceae > PALSA-1006. The sequence continues at coordinate 7,043 of JBAZYW010000114.1, read as the reverse complement.
CGAAAGCATTCTGAATCTGCTGGGTCAATTGCGCGCCCCCGATCTGCTGGTCGCGCATATAAACCGATTGCCCGTTGCGCAGCACATTCACGTTCATCACATTTGCGCCAATATCTACCAGCGCGATGCACTGGTCTGCCGCGCCTCCCGGCAATTGGGCACGAACTTGCTCAAATGCCGCCTCGGCAGCATACGGCTCGACGTCGACAACGATTGTTTTGAGACCGGCTGCCTGCGCCGTGGCCACGCGATCTTCCACATTCGCTTTGCGCGATGCCGCCAACAACACCTCAATTTCTTCCGGGTTGGTAGGCGAAGGGCCGATCACTTGAAAATCCAGATTAACTTCTTCGAGCGCAAAAGGAATGTACTGGTTAGCTTCCGATTCGACTTGAATTTCCAACTCATCTTCACGCAAGCCGCTTGGCAGCAATATCTTTTTACTGATAACAGCGGCGGCCGGTAAAGCAAGGCTGATGTTTTTAATACGCGAACCCATGCGCTTCCATGCTTGGCGCAAGGCATCGGAGACTGCATCCAGATTATTGATATTGCCATCAGTCACCGCATCTTGCGGCAACGGTTCTATCGTATAACGTTCCACTACATAACCAGACTTTTTGGGCGCTTCGCTTAATTCCACCATCTTGACTGAGGACGAGCTTATATCCACCCCGATCATAGGTGGCGTAGACGTCTGCAAGAAATCTAGTTGAATATCGAAATTTCCTTTAATCATAGGCTGGTTAGAGCTTTTTCGTACAAAGTGGATTAAATCCTAGCAATAACATCCAACGCTGTAAAGTTTTTTCTTTAACGCCCGTTTTTCTTCAAGGCTTAAATCGGCACGATTGACAGCTGCATTCAAAACACGGAAACTGCACGTCTGTGCCGATTTGATTCAGCTTGCGGGGCACGTTAAACATACCAGCTAAAGCGAGTGAACCCGCTCTAGCCTAAAGCTGAACGGGTTTTTTGTTTTGGGGAGCATCAGTGGTTTCTTCGGTAGGCATTGTTAGCGCGCAGCGCGCGCAGTTTGACACACCGCTACAATTTAAAAGCGGCGCGGTGCTGTCGCGTTACGAGTTGATATATGAAACGTATGGCACGTTAAACGCGGATAGATCCAACGCCATTCTGATCTGTCACGCACTGTCCGGGCATCATCACGTTGCCGGATATTATGCCGATGAACCCAAGAACATCGGCTGGTGGGACAACATGGTCGGCCCCGGCAAGCCCATCGACACCGACAAATTTTTCGTAATCGGCCTGAACAACCTCGGCGGTTGTCACGGCTCCACCGGCCCCATCAGCATTAACCCGGAAACGGGCAAGCCTTACGGCTCCAGCTTTCCCGTCATCACGGTAGAAGACTGGGTGGAATCGCAAGCGCGTCTTGCCGACCGTCTCGGCATTCAGCAATTCGCCGCCGTCATCGGCGGCAGTCTCGGCGGCATGCAGGCCTTGCAATGGTCACTGGCTTATCCCGAACGCGTGCGCCATGTGCTGGCCATCGCCAGCGCACCGCGCCTCACCGCGCAAAACATCGCATTCAACGATGTGGCGCGCAACGCCATCCTCACCGATCCCGATTTTCACGGCGGCGATTACTATGCGCACGGGGTCGTACCCACCCGCGGCCTGCGTCTGGCGCGCATGCTGGGGCATATCACTTACTTGTCCGACGATGCGATGGCGGACAAATTCGGGCGCGAATTGCGTGCCGAGCAATTCAATTACGGTTTTGAAGTTGAATTCGAGATCGAATCGTATCTGCGTTACCAAGGCGACAAATTCGCCGCGTATTTCGACGCCAACACCTATCTGCTGATGACCAAGGCGCTGGACTACTTCGACCCGGCCCATGCTTGCGACGGAGACTTGAACAAAGCCTTCACGACCGCCCGCGCCGATTATCTGGTCATATCGTTCACCACCGACTGGCGTTTTTCGCCGGAGCGTTCGCGCGAAATCGTGCGGCCGTTGCTGCATAACCGCCGCAACGTGAGCTATGCGGAAATCACCTCCACGCACGGACACGACTCTTTCCTGATGCCGCATCCGCACTATTTCGACGTGATGCAAGCCTATCTCGACAATATCCACCGGGAGAATGCCGCATGAGTACCCACGCTTTACTTGCCGCGACCCGTCCCGACTTTGCCGCTATCGCCGCATGGATACCGCAGGGCGCTTCAGTGCTCGATCTCGGCTGCGGCGACGGCAGCCTGCTGCAATATCTGAAACGCGAACGCGGTGTGCGCGGCTACGGCGTCGAGATCAGCGATGCCGGAATCGTCGCCTGCATCCAGAACGGCGTGAATGTGATTCAGAACGATCTGGATTCCGGCTTGAAAGACTTCGAATCCAATTCTTTCGATTACGTCATCCTGTCGCAAACGCTGCAAGCCACGCGCCACACCGAGCCGCTGATGCAGGAAATACTGCGCGTGGGGCGCGAAGGCATCGTCAGCTTCCCCAATTTCGGCTACTGGAAAGCACGCCTCAACGTGCTGCGCGGTCACATGCCAATATCAGAAGAGCTGCCATACCAGTGGTACAACACACCCAATGTGCACTTATGCACGCTGGATGACTTTGAAACCTTCTGCGCCGACCATCATGTGCATATTCTGGAAAGGCGCGTGATGACCGGCGACAACGAGATTCTCATCCTGCCCAACCTGCTCGGCAGCATGGCGGTATACCGCTTCCAGCGCGGCCTTTGAGATGAGCATATGGCAACAATTTTTCACCCGCCGCATGTTGATCTGCGTGTTCACCGGCTTCTCTTCCGGGCTGCCGCTGTACCTGCTGTTCAACCTCGTCCCCGCATGGCTGCGTAGCGAACACGTCGATCTCAAAACCATCGGCCTGTTCGCGCTGATCCAGTTTCCCTACACCTGGAAATTTTTGTGGTCGCCGTTTCTCGACCGCTACGTGCTGCCCTTGCTCGGACGGCGGCGCGGCTGGATGCTGCTCACGCAGATCGGCCTGCTGGCAGTAATCGCCGCGATGGGCGGATTCTCGCCGCAAAGCGACCTGCGCACCATCGCTTGGATCGCCACACTGCTCGCCCTGCTCAGCGCCACACAGGACATCGTGCTCGATGCATACCGCCGCGAATTGTTGAGCGATGCCGAACTGGGCTTGGGCAACTCGGTGCATGTAAATGCCTACCGCATCGCCGGACTGATACCCGGCTCGCTGTCGTTGATCCTTGCCGATTTTCTTCCCTGGAGCACGGTGTTCATCGTCACCGCCCTGTTCATGCTGCCCGGCGTAGTGATGACACTGCTGGTAAAAGAACCTCACCGCGCCACGCCGCCCAAAACCTTACGCGCTGCCGTGGTCGAACCGTTCCACGAATTCATCACGCGCGAAGGTTGGAACAGCGCGCTGCTGATTTTAGCCTTCCTGTTTTTCTACAAACTCGGCGACAGCATGTGCACCGCACTCGCCACACCGTTCTACATGGACATGGGCTTCAGCAAAACCCAAATCGGCCTGATCGCCAAAAACGCCGGGCTGTGGCCCGCCGTGATCGGCGGTTTACTCGGCGGCCTGTGGATGGTGAAGATCGGCATCAACCGCGCACTGTGGCTATTCGGCGTGGTACAACTGGTGTCCATTTTCGGCTTCGCCTGGCTGGCCTCCATCGGCCATCACGCCGAAATCACCAGCGTAGAACTCGCCCAGCTTGCCTTCGTAATCGGTCTCGAAGCACTGGGAGTAGGGCTGGGTACCGCCGCCTTCGTCGCCTTCATCGCGCGCAGCACCCACCCCGCTTACACCGCCACCCAGTTCGCCCTGTTCACCAGCCTCGCCGCCATGCCGCGCACCTTCGCCAATGCCGCGACGGGCTGGCTGGTGGAGACGATGGGGTGGGGGGGATTTTTCCTGCTGTGCGCAGCGCTGGCGATACCGGGAATGCTGCTGTTGTTTAAGGTGGCGCCGTGGAATGAGACACCATCAAATTCACCAACCTGATTTTGATTTGAAAATCACGCAAGAAATCCAATGGCGGTTTTGCCAAAATCTGGCTAGATTGACAAGCATTGCAGTCATAGGTGACATTGCCACCCAATGAATCTGTTTTCTAAATTACGTTGGGCCTTATGAACACGCACGAAGAACGGTGGGAGCGCTTTCTCGACCCGGACGTTGTCAGGCCATCGCTCTTCATGGCCACAATGTTCATCACTACCTTTGAGATTCTTAAAAACTCGATAGTCGATCGCATCCGAGACTTCTACTCAATTGGCTGGTCGGAAAAAGGATCGACAGTCTCCCCAGAGTACAAGGCAAAAGTTCTTTCGCGCGATAAGAGTCCAGTCTATGCATCCCTAAATTGGTTACATGAGAACCATGTAATAAATGACGATGACTTGAAGACCTTCGAGCAGCTTAAGAGCACTAGGAACCTTGTTGCTCACCAACTCTTCGACATCGTCACTGGTCAAGCTGAGTCCAATCACACGGAACAGTTCCAAGTTCTAGTTGATCTGTTACGGAAGATTGAGGTTTGGTGGGTTGTAAATGTTGAACTTGCAACAGATCCGGACTATGCAGATGCAGAAGTCGATGAAAAGGGCATCGTTCCGGGAACCATTCTGTCGCTTCAGATGCTTTTGGAAGTTGTAAGCGGGAACACAGAGCTTCTTGATGCCTGGCGCAGTCAGCGCGCAAAGGGGCACCAGCAAGCGTAGGTTGGGCTGAACGAAGTGATACCCATCGTTTTGATTTTGGGTATCGCTGCGCTCCACCCAACCTACGGTAACGATCACAGCGATTTGTCGTAATCCACCAGCAACGGCGCATGGTCACTAAATCGCTGCTCCTTGTAAATGCCCGTCGCTACTGCCTTCCCGGCAATGCCCGGCGTGGCAATCTGATAGTCAAGACGCCAACCCACATCCTTCGCCCAAGCCTGTCCGCGATTCGACCACCATGTGTAGGCTTCGAGTTCGGGGTGCAGTTTGCGGAATACGTCGACGAAACCGACTTCGTTGAATAGCTCGGTGAGCCAGGCGCGTTCTTCCGGCAAGAAGCCGGAGTTCTTTTTGTTGCCTTTCCAATTTTTCAAATCTTTTTCGGTGTGGGCGATGTTCCAGTCGCCGCAGACGATGACGTCGCGCCCGCTCTTCATCAGCGCGACCATGTGCGACATGAAGGCTGCGAGGAATTTGAACTTCACCGCCTGACGCTCTTCACCACTGGAGCCGGAGGGCAGGTAGAGCGATACCACGCTGAGATTGCCGAACTGGGCTTCGATGTAGCGTCCTTCGGCGTCGAATTCGGGGATACCCAAGCCGACGATGACGTTATCCGGTTTGGTTTTGCTGTAGATGCCGACGCCGCTGTAACCTTTCTTTTCGGCGTAGTGGAAATAGCCGTGATAGCCCAAGGGGGCAAGCATGTCCGGGGTCATGTCGGGTGCTTGGGCTTTGAGTTCCTGCACGCAAAGGATGTCGGTGTTTTGTTTACCCAGCCATTCCAGCAGGCCTTTGTTGTAGGCAGAGCGGATGCCGTTGAGGTTTAGTGAAATGATGCGCATGAATTTTCTCGATTAGTGAAGGCGCTCATTATAATGGCAGGCCTGTCCACAATGCTCTCCGCTTCGTCATTCCCGCGAAGGCGGGAATCCAGTGGTGTTAACAAAAGGCATTTTTTAATTGCTGGATTCCCGCCTTCGCGGGAATGACAGCTCACTAAGTTACCGTGTCTGTTTGGAGATTTGATGCACGCTTACCGCCAAGATTTTATCCGCTTCGCCGTCGCGCAAAATGTATTGCGCTTCGGTGAGTTTCAAACCAAAGCAGGGCGTTTGTCGCCGTATTTTTTTAACTCGGGCTTGTTTCAGGACGGCGCTGCATTGCGCGAACTGTGCCAGTTCTATGCGCAAGCCATTCTTGCCTCAAAGGTCGAATTCGACATGCTGTTCGGCCCGGCCTATAAGGGTATTCCGCTGGTGGCGGGCACTTCTATTGCGCTGTCCGAACAGGGCCACAATGTGCCATATTGCTTCAACCGCAAGGAGGCCAAAGACCACGGCGAGGGCGGCAACACAGTGGGGGCAAAATTGCAGGGCAAGGTGCTCATCATCGACGATGTGATCTCGGCTGGTACGTCGGTGCGCGAGTCCATCGAGTTGATCCGTGCTGCGGGTGCAACACCGTGCGGCGTGGTGATTGCGCTGGATCGCATGGAGCGCGGGCAAGGCGATTTATCTGCCGTGCAGGAGGTAAGACGCGATTACGGCTTACCTGTCATTTCCATCGCGGCACTGGATGATTTGCTGGGATATTTGCAGGGACGGACAGACTTAGGGCAGAATCTGCAGGCAGTTCAATCTTATCGAGATCGTTACGGGGTAAAAAATGCTTAAAACAAAATGGTTGGGTGCGAGTCTGGTGTTGTGCGCTGTGTTCTGTGCCAGCGCCGAAGCGAAGCTGTACAAATGGGTCGATGACAACGGTACGACGCACTACGGCGAAACTATTCCCCCCGAGTACGCCAATAAGGACGCCACGAAATTCAGCGACAAAGGCCGCGTTGAACAGCGTATAGAGAAGCTTACCCCGGAAGAACGCCGCGCCAAAGAGGCTGAAGATGCCAAGAAAAATACCGCCCAACAGGCTGCCATTGAAGCCAAGCGCCGCGATTCCGCTCTGCTGAATACTTTTAGCAACGAGAACGAGATTGATCTCTCGCGCGACCGGAGCTTGCAGCAGGTGGAAGCCCGTATCAACAGCATCAACACCATGCTCAAGTCTGCTCAAGCTTCTCTTGCCGAGCATCAGAAAGAACAAGACGGGCTAGTTAAACAGGGCAAAAAGATTCCCAAATCTTTGCTTGAAGATGTTGCGGAAAGTGAAGCCCATCTTGCCAAGCTCAATAAAGAGCTGGCTCAAAATGAGCAGGAGCTGGCTAATGTAAAGGCACGCTTTGAGGCCGATAAATTGCGTTATCGCGAACTCAAAGGCGGCAACGCTGCATCAAGGAAATAACACCCCGGCGGGCGCCATCAAAAATTTTGT
>JBAZYW010000113.1:0-7715 GCA_041659125.1 Gallionellaceae bacterium | reverse complement strand
GCCATGTGGATGACATGCGCGCGATGCGCCACCTGATGCCCGGGCGCATTCGGATAGCGATCCACCGCGATGGTTTCCACGCCCAAGCGTTGCAGTGCAATGATGACTTCTTTGCCGAGTTCGCCGCTGCCGAGCAGCATCACTTTGGTGGCGGAAGGACTGAGGGGGGTGCCGAGAACGGTCTGCATAGTGGGAACTCAATAGGCGATTTCAAGTGCGCGGAATTATACACAGCGAGAGGGATTTACTTGAACATCAGGAGGAGTAGCATAGCCGCTCCAATTTCAACCACAAGGAGCGAGATCATGACGAACATCGTGCAATTGTTAGGAAGCGAAGCGGACCATCTGTTGAAATATCGTTGCAGCGGCATCCCCAAAGAATCGTTGCACTTGCCGGGGCCTGATTATGTTGACCGGGTCGTGGCGATGAAAGACCGCAAGACCGGCGTCCTGCGCAGCCTGCAAGCCCTGTATGGACATGGCCGTCTGGCCAACACCGGCTACATTTCCATCCTGCCGGTAGATCAGGGTGTCGAACATTCCGGCGGCGCATCGTTCGCCCCCAACCCGATGTATTTCGACCCGGAGAATATTGTCAAACTAGCCCTCGAAGGCGGCTGCAACGGCGTGGCCTCCACGCTGGGTGTGCTGGGTTCGGTGGCGCGACGCTATGCGCACAAAATCCCGTTCATCGTCAAAATCAACCACAACGAAATCCTCACCTACCCCAACATCTACAACCAAACCCTGTTCGCCAGCGTCGATCAAGCCTTCGATATGGGCGCGGTGGCAGTGGGAGCAACGGTGTTCTACGGCTCGGAACACTCGCGCCGCCAGATACAGGAAATTTCCGAAGCATTTGAACATGCGCACAGCCTGGGCATGGCCACCATCCTGTGGGCCTACCTGCGCAATTCAGCGTTCAAAGTGGGCGACAAGGATTACCACGTTTCCGCCGACCTCACCGGACAAGCCAACCACCTCGCCGCCACCATCAACGCCGACATCGTGAAACAGAAAATGGCCGAGAACAACGGCGGCTACAACGCCATCAAATTCGGCAAGACCCACCCCAAAGTCTACAGCGACCTCACCAGCGACCACCCCATCGACCTCGTGCGCTATCAGGTAGCCAACTGCTACATGGGGCGTGCGGGCTTGATCAACTCCGGTGGCGAGTCAGGTAAAGACGATTTGCAACAAGCTGTGCGCACGGCAGTCATCAACAAACGCGCCGGCGGCATGGGTCTGATCCTCGGGCGCAAGGCGTTCCAGAAACCGATGCCGGACGGCATAGCGCTGCTCAATGCAGTTCAGGATGTGTATCTGGCGAAGGACGTATCGGTGGCGTAATCAATTTACAGGCAGCGCGACGGGCACCACAACAATTTGTCACAGCCTGATATTTAACTGCGGCTCCCCGCGCTAACGCGAAGACTTTCGCCCTTCCTTCTGGTGTTCAGACGACTGGAAGGCGCGGCGATAGGCTTGCAAGGTTTTCTGGGCATGCCCCAGCACGCTGTCGCGCGGGAAGATGCCTGTCGCGTTGACGATGCCTGCGGATACTCCGGTGAGCAGCTCGATACCTTCGCTCACATGATCGGCAGTGTAGATATGGAACACCCCCTGTGCGACCGCATCGACGACCTTGCGCTCCAGCATCAGGTGACGGCGGTTGCGGTGCGGGATCAGCACACCCTGACTACCGTCCAGTCCGGCGCTTTCGCAGACACGGAAATAACCCTCGATCTTTTCGTTGAGTCCGCCTATTGGCAATACCTCTCCGTGCTGGTTAAGCGCACCGGTCACGGCGATGCCCTGTTTGAGCGGCAGACCCGACAAAGCCGATAGCAATGCATAAAGTTCGGCACAGGAAGCGGAGTCGCCTTCCACACCGTTGTATTCCTGCTCAAACACGATAGAAGCGTTGAGCGCGAGCGGCGCATTATGGGCGAATAACGCGGAAAGATAGTTGTGCAAAATGAACACGCCCTTGTCGTGGATCGGCCCGGACATTTCCACTTCGCGCTCGATGTTAAGCAAACCGTCCTCACCTGCAAAAGTGCGCGCCGTAAGTCGTGTCGGAAAACCGAAACGATAGTCCCCGTAATCTACTTGGCTCAGCCCGTTGAGTTGCCCCACTTTCTCGCCATGCACGGTGATCAGCAAGTCGCCTTCGGCGATGGCTTCCTGCAGGCGCTGGTCGGGATAGTCATGACGCAAAGTGCGCGCGCGCAGTGCCGCTTCGACATCCTGTACCTCAACCAGACGGGCGGCACGCGCACGGCATAACGCGGCGCTTTCCATCACCAGCGCCTCGGCGCGCGCGAAGATCGCGCGCTGGCGCGACTGGTCATCCACTTCGCGATGTCCATCCTCCAGCAAACGCGCGACGGCGGCGGCGGAGAAATGCGGTAGCCCCAAATCGCGGCAGGTATGCGCAACAAAGATCGCCGAAGCGCGACGGGTTTCCTCACCGGATAAAAAGCTTTCGGCAAAGTCCACCTTCACGCGAAAGCGGCGCGCGAACTCCGGGTCTTCTTCCTGCAACTCGTAATACTGTTCGCGCGAACCGATCAGGATGATCTTGACATCGACATCCACCGCCTCGGGTTCGAGCGAGACCGCCGCGATCGGCGCAAAGGCCGTGCCCGGCTCTTCGATCTGCAATCTGCCGCTGCGCAAAAAACGCCGCAGCTTTTCCCACACCAGACCGTCGGCGAACAGGTCGCGCAGATGCAGCATCAAAAAGCCGCCATGCGCCTTGAGCAGGCTGCCCGCGCGGATGCGGGTGAAGTCGGTCACCAGCACATCGTTCTCCGACTGATACTCGATGCTGCCGAACAGCGAGCGGAACAAAGGATTGTCTTCGACGATCACCGGCGCGCCTTTTGCGCCCTCGTTGTCCACGATCAGATTGACCCGGTAGCGCGCAAGCACGCTGGTCAATGCATCCAGCCGCAACTCTTCATCGCTGTCGGATGTTTTGAACAGCTCCAGATGTTCGAGCACGTCATGCTGCACATGCTCCAGATAGGCATTGAGCTTGGCGGCATCCTTGATCTGTTTTTTCAATCCGTTGCGAATTTCCTGCAACTCATGCTCCAGCAATGGCTTCACCACCTGACGCCGCAATGCCGCCAGCGCCTCGTTCATCAAGCGCTCCATCGGGCGGGTTTTCTCAAAATAGCGTGTAATCTCGGTGCGCAGTTCCTGCTCGGCAGTTTCAATCTCGGCACGGCGCTCCTTGGGCAGGACCACGACCTCATCCTCGGTCAGCGTATGCCCCTTCTCGCCGAGCAGCGTGAAAACCAGACGCCCGGCATCGCGGCGCAGCGTAAAGTGGCGTGCCTCGCTGAATGCTTCAAGCTCCGCGTAATTCTTGGCCTCTTCCGCCTTGTAGGTTTTTTCAATGCGCTCGCTTTCGGCCTTGAAATCCTGTCCTTCCAAGCGCTGCGGAATTTCGGTTTGCAGCGACTTGACCATCTGCGCCATGAGTTCGCGCAGCAGGCGTCCCTGCCCTGTGGGCAAGCGCAATGCCTGCGGCCTTTCCGGCGCGGAGAAGTTGTGCAGGTAGCACAGATCGGGAGGCACTATCCGCTTGGCGGCAGCCGCCTGCATCGCCTGTTTGAGCAGCGAAGAACGCCCGCTGCCGACCTCGCCCAGCACGAATAGGTTGTAATCCGACTGATCCATGCCGAGGCCGAAGTGCGCGGCCATTTCCGCACGCTCCTGTCCGATCCACGGCAACACATATTCGACCAGTTCGGACGTATCCCCAAAGCCGAGCGTGTCGGGTGCGATGGTGAGGCGAAGTTCGGCGGGAGTCAGGTTAATGATTGGCATTTTATTATCTTGGTAGCAAAAAGAAGGTTTGAATTGTAACCATTAACAACGGGCACATAGTCCTGACGCTCCATAACCGGCACGACTACGCCGCATCTGCGGCCATTGTGCGGACGATTTTGAATGTCTAGCTTCCACCGACGAGCGGAACAAAACTCACCGGCAACACTCGCCGGATACCGAGGCTTCCATCGGGGTGTTTTGTTGCCAACACCAAGTCCTGATAGCCATAGGCCGATCCCAACGGGATAACGATCTTGCCTCCGGTTTTGAGTTGCTGCACCAGCTCCGGCGGAATCTCATCAGGTGCCGCAGTAACGATAACGGCGTCGTAAGGAGCAAATTCAGACCATCCATCCCGGCCATCGGCGATCTTCACCGAAATGTTCCGGTAGCCCAACTTCGTAAGTTTTTCGCGTGCATGCTCGCCAAGCGTTCTAACTATTTCGACGGAGTAAACATGTTCGACCAGTTTGGACAAAACAGCGGCCTGATAACCCGAACCCGTACCGATCTCCAATATGCGATCCGTTGTATTGAGATCCAGCAAGTCTGTCATCAGCGCGACGATGTAGGGTTGTGAAATCGTCTGGCCGTGCCCGATGGAAAGCGGGTGATTTTCATAAGCGAAAATGATTTGCTCGTCGGGTACGAAATTGCGGCGATCCACCTTGCCGAGTGCCGCCATGACTTTACCGGAAATAGCGCTGCGTCCCGTATCGAGAGCCGTTCTGGCCGCATCCTGCGCAATCACAGACAGCAGATGGCGGCGCTGCTGCTCAAGGCTTGTATTACTGAAACCAGATTGAAAAATAGTCATCATGATCGTGGTAACGGTTTAATTTTTCGCCGTTCATTATGACATTGAAATCATCATGTACCGAGATAGTTAATCGGCAAGAGAATTCCGATTTCTTCTAAGGAAAATCTGATTTTATGTGCATATACTTTTACTGTTCACAATGAGTTCCCCCATGCTACTGTACGCATTGAATTTAATAGAGGATCGTTATGAACAACAGAATTCGCCAGATTCTCGACCAAATAACGGCTCTCGAACATGAGTTGCATACCCTCATCGAACAGCAAGAGGGACGCCTGCGCTACCAGCTGGAAGGCAAGCGCGTCACCTTCGAGCATGCGGCCAGGGATGCGCACCGCAAAGTCAAACTCGGTGTATTTCGCTGGTTCACGACTGTCCGCCCGCAAAACTATCTCACCGCACCGATCATTTACGGCATGGCTGTCCCGCTGGTCTTGTTCGACCTGTGCATCAGCATTTATCAACTGGTTTGTTTTCCGATTTACCGTATCGCCAGAGTGAGTCGTGCGGACTATATCGTGATAGATCATCAGCACTTGGCCTATCTGAACATTATCGAGAAAGTGCATTGCATGTATTGCTCGTATGCGGTCGGCCTGCTGGGCTATGCCAGCGAAATAACGGCGCGCACCGAGCAATATTTTTGCCCGATCAAACACGCGCGCAAAGTTCTCGGTGCACATTCGCGCTACAAGGACTTCCTGAGTTATGGAGATGCGGAAGACCTGCATGGCAAAGTCGAAGAATTGCGCAGCGCGCTGGCTAGTGAAATAAAACAGAGCGACCAGTCGTAAAGCAAAGCTGAAGCATAAAAACAGTTGTCCGCAGATTTTGCAGATTAAAAAATCAGATTTTCATGTTGAATCGCTTTTTTTATGGTGAGGCTCTGCAATACATCTGGACGGAAACAAAATTAAAACAATATTCGGATGAGCATCATGAACCCGCACCGCCATGCCATCGAAAATCTCTATGCGCATCTGCACAGCAGCGCGCAAGGGCTATCGCAGGCCGAGGCCTTACAGCGGAGGGCAAAGTACGGCATCAACCGGATCGAAAAGATCGCCGGACAATCGTTCATCGACAAACTGCTCAAGGAATTCACCCACTTCTTCGCGCTGATCCTGTGGCTTGCGGCGGGGCTCGCGTTCGTCGCCGAGTGGAAAGACCCGGGCCAAGGAATGGCAATGCTGGGCTATGCGGTGCTCGGCGTAATCCTGATCAACGGGCTGTTCTCGTTCTGGCAGGAATACCGCGCGGAAAAAGCGCTGGCCGCGTTGCGCAATCTGTTGCCGCGCCACACCACCGCATTGCGCGACGGGCATGCAGTGCAATTGCCTGTGTCCGAGCTGGTGCCGGGCGATGTGGTGCTACTCGCGGCGGGCGACGATGTGCCAGCGGATTGCCGCTTGATCGAGGCGTTCGGCGTGCGCGTCAACACCGCCAACCTCACCGGCGAATCCCTTCCGATGGCGCGCGATGCGCACGCTGAGCTTGAAGAGCAGGCCGTATTGCGGCGCGACATCCTGCACGCAGGTACTTCGCTGATTTCGGGTGAAGCAAAAGCCATGGTGTACGCCACCGGCATGCATACCGAATTCGGCAACATCGCGCGCCTCACGCAAACTGCGCGCGAACCGCTGTCGCCGTTGCAAAAGGAAATCGCACGCCTGTCCCGTCTGGTGGCACTATTCTCCACCTTGCTCGGCGCTGCGTTCTTTCTGATCGGCCAGTTGATCGGCTTGTCGTTCTGGGAAAATCTGGTGTTCGCGATCGGCATCATCGTCGCCAACGTACCGGAGGGCTTGCTGCCTACCGTCACATTGTCGCTGGCAATGGCGACCCAGCGCATGGCGAAGAGAAATGCACTGGTGCGCCATCTGCCTGCCGTGGAAACGCTGGGTGCGGCCAGCGTGATTTGCAGCGACAAGACCGGCACGCTCACACAAAACCGCATGAGTATCCGGCAAGTGTTCTATTCCGGTGCGCTGTTGACACTTGACGAGTTGGACGCAACCAAAGCCGAGCCACTGTTCGCCATCATGCGTCATTGCCATGACCTGCGCCGCATTGAACAGGACGGGCATGAGGTGTGGCTAGGCGACCCGATGGAAGTGGCATTGCGGCAAAGCGCGCCGCTGGACGGCACTGTATTTCCCCGTCTGGATGAGATTCCGTTCGACACCGAGCGCAAGCGCATGTCGGTGATCTGCGCCACGCCACAGGGCCACATGCTGTATTGCAAAGGCGCGCCGGAAAACGTGTTGCCGCTGTGCAGCGCAATGCTGCTGCAAGGCAAACACCTGCCACTGGATGAAGATCGCCGTGCCAGTTTGCTGAGTGCGCACGAGCAGATGACAGAACAGGGACTGCGTGTGATTGCCCTCGCTTATCGCAGCCTGCCAGCACATACCGATCAACGCGAAAGCGAACTGGTCTTTGCCGGACTGATCGGGCTGGTTGACCCGCCGCGACAGGGAGTGGCCGAAGCGATCACCACCTGCCATGTGGCCGGCATCCGCGTCATCATGGTCACCGGCGACCATCCGCACACCGCCTGCGCACTGGCGCGCGCGATCGGGCTGGCGCAAAACCCGCTGGCGATTACAGGCGACAGGCTGCGCGGCATGTCGGAAGCCGATCTGCAACTGCTGCTCGAAGAACCCGAGTTGCTTTTCGCACGCACCGGAGCCGACCAGAAGATGCGCATCGTGCAGGCCTTGCAGCGCAAGGGCGAAATCGTCGCGGTAACAGGCGACGGCGTGAACGATGCCCCTGCGTTGAAGTGCGCCGACATCGGCATCGCCATGGGCATCAGCGGCACCGATGTGGCCAAAGAAGCAGCCGACATCATCCTGCTCGACGACCACTTCGCCACCATCGTCTTCGCCATCGAGGAAGGGCGCGCAGTGTTCGATAACCTGCGCAAGTTCCTCACTTACATCCTCACCTCCAATGTGCCGGAGATGGTGCCCTACCTCGCTTTTGTGCTGTTCAGGATTCCGCTGCCGCTCACCATCATCCAGATACTCGCAGTCGATCTC
>JBAZYW010000112.1:0-7758 GCA_041659125.1 Gallionellaceae bacterium | reverse complement strand
AAGACCCTGGTGGAACGCTATATCAGCGATGGCCAGCCTGTCGGTTCGCGTGCGCTGCAACAGTACTCCGGGCTGGAGGTCAGCTCTGCCACGATTCGCAACGTGATGGTCGACTTGGAGGAAATGGGCTTGGTGCGCAGCCCTCATACGTCTGCGGGACGCGTACCGACAGCGCTGGGATACCGGCTATTCATCGACACGCTGATGGTCGTGCAGCCATTGGATAGTGCGCGAGTGCAGCAACTTGAGAGCCAGCTCAAACCCGACAATACCTCGCGCTTGATCACGCAGGCCTCCAATCTCTTATCCGAGCTCACGCATTTCGCCGGCGTCGTCGCCACTCCAAAACGCGCGACGATCACCGTGCGCCAGATCGAATTTCTGCGTCTCTCCGAAACGCGGGTGCTGCTGATCATCGTGATGCCGGATGGCGAAGTCGAGAACCGCGTGCTGGTGACCCACAAGGACTACACGCAGTCGCAGCTGACCGAGGCGGGGAATTTCCTGAGCCAGCATTATGCCGACTGTTCGTTTACCGACATCCACCAGCGCATGCAAAAAGAGTTGCACCAATTGCAGCATGAACTTACCGCATTGATGAGCGCCGCGATGGCCGCCAGCGATGCAGTGATCGCGCGCAAGCAGGAAGACTACGTCATCAGCGGCGAACGCAATCTGCTGCACAGCAACGACCTTGCGACCAACATGAAGCAACTGCGCGGACTGTTCAACGTGTTCGAGCAAAAGACCGAGCTGCTACAACTGCTTGACGCCGGCCGACACGCTCCCGGAGTACATATCTTTGTCGGCAACGAGTCAGGGCTGGCAGGACTCGACGAATGCAGCGTCATCACCGCGCCCTACGCCGCCAATGAACAGATCATCGGCACGCTGGCCGTGATCGGCCCCAAACGCATGGATTACGAACGCGTGGTGCCCATCGTGGACATCACGGCCAAACTTCTCAGCAATGCGCTGTCGCAGCATTAACCTATAAACATCTCGATGACTTACACGACTGAACCCGCTTACGCCCACGGCACACCGGAAAAAACCGCCGTATTGCTCATCAATCTCGGCACCCCGGAAGCGCCCACCGCCCAAGCGGTGCGCCCGTATCTGAAAGAATTTCTGAGCGATCCGCGTGTCGTCGAGATACCCAGAGCGATTTGGTGGCTGATCCTCAACGGCATCATCCTCAACCTGCGTCCGAAAAAATCTGCCGCAAAATATGCCGGCATCTGGATGTCCGAAGGCTCACCGCTCAAGGTCTATACCGAACGTCAAACCCGATTTCTGCAACAGCGTCTGCAAGAGCGCGCAGACGGGATTCCGCTCGCGGTGGATTACGCCATGCGCTACGGCAATCCCTCCGTCGCAAGCGTGTTAAACAAACTCAAGGCGCAAAACTGCCAGCGCATTCTGCTGTTGCCACTGTATCCGCAGTATGCCGCCAGCTCCACGGCCACGGCATTCGATGCCGTTTTCAAAGAACTGCTGCGAATGCGCAATATGCCGGCACTGCGCACCGTCAAACACTTTCACGATGATCCGGGATACATCAAAGTCTCCGCTCAAAACATTCGCGAATACTGGGCGCGGCATGGTCGCCCGGACAAGCTGGTGATGAGTTTCCACGGCGTGCCTAGTTACACACTGGACAAAGGCGACCCCTACCATTGCGAATGCCTCAAGAGCGGCCGCTTGATCGCGGAAGAACTCGGCCTGAACAAGGAACAATACATCGTCAGCTTCCAATCGCGCTTCGGCAAGGCAGAATGGATCAAGCCCTACACCACGGCCACATTGAAAGAATTAGGGCAACAGGGCACTCAGCGGGTGGATGTGGTTTGTCCCGGTTTCGTGGCCGACTGTCTGGAAACGCTGGAAGAGATCGCGCAGGAAGGTAAAGAAGACTTCCAGCATGCGGGCGGCGGCGAATATCATTACATCCCCTGCCTCAACGAGCGTTCGGACTGGATAGATGCACTTGGTGAATTGGTGCTGAAAAATTTGCATGGCTGGCTAGACAAGCCTGATGCAGCACAACTGGAACAAAGCCGCTCGCGCGCACTCGCGTTGCACCCGGAAAAATAATCAACTGAGGCTCAAGCGCTCGCCTTCAAGCTGGATCATGTAACGCTGAACAACATTGCCGGCTCCACGGCTCAATTTCACGAACTCCATGCCGACGTGGTGTATTTGCTCACCGCTTCTGGTTGTGCCAGCACCCCGAATTCCGCAAACCTTCAAATTGAGCGGAACAGCCCCGACGCTGGGGAATTCGATGCTGCACCCCTCCAAGAGCGCGCCTTGGGAAAACATCGCGTGCGGAGTTCCTTTAATTGAAACACCGATTCCTCCTACGCTCATATCCACAATAGAAACCTCATATACCGCCGCCCCGTCCGGGATCTTGCAAATGAGTCCTCTGTTGCCTTGAGGCACGCTTAAGCGGAAATATTCCCTGCGCTGAATACGCTCGATCACTTCCGGAACGTCAATGGAAAACGCATCGCCATCCGACACAGAGACTAACTGCACTTGCGTCGAACGCCAGCGCACTCTGACACCTGTTTGCGTGGAAAAAGTCAGATGCTTATCATTGACGACGCGCTTATTCAGCGCGGCATCCTGACTGATGTCCAGAAGGACATAGTCCTCTTCAGAGTTGACTTCCAGCACGGTGGTCAACACGTTAAGTCCATCCGAAGTACGGAGATTGATCGCTGCGCGTTGCTTTACCAAATCATCAAGGATAAATACGATTTCCTTGTGATTGTGTATGGCGAAATCTGAGTCATCCACGGGGTGCGTCATTGTTATCGGTCAATCATTTCAAATTAAAAAGAACTGCGCATGTCTGCTTACGCGGAGCAACAGTGGCATCTCGGATTAGAGCGTAATGCGTCGCACTTTAATGAGCCCAAGCATTTCCCACACGGGAATTGGCGCAATAAAAAAGACCGGGCATTCTACCTCAGGCCTAGATACTTTATCCATTATCTAGACATTCCGACCTCGAGCGTGAGCGGATGGTACTGCGTCAAGAAAGGCTTAGCCTCTCACTTTCAAGATGGATCATGTGGCGCTGAACCACGTTCCCTGCTCCCCGGCTCAAATTCACAAACTCCGTACCGATGTGGTACATGGGCTCGCCACTTCTGGTTGTACTTGACGCCCACATGCCGCGAACTTTCAAAGTAAGCGGAACCACCCCAACCACAGGAAATTCAACACTGCACCCTTGCAAGATCGCCCCCTGAGAGAAAATCGCGGGCAGCTCGCCTTTAATCGAAATACCGACGCCACCAACGCTCATGTCCACAATAGGCACTGAAATAATCGCTGCTTCATCGAGAGGTATCTTGCAGAGCAAACCCTTGCTGCCTTGCGGCACACTTAACCGGAAATAGTCTCTGCGCTGAACACGCTCGATCACCTCGGGAATTTCAATAGAAAATGCCTCGCCATCCGTCAAAGAAACCAAATTCACATGGCTAGAATGCCAGCGCACCCGGACCCCAACCTGCAGTGAAAAAGTAATGCGCTTACTCTTGATGACCTGTTTGTTGATCGCATCATCCTGACTGATATCCAAATAAACGCAGTCGTCTTCAGCGCTGACCCCCAGCACGGAAGTCAGCAAGCTAACGCCCTCCGTGGTATGCAGATTGATCACGGCCTGATGCTTCACCAAATCTTCAAGAATGAAGATGATTTCCCGGCGGTTGTATATGTCAAAATCCGACTCTTTTACTATTGTGTCCATCATTACCCGCTAATCATTCCAAGTTACCCGAGCAGCGGCACACATCATTTTCCGTCAAGCTGTTTTGACGGTGTGCCCTACAGGGTAATTCGTGTACGGCGCGATTTTACTGGTTCCCCCCCGCAAAATCTAGGAGAACCGCTGTTGATGGCTCTTGGCAAAAACAGGCAGGCACGCTGAATTTTTTATCCGGTCACCATCAAATCGCGCAAATAGTGTGCGGCTTCACGCGCGCCTGAAGGGGCTGGCCGCATTGGGCGCGGCAAAGCCCATAGCTGCTGCAATATCCCATGCAATTCACCTGTTTTCAAACTGGCCCGTTCCACTTCCAGACAGATGCCGCATCGATTCAGCCATTGCACCAGATAGGGCTCTTCCGGCCAATCGCGACGGGCCACATACAGCACAGGCACTCCTGTACAGGCCGCCTCAACGAATGTTCCATAGCCGGGCTTGGTCAACACGGCATCACTGGAAGCCAGCACATCGCCGAATGTCAGGCCGAATGACTCGATCGCACTTATGTCATCGCGTTCGATTTTCCATGCAGCGGGAACCAGCCAGCGCACTCCCCGAATACACGGCCAACCTTCCATCGGCAAACGAAACTCCATCCCCCCCATTGCCACCAACACCCATTTTTCTGCTGCGGAAGAAGGTTGGCGCATCGCCATCAAAGCACGCTGATTGCTGCCAATTTTAGCAACGGGATTGATCTGGCGAGTATTCAATAAATCCGGCATCGGCATACTCGGCTGCAGCTGCAAGAAACATTCGGCACTGTTGTAAGCCGCCGACATTTGCGCATACACATGCCGACTGGCGACATCCCGCACGCAGTAGTGATGGTAGATGTGCGCCCAGTTCAAACTGCACATGGCGACAGCGCGTACGTTGGCGTGCTGCGCCGCAGCCAAAGACAGGTACGGGACATTGGCCAGCAACAGATCGGGCGACAACGCCCGCATCGCTTGCGACTCGCGTTGCACCTTCGCATCCCAATCGGCGTGAAACTCGCGATAGTTCGCTGCACTCTGATCCGCCAACACATCGACCGCATTTGACATCGTCATGCCGAAATCGAACGCGACAGGGATGTGTGTAAAGTCGCACTGGAAACGTTGCTGCAAAATCCCGATAGGCGCGGCAGTGCGGATGGTGACGTGCAACAACGGAATGAGCTGCACCAACTCATTCACCACAGGGGCTGTTTGGCTTACATGCCCGAAACCGTGAGCGGAAATATCCACCAACAGGTGATTCATGATTACGACTCGTTAAAAGAACTGATAATTATTCCGCCCCAGCTCTTTAGCCCGATACATCGCGTCATCGGCACACTTGATCATCGCTTCACTATCCTTGGCATTATCGGGGTAGATACTGATGCCCACACTAAAAGTGATCAGCAGCTCTTGGCCCTCGATTTGATGCGTTTCGGCCATGGCCAAGATGATCTTTTTCGCGACATTCTCCACATCGTCTCTGGTGCCGGCATCGGGCAGCAAAATCATGAACTCATCCCCGCCTTGACGGCAAACCGTATCCGACTCGCGCACGCAAGACTTCAGTCTCTCCGCCACGGATTTCAGCAACAGATCGCCCGCCAGATGCCCCAAGCTGTCGTTGATGGCTTTGAATTTATCCAGATCCAAAAACAACAAACCAACTCTTTTCTCATATCGCCCCGCTGTGACGAGCGCCAACTTGAGGCGATCCGAAAACAACGCCCGGTTTGGCAGCCGCGTCAGTGAATCGTAATGCGCCAGAAACTCGATCTTCTGCTCGGCAACCTTACGTTCGGTGATATCCGAAAACAGCGAGATGTAATTGATCACCTCGCCCTTGCTATTCTTCACCACACCGATGGATAACCACTCGGGATAAATCTCCCCTGATTTGCGCCGGTTCCATATTTCACCCTGCCATTGCCCCGCCTCATTGAGGCTCACCCACATCGTCTGATAAAAATCAGGCGTCTGCTTACCCGAGCACAACACATTGGGATCCTTGCCGATGACTTCTTCCGCTGCATATCCGGTGATTTCCGTAAACGCCGGATTAACAGCCATGATGTTTTTATTTGCATCCGTGATCAACATCGCCTCACCGCTACCGTGAAACATCTTGCCGAACAACTCAAGCCGATCGGTCGCATGCTCCAAGTTGCCGACGAGCGCATTAAAGGTGCGCGCCATCTCGCCGATATCGGGGTTGTTCTCATCCACATCGGCGCGTTTGGACAAATTATTCTCGCGCTGTATTTCGGACATCGCGGCCTGAAGCTTTTTCACCGGCTCGGCAATATTCTTGACGATGAGCACTCTCACGAACCAGGAAATGATGATGGACAGCAATATCTGAATAGCGATATGCCCGGCCCACAGCCAGTTCTTGATATTCTGAAGCGACTCCTCGTCCTTGGAGAGGTCGATGACAACGCTGGCAGCGCCATTCACGCTACCCACCTCGGCCACGTGGCAGGACATGCAATTCGTACCCCTAAAATTCTCCAGTGCAATGAACGGCACCACCACTCTGAGCAAAGGCGGGCCATGGGGAACGTCGATTCTTTTGAACTGCACCTTGCCTGTTTCCAGCACTTCGCGTTCCATGTCATCGCGCGCCTGCTCTTCCGGCAAACCATTGCCGAACTGCGCGTTTACACTTTTGCCGCGAACGATGCGCAGCTCCTTGATGCCTTCCGATTGCTGCATTTTGCTCAACAACAGCTTGCGGTTATCGGGATTGGAAATCGTGCCGGTCAACATCAGCATATTCATCCCGTTGATCAGACCGTCCGCCGTCTCTTCGGCGCGCACTTCGGCCGAAGTCATGATCTGCTCCTCGAAGCGGCCGATGACCCATTCCATTGAGATAAAGAACAGGATGATCAACGAGCCTTGAATCAGGATATGCAGCTTTTCCTGAACACCCAGCCCGTGCCATTTATTTGTTATTCTATTCATCATGCACTCCCCCTAGCCCGCTATGTTGCAGGCTCTAATCCCGAACCATCACAGTTTGATGAAGTGCTCGCGATAGTGCTTCATCTCGTCGATAGATTCATAGATATCCGCCAGCGCTTCGTGCTTGCCGTGCTTTTTAACGCCTTTCGCCATCTCCGGCTTCCAGCGTCGGGCCAACTCTTTAAGGGTGCTGACATCAAGATTGCGGTAGTGAAAGTAGTCTTCCAGTTTGGGCATCCAGCGCGCCATGAAACGCCTGTCCTGACAGATGGAGTTGCCGCACATCGGCGAGGTGCGCGTTGGCACATATTCTTTGAGAAACTCGAGGAACTGCTCCTCGACTTGTGCATCATTCAGCGTCGAGGCCTTGACGCGCTCGATCAGCCCCGATTTGCCGTGCGTCGATTTATTCCACGCATCCATGCCATCCAGCACGCTGTCCGGCTGATGCACCACCAGCACAGGAGCCTCCACAATGGTATTCAGGTCGTTATCCGTAATGACCATAGCCACTTCGATGATGCGGTCGGTCTCGGGTACGAGCCCTGTCATCTCCATGTCCAACCAGATAAGGTAATTTTGATTTTGTGCCATAATTCGTCGCCTTGATAATTGATTGATTTTCGCGGCACGTATTGTGTCACATCATTGGCTGGCACTTGATAATTAGATGACGACTTTTCTATTCACCACCCTATTCCTAGTCGTGCTGCTGCTCGGCACGCTCACCAAGCTCTGGCTGGCTCGCCGCCAACTGCGGCACGTTATGGGCCGCCGCGATGCGGTTCCCGCCGCCTTCCGTGAAAAAGTCGATCTGGCATCGCATCAAAAAGCCGCCGACTACACCTGCGCCAAGACCCGCCTATCTTTGCTTTCCATCGTATTTGAAGCCGCATTGTTGCTGGCCTTCACCCTGGGCGGAGGCATCCAACTACTCAATGATTGGTCGCTCGCCACCTTTGACAACACGCTGCTGCAAGGCTTGAGCATCATCGTCTCAGCCTTGCTCATCAGCTC
>JBAZYW010000111.1:7170-7842 GCA_041659125.1 Gallionellaceae bacterium | reverse complement strand
AACAACGGCAAGGTGAAGATGAGCACGGTCGCTGCACCGCATCAAGGCTTGGGTGTGGCGCAATACATGTGGTCGAGCTCGCCGTTGCGCCGCTATGTGGATATGGTAAACCAGCGGCAGATCATCAGTCTGTTGCGCCATGAGACGCCGACTTATGCTCAAAACGATACCGCGCTTTTTACCATCCTGCGCGATTTCGACGCGGCATATACCCTCTACAATGATTTCCAGCGCCAGATGGAGCGTTACTGGTGTCTGCGTTGGTTGTTGCAGGAGAATGTGAAGCAGTTCGAGGTGATGGTGCTGCGCGAAAATCTGGTCAAGCTGGCTGATATTCCGTTGGTGAGCCGTATTCCGTCGCTGCCTGAATTGCCGCCGAATACGCGTGCGACACTGGAGATAGGGGAGATAGACTTGCTTGATTTAAATTTCAATGCGCGTTTCATCTCGGCGCTTGAGGCGACGCCTGCATGATTCGTCTGCTGCTAAAACAGAACCTCGTGTTTGCCGTGCTATTTTCGCTCGGTGTGCATGCGTTTGTGCTGTTCGGCATCGGAATCGCGCTTCCCGGTTTGGGCAAGGCGATCAGCACCCCGTTGCAGCCGCTGGAGGTGGTGCTGGTTAATAGCAAGTCGAAGATGCGTCCGAGCAATGCTGCCAAGATGGCGCAGA
>JBAZYW010000111.1:0-7160 GCA_041659125.1 Gallionellaceae bacterium | reverse complement strand
CGACGGCGGCGGCAACACTGCGGATGACCGTCACGCCAAGACGCCTTTGCCGACGTTAGGTGACGGTGAACAATTCTCGCCGGAGCAGTCGGCGCACCGCGTGCAGCAACTGGAGCAGGAAGCCAAACGCTTGCTCACGCAATTGAAGAGCAATTACAGCGTTCCGCAAGAAAAGAACGTCAAGCAACCGCTCAGCAATGATGTGAGCGGCGAAGATCTGGTACAGCGTTCGCTGGAGATCGCGCGACTGGAAGCCGAAATCGGCAAAAGTATGGATTCTTACGAGAAGCTCCCAAAACGTAAATTCGTCGGGGCGCGCACTCAGGAATATCGTTACGCACAATACGTCGAAGACTGGCGCGGCAAAGTGGAACGTGTCGGCAATATGAACTATCCGCAACAGGCGCGCGATCAGAAAATTTACGGGAAGTTGACGCTTACGGTTTCGATACGTGCCGATGGCAGCGTGGAGAACATCGAGATCAATCGTTCATCCGGGCAACGTATCCTTGATGCTGCCGCCATGCGTATTGTCAAACTGGCGGCGCCTTATTCCGCCTTTCCGCCGGACATTCGCAAGGAAACCGACGTGCTCAGCATCACTCGCACTTGGATGTTTACCAGCAATGATCACTTGGAAAGCGAGTAGGCGAGCGCCGTCGTTCCTTTGATTCTTGTGCGCGTCTTGCGCGTTCACGCGACGTCTCCTCTGATAAAGAAGCTGCACATAAAGAGGCACACGCCTGCCGCGTTTGCATACATAAAGAATTTGGATTTCCATGCAAACGTGGTGTCGAACCAAGCTGCGCCGAGCATCATTCCCAATCCAATGATCATATAGATATTCATTTGCGTTTCCTTCCGTCTTTAGTGTTACCCGTTCAGCACATCAAGTGCTTCCTGTTGCGATAGAAACCGATCCAGTTTGATGTCGAAATAGGCGTGTTCCTTGGTGCGCATGTGCTCCATGCAGACCAATGGATGGTCTGTCGGAATCTCATACAGAGAGTCGCTGCAGAGAGGTCTCCACTCCTGTTCTATTTTGCTGAGGTTGCCCATGATCTACTCCTTCGGGGGAGCACCCGCATCAACAGCGGGCGTGAGAAGACATTAGCAAGAGGTTGATGTTCGCTCAAGTTTATGCGGCTGCTTTCCGGCGCGGTGATAAACGGTGCAATAAAGGGTATAGGCGGTTTGTTTACAGAGACAGAATGCAGTGAAAGGATGCCGGATAACTCGGCTTTCCTGGAATGAACTGCTTGAAGGTGTGCGCTTGTGTTGCTTGAGGTGTCTATATTTTCCTTAGTGGAAATATCAAAATGATCGGGTTAGTTGAATTGATGCAATCGTCGTGCCAGTGAATGGCCTGATGAATATCAGATAGTTAGCGGGGTGATGGGTTGTTGAAGTGACATTTTGCGGCAGCTATTCCCGGATGTGTATCTGAGTATAGGATTTCGGATGAGCATCATGGCGGATGCCAAAGCATGCGCAGGGCTGATTGTGCGGGTTATTGAAGCGCATGCAAAAAAGAAAGCCCGCTTCGGCGGGCTTTCTCGTGACAGGGCGCAGATTGCGGAATCAGTCCCATGTTACATAGGCGCTCCCCGTTCTGCCCAGCGGTTTATGACACGATGAGGACGAGCAGTCCTTGGCTGCCGAGGAGCCGTTGTGATTCTTTTTCTGCATGCTGCCCAAGTAGGTTCTGCCGGTAAGATGGCACGCCACACAGCCTGTCACAGCAGCGTTATGGTTCATCTTCTCGTTGATAAACGTCGATGTGCCGATATGGCAGGCATTGCAATCCAGAGAGCCTGTAATGGTGGTCGGAATGTGATTGCTGGGCTTGCCTAGCGCAGTAGTGCCGTTATGGCAGTTTGCGCAGCCTGTGGTAACCCCGGTGTGACTGAAGGCCGCCCCCAAAAAGCTGATCGTATTCTTGTGGCAAGTCTCGCATGCGGCGACGGTCTGTACATGCGCTGAAGACTTGCCCAGCGCGGTAGTGCCGTTGTGGCATGAAGCGCAGTTGCTGATGATTCCGGTGTGATTGAAAGCCGCCCCCAAGAAGCTGACGGTATTCTTGTGGCAAGTCTCGCATGCGGCGATGGTCTGTACGTGCGCTGAAGACTTGCCCAACGCGGTGACGCCGTTGTGGCAAAAAGCACAGCCGCTGATGATGCCGGTGTGATTCATGAGGGCCCCGGAGAAACTGGTTGTACTTTTGTGGCAGGTCTCGCATGAAGCTGTGGTCTGCACATGACTATTCGGTTTGGCTACTGCTGTGGTGGAGCCGTTATGACATAGAACGCAGCCACTGATGATGCCGGTATGATTCATGAGAGCCCCAAAGAAACTGGTCGTATTCTTGTGACAAGTCTCGCACGCAGCAATAGTTTGCACATGCCCCGACGGTTTGCCCAATGCGGTAGCGCCGTTGTGGCATGAGGCACATCCGCTGATGATGCCAATGTGACTGAAGGCCGTTCCCAGAAAGCTGGTGGTGTTCGTATGGCAAGACTCGCATGCAGCGCCAGTCTTAATGTGTGTGGACGATTTGCCCTTTGCAAGGGTGCCGTTGTGGCATGAAGCGCAGCCACTTGTGATTCCGGTGTGGCTGAAGGTTGCCCCCAAAAAACTGCTCGTATTCTTGTGGCAAGTTTCGCATGCGGCAGTGGTCTGCACATGTCCCAAGGGCTTGCCTAATGCGGTAGTGCCGTTGTGGCAGGAAATACAGCCATTAATTATTCCGGCGTGATTGAAGGCCGCGCCCAGAAAGCTGGAGGTGCTGTGGTGACAAGACTCGCACGTTGCCGTGGTCGTTACATGACCAGGGGATTTACCCAATGCGCGGGTACCATTGTGGCATGAAGCGCAGCCACTTGTGATGCCGCTGTGATTAAATTTGGTTCCTGCGAAGGTGGTGGTGTTCGTATGGCAAGTCTCACATGCTGACGAGGTCTGAATGTGTCCCGCCGGCTTGCCTAATGCCGTGATGCCGTTGTGGCATGAAGCACAACCACCAGTGATGCCGGTGTGGAAAAATGTTGCACCCAGAAAGGTGACGGTATTTGTATGGCAAGATTCGCACACCGAAGAGGTTTGAATATGCCCCGCCGATTTGCCTAATGCCGCGATGCCGTTGTGGCATGTGGCGCAGCCACCGGTGATGCCGGTATGTTTGAACATAGCCACTTGGAAGCTGGCGCTGCTGGAATGGCAAACATCACAGGACTTATTGGTTGGAACGTGACGGGCGGATTTTGGAGTGGCGCCGACCCGGTTGCCAACAAAGTGGCATCCTGCACATGTTGTCGGCGTACCTTTGAAAATTCCACCCATGTGGCAGGTCTCGCAAGTTACGAAAACGTGGGCTCCACTTAAGGGGAAGCCGGTTCTTATATGGTTGAATTTGTTGATGTGTTGTCTGCTTTGTTTGGGGATGTCAACAGTCTGCGCCAGCGATGCGGATGGCAAGGCATATAAGGCTGCCGCAGTCACGATCACTGACAGGACGCTGCGGTGTAAGGTAAATAAACTGCCCAAGAAAATCGTTTTCATGCCTGCCTCCCAGTGCTTCCACGAACTGCGGCCTGAAATACTGATCAGGTTTATTGCTACGTTCACTTTGCGTTTTTCGCCAAGCGGGAGTGCAATCTACTCAAAACATGGAGGGTGCTCAAATCCGTTCAGATATAAGCAAGCCGCTTGAATGAGCGGCTAAATCACGCAGATGAATGGTTGGAATACGGGGGCAGGCGGTTCTGTTTTTCGCTTTGTCGAGGGCTTAAATATTTGCGAACAAAAAAACCCGCCGAAGCGGGCGCCCTAAAGGGAATTGGTTTCATGCGCTGACGTTTATCAGTTGTCCTTTGTCTTCTTGGGATTGGTCTATCGCTTCAGCTATGGCGATGATTTCTTTTGACGGGAATTGGCTGATGACCTCATTGGTGGCTTTATCCAACACTTTGACCACAGGGATGCCGGTAGATTTGTCCCGTTCAATCGAGGCGTACAGATTCTGCCCCTTTTGGGTGAAAGTCTCATTCACTTGCTTGATCGCCTGTTCGACGCGTTCAGGCGATGGTGCTTGAGTAACGTCCTCCGACTCTGTTGGCGTCGACCTTTGGGAGACGGAGCTCGGGGGGGCAGTGGGGGCTTGCACAACAAACCGTATACTGTCGCTCTGGGCGGCAGCAACTGATCTTGTGGCAATGAAAGAAATGGTCATGTTTAACCTCTCCCGCTAACGGTTGGCATCAGGCCCATGTGTTAATGAGATTGCCGACTTCCTGACCGCTGGTGTTGATGGAGGGGGGCAGCTCAGTTGGTACTGATGCACTGAAAACGCCGCCGTTATTGTCGCTGACGAATTCCACTTCATGCCCTCTCGCAGGCTTGTTTTGTGGCTGAACGGCAATGGCAATCTGTACGTTTGAATGACCTGAGTTGATTTCCATGATGCTGGCCTTTCGTTTAATAATGAATAAAGCGCAAATTACAGCGGTTTGTAATGTTGTTATCGGCAAGTTTTAGCCTGACTTTAGGGGAAAGTGAAAATATATTTTCATTGCGTCTCAATGGGATGCAATGATTTTGAGGAAAAAGAGCTGACCGCCCGACGAAAATCAGACTGTCCGTTATAATCCGCCGCCAAAATAGACCCGCCACCATTGAAAGCGCCATTCATGACCGACCGTTACGCCGTAATAGGCCACCCTATCTCGCACAGCAAGTCTCCTCTGATACATCAGGCCTTTGCCGCGCAGATGCATCAGGATATGTCTTACGAGGCTATCGAAGCGCCGCTGGACGGTTTCAATGCCACCATCGAACGTTTGATTGGCGAAGGCTACAGGGGCTGCAACGTTACCGTGCCGTTTAAATTCGAGGCGTTCAAGCTGTGCAAGCAACTCACCGGGCGCGCGCAGGCTGCGCAGGCTGTGAACACTTTGTTGTTCAGAGACGGCGCAATCCTCGGCGACAACACCGACGGGGCGGGGCTGCTCACCGACATCGAGCAAAATTTGCAGTGCAAGTTGCTGTTCAAGAAAGTGCTGTTGATGGGGGCGGGCGGGGCGGCACATGGCGTGATCTGGCAACTGTTTAATGCGGGGGCGACCATCACCGTCGCCAATCGCACGGTGGAAAAAGCGCAACAGATGGTTGCCGAGTTTGCTGCTTATGGCACTGTGTTTGCCAGCAGTTACGAGGCGCTTGCGGGCAGAACTTTCGATGTGGTCGTCAATGCAACATCAAGCAGTCTGGCCGATGAATTGCCGCCGTTGCCGAACGGCCTGTTCGCGCCGCAGGCATTGGCTTACGACATGATGTACGGCAAACAGACCCCGTTCCTGAAATTCGCCGCAGAGCAAGGCGCCGCACAGATGGCCGATGGGCTGGGTATGCTGGTCGAGCAAGCGGCGGAGGCGTTTTTTAAATGGCGCGAAGTGCGTCCCGACACGGCGCCGGTCATCGCCCAATTGCGCGCATGATGAAAAAATTCTGGTCGTGGACATGGCATGTTTTTCTGGCGCTGTTTGTTTTGGTGCTGCTGTATCAGGTATGGGTCGCCGCGCATGTGTGGTGGTGGATAAATCACAATCCGGCTTCCAGTGCATTCATGCAAACGCGCTTGGATGCGATGCAGGACAAGAACCCGGATGCCGAATTAAAGCACCAATGGATGCCCTACAAAAAAATATCCAACAATCTGAAGCGCGCCCTGATTGCCTCCGAGGATGCCAAGTTTGTAGACCATGAAGGCTTCGATTGGGAAGGTATCCAGAAGGCTTACGAAAAGAATTTGAAAAAGGGCAAGCTCGTGTCGGGCGGCTCCACCATCAGTCAGCAATTGGCGAAGAATCTGTTTCTTTCTTCCGGGCGCACGCCGTGGCGCAAAGGTGAAGAGGTCATCATCACCGTGATGCTGGAGCACATGATGGAGAAGGAACGCATTTTCGAGATTTATTTGAACGTGATCGAATGGGGCAACGGTGTGTTCGGGGCTGAGGCTGCGGCACGGCATTATTACCGTATCAGTGCCGCACAGCTATCTTCGCAACAAGCGGCCAAGTTGGCCGCGATGGTGCCCAATCCACGTTATTACGACAAACATCGCGAAGCCAAGGGGTTGCTGCGCAAGACCGACATCATCCTTTCGCGTATGGATGAGGCGGATATTCCCTAGCGATTATCCCGCTACCTGCTAATGGTGGGGTTTTCCGCGCTTCTCGATGAATTTCAAGAATACATAAGTCAGCCAACCGACGAGCACTAACCCGATGGTGAAGAGGCCGTAGGATATTTCCCAGGGAACGCCCTGGGTCATCATCGAAAATTCGGACATGCCGCCGATGCCTGCCAGCACGTTGAGCGGCATGAACACCACGCTGAGCACCGTCAAACGCTGGATGACTTTATTCTGGTTGATGTTGATAAAGCCGACGGTGGCATCCATCAGGAAGTTGATCTTGCCGAACAGAAATGTGGTGTGGCCGTCGAGCGATTCGATGTCGCGCAGAATCTGCTGCGCGTCTTCCACCTGGTGTTTTTCGAGAAACTTGCTGCGCATTAAAAATGAAACTGCGCGGCGCGTATCCAGCACATTGCGGCGTATGCGCCCGTTCAGGTCTTCCTCGTGCGCGATAGCGACCAATATCTTTGCGGCATCTTCATCGGTCATCTGTTTGTTGAGCACTTGCTTGCCCACGGCCTCCAATCCCTGATACATGTCCTCCATCGCGTCCGCCGAATATTCCGCATCGGCGGCGTATAGATCCAGCAGCACATCGCGCGAGTCCGAGACGTAATTGGGTTGGGAAAATGCGCGCAAACGCTGCAAGCGGAACACCGGCAACTCTTCCGAACGCACCGAAAACAAAATGTCCTGATACAGGATTAGGGCGACGGCGACGTTGCGCGACTCGTCTTCGAGGTCGAGCAGGAAGTCGGAGTGCAAATGAATCTCGCCGTTTTCCTCGATATAGAATCTGGCGCTTGCTTCAAGGTCGTTCAACTTTTCCGGGTCGGGCAGTTCTATCCCGAAAATATCCCCCACCCAGGTGCGCTCCTCGAATGTGGGGCCGACCAGATCGATCCATACCGGCTTGGTATTGAGCAGCTCTTCGCTGGTGTGGATGGTAATTTCGCGCAGACGCCCC
>JBAZYW010000110.1:0-7987 GCA_041659125.1 Gallionellaceae bacterium | reverse complement strand
CTTGGGCGCCACCAGCTTCGCCGTGCAATACGGCGTGACCCACCTGCCCGCGAATCGCGCCGTAGTACTGTTCCTGTTCGAGCTGGTGATCGCCGCCGTTTCTTCCTATGTGCTGGTAGGAGAAGCTTTGCAATTACGCGAGTGGATGGGCGCAATACTCATCATCTCCGCCAGTTTGTTATCGGGAAAATTGCATGATGAATTAAAACGGGAGGGGGCTTAGGGCGCCACATCCGGCAGACGGGCTTACAGATCAAGCCGCTTCAAATATCGGCGTCAGCGCTCGCGGGCTGTTTGACCGGCAGTATCACCCTGAACACCGTACCCTTGCCCGGCGTACTTTCCACCTCAATTTCGCCGTGATGTTTCTGGATGATGCTGAAAGAAACAGACAGCCCCAATCCCGTTCCTTGTCCGACCGGTTTGGTAGTGAAAAACGGGTCGAATACCCGGCTCAAGTTTTCCGGCGGGATACCTTTGCCCGTGTCGGCAATTTCGATCCACACCTGATCCTTCCGCGTTCCCGTGCGGATCGTGATCGTGCCACGGGTTTCAATCGCCTGCGCCGCATTGACCAGCAGGTTCATGAATACCTGATTCAACTGGGAAAGCAGACATTCCACCGGCGGCAACACGCCATACTCTTTTGTGACCTCGCACTTGTACTTGAGTTCGTTCCAGATCACGTTAAGCGTGCTGTCGAGACCGTGGTGGATGTCTTCTTCCCTCCATTTATCTTCAGATTCGCTGTGCGAAAAATCCTTCAGGTCGAGAACGATTTTTTTCACCCGCTCCAAACCCTGATGCGATTCGGCGATAAGGGATTTGCTATCCTCGCGAATGTAATTTAAATCAACCTTTGCCTTGATCTGGCACAGCTCTTCCAAAAGCGGATTGCCAGCTGCTATCAATGCTTCGGTTGCCTCGTATTTATTTAAGACGACGAAGATATTGGCCAGATACTTTTCCAACGTGCCAAGGTTGGAATTTACATAGCCGATCGGATTGTTAATCTCATGCGCCACTCCTGCCGCAAGCACGCCGATGGAAGCCATTTTCTCGGATTGCATCAGCTGGCTTTGCGCCTGCTCCAGCTTGGCGTTGAGTTCCAGCAGTTCAGCGTTGGCATGGGTAAGTTCCACCATACGCTGCCGGGCTTCCAGCTCGATACGCTTGTGTTCGGTAAGATCGCTCATGGTGCCGACATAGCCGGTAATCTCATTGTGCTCATCACGGATGGTGGCGACATTGAGCAGCACCAGAATGGTTCTGCCATCCTTGCTGCGGCGCTGTACCTCGCCGCTGAAAGAACCCTGCTCGTGCGCGATTCCCGTAACCTGCGGTGGCATTGGATAGGAACTATCTGCCACCGCCAGCAAATCGACGGATTGCCCGATCACTTCTTGCGCGGAATACCCGAAAAGGTGCGTATAGGCCGGGTTGACGTAAATCATGCGTTGCTCCGCATCTGTCAGCACAATAGCTTCCAGCGCCTGCTCGACCGCCTCGCTCAGGCGCTGGCGTTCTGCCTCCAAGCGTTTGCGCGTGCTGATGTCCAGCACATGAATGCGGATGAGACTGATTTCCGCAACATAATAAGTATGCAGTTCGTAAGTGATCTCGCCGAGCACGGTTTCACGCACGGTTTCACGCACGTTTTTCCGTTTGTCGTCTTGTGCGGAAATATCAAACGCAAACTTCTGCCCTTTGAGCAAAGGATGTTCCAGCCCCAGCGCAAACAGATCGGGAAACTGTTTCTCGGCGGCCGGATTCAGATAAGTAACCTCTCCGCCTAGGCTGAGTTCGATCACGGGGTTGGGATTTAAGCGAGGATGGGACGCCAGACGCACGATCTCCTCGCGGTTGTCGTGGCGCTCGATGCCATGCAGGATATTGAGCAGCAAATCATCCATCTGGTAGGGCTTGAGGATGTAGGAAAATGCGCCATTTCGGGTGGCCTCAATAGCGGAGTCCAGCGACGCGTGCCCGGTCAGAATAATCGCCTCTGTCAATGGAGAGATCGCCTTGATACGTGCCATCACGTCGAGGCCGGGCATGTCCGGCAGCATCAGATCGATCAGCGCCAGACTGAACGCACTTTCCCCTGTCGCCGCGATGGCCTCGGCGCCGGTGCCGGCGACGGCCGTTTCATAGCCCTTTATTTTCAGAATGTCGGCAAGCGTCTTTCTGAGGTTCGGGTCGTCGTCCACTATCAGGATTCTGGCTTTTTGTTTCATGATGCTACCAGCAGACTCTGTAATTTCCTGATTCGGATTTCCTCGATAATCTGGAACAGAT
Organism: Gallionellaceae bacterium; assembly: GCA_041659125.1. Lineage (GTDB taxonomy): Bacteria > Pseudomonadota > Gammaproteobacteria > Burkholderiales > Gallionellaceae > PALSA-1006. The sequence goes on along the minus strand of JBAZYW010000110.1, from coordinate 5,689 downwards.
CGTCCATCTCGAACGGCTTGTACAAGCACGTATAGGCGCCGCTTTTGCACGCTTCCACAATCGAAGCGCTCAGTTCATGGCGGTAGCCGGTCATCAGCAGCACCGGCTTGCCGGGGTATTTTGCCTGTATATCCTTCATTACATCCACGCCGTTCACTGTGCCCAGCTTGAGGTCGAGCAGAACGATGGCAAGCTTGTAATTATTCTCCAGATGCTCCATCACATTTTTAGGCTCAGTTTCCGTTTCGACACGGTAGTCACGCAGCGTCAGAATATCCTTCAGCGTCTTGCAAAATTCGGGGTCGTCGTCCACCACCAGAATGCTTTCCTCTTTGCGCAGCAGGGCAAGAAAAGATAGGACCATGGGAAAGTTGAGCGGCTTGCTCAGGATGGCATAGGCACCGGCGCGTTTCGCTTCTTCCATGAGCTCGTCTGTCGCGTAGGCGCTAACCAGAACGATAGGCAATGCGGGAACGATTTCCTTCATTCGTTTCAGCGCCTCGACGCCGGTGATCCCGGTCATCTTAATATCCATCAGCACGCAATCCGGCGCATCGCTCCGAACCTTCTCCACTCCCTCTTCGCCAGAATAAGCGGCGATAGGTTCATGGCCCTTTATTTTCAGGATGTCGCAAGTCGTCTTCACGATACGGTGATCGTCGTCCACTACCAGAATTTTCATTGCTGACTCCCGTTCTTTTTGTTGTTCCAAGGGCCAATCGTTCTGCCTGCAACTTACATCCTAACTCCCGCTTGGTAGCGTAACGCTAAACACGCTGCCCTTGCCGGGTGCACTTTCCACCGCCACGCTGCCGCCGTTAACCTGCGTCAGGTTTTTCACCACCACCAGTCCCAGCCCAATACGGCGCGTCTTGGTGGTGAACATCGGCTGAAACAGCATCGCCATGTGTTCCGGTGCGATGCCGCTGCCGCTATCCTTGATGCTGACTGTCACGGTTTTCGCCGCCGGATCTGCGTCCGCTTTTATCTCCAGCTCACCCCCTTCAGGCATGGCTTCCAGCGCGTTGGCAATCAAGTTCCACAACACTTGATGCATATGTATCGGATCGACTTGGATCGGAGAAATATTTGCGGGAATATCCAACTTGACGCTCACGGAGGAAGGGACATTGCACTTGCGCAAGGTCTGCTGTATCAACTCGGCAACGCCAAACATTTCCGGGTGAGGCGGCTTGGTGCGCACCGCATCCAGCAGGTCGGACACGATGCGTTCCGCATTCGTGATCTCGTCCTTGATGATGCCCAGATATTCCTTGGTGGTTGCATCCGCATCGGTGAGTACAGCTTGCAGGTAATACACCGCGTTGTTCATCACGCCCAGCGGGTTGCGCAGTTCGTGCCCCACGTTGTCTGCCAGTTGGCCCAGCAGCGCCAATTTCTCCTTGCGTACCAGTTCTTCCTGTGCCTCCAGCAATTGCCGACTCTTTTCATTAAGCTCCACATTCTGGAGCCAGAGCGACTTCTCCACTTGACCAAGTGCAAAAACTTGCCCACTCAATGGACGGAAAAAAAACAGATAAAGGATAGGCAAGAGCAAAAGAGTCAGCGAAATACCATCCACGAAATTTTCCAGCACTGGCGGCATCGGTGGTAGTAGTTTCTCGAACACGAACATGATAGCTATTTCGGCGACCATGATTGAAACTGACACGACAAACAACAGCCTGACCGGGGAGTGCAGCAGGTCATGAACCTTCGCCAACTCGACCTGTGCAGGATTCTGGTCCGAATCCACCGTCTGTTGCAGCGCAACCGTGTGCATTTTCAGGGGATGAAACAGAAACAAGTAAAGGATGGGAAAAAGCAGCGTGGTCAGCAATACACCATCCAATATATTTTTCACCAGAGGCGGCATCTGCGGCAGTAGCTCGAACAAAAACATGATGGCGGTTTCAGTGGACATGATCGAAATCACCACAATGAAAAACAACCAAGCCGGATTGGGTGGAACAGCACCCTGGGGTTCGGCTTGCGTTGGTGTTTTGGAAGAACTGCTGGCCATTGTCGCTCCTTTATAAGGATCCCGCATCTGAACTACCGCTTGGCAGAGTGACAAAAAAAGTACTGCCTTTTCCGACTTCGCTTTGCACTCCGACATTACCACCATTAGCCTTGGTCAGGTTCTTCACCACCACCAGCCCCAGCCCGATGCCGCGCGCCTTGGTGGTGAACAACGGCTGGAACAGTTTGCCCAATTGCTCCGGTGTCATGCCGCTGCCGCTGTCTTTTATGCTTACAGTGATGGTCTTGGCCGGCACGTCTTCAAGCGCGCGAATTTCCAGCGTGCCGACTCCATCTATGGCTTCGATGCCGTTGCTAATGAGGTTGCGCAGCACTTGCTGAATTTGCAGCGCATCCACGCGCAGGGGCGAAAGCGTTGCGGGGATGTCCTGCTTGACCGTGACAGAGGAAGGGATGGCAAGTTTACGCAAAGTCTGCTCCAGCACTTCACGTACGCTCACTATCTCGGCATGCGGCTGTTTGGTGCGCACGGAATCCAGCAGGTCGGACACGATGCGCTCGGAACCCTCGATCTCGCTCTTGATGATCTCCAGATATTCCTTGGTGGTTTCATCGGCATCGGTCAGTACGTTCTGTAGGAAAAACACCGCGTTGCTCATCACGCCCAGCGGGTTGCGCAACTCGTGTCCCACACTGCCCGCGACCTGCCCCAGCACCGCCAGCTTTTCATTGCGCACCAGCTCATCCTGAGCCTTGCGCAATGCATCCTCTGCTTCTCTGCGCTCTGCTGCCCAATTGCGCGCAGACCTGATGGCAAAAAACCAAGCCGTCAGCAACACCAGAACCCCCACGGTGCTTGCCGCCGCCAACAAGAAAGACAGAGAGTGCAGAAGTCGGGTCTCTCTTTCAATCAACTCATTCGCGGCATTAACGGTTTTTTCCATACCGCCCGCGTAAACTTTTTTCAAGCGCAGGTATTCAGCGCTGGCCAACAGCGTTGTCGCCTCCTGCCGTTTGCCCTGATGCGTCAACGCGAATGCCTGCCGTTCCATTTTTACCAGCGCGTTGTTCGCGTCATCTGTCTCACTTACAAAATGAGCGATATCCGCTTGCGGGAGTATGGCTCTTACCTCATTAATCTCTATCGTCAGTTTCAGATCGAACTCGTCATATCTGTTCTCGTAGTTAAAATCCCCCGTTGCGGCCGCCATGCGCGCCGACATGGTCAGCACCTCGTCGTACTGCATGATGCGCCCGACATCCTCGGTCAGAGCGATATGCTTCCTCGCCATTTCTTTAGCCTGATTATGCATCTGCCACGACAGCCAGCCACTGAGCGTTGTGATCGATATGCTGATCACAAATGCGGCCGCGAACAGGCGTAGCGGAAAGCCTTGCTTGTTTGTGTGACGTTTCTGAATCGGCATGCTGCTGTTCATATTATTTTCTCTCCGGCCGGAAGCGTGACGGTAAACACAGTTCCTTTGCCAACATCGCTTTGCACTGCTACCGTACCGCCATTCGCCTGCGTCAGGTTTTTTATCACCACCAGCCCCAGCCCGATGCCGCGCGCCTTGGTGGTGAACAACGGTTGAAATAGATGCCCCAACTGCTCGGGCGTCATGCCGCTGCCGTTATCTCTTATGCTAACAGTGATGGTCTTGCTTGGCATGTCTTCAACCGCGCGAATTTCCAGTGTGCCGCCTTCCGGCATGGCTTCCACGCCGTTGCTGATGAGGTTGCGCAACACCTGATGAATTTGCAACGCATCCACCCGTAGCGGAGAAAGCGTTGCGGGGATGTCCAGCTTCACGGCAACAGATGGAGGCACGCTGCATTTGTGCAAGGTCTGCTCCAGCAATGCCTGCACGCCCACTATTTCGGGTTGCGGCGGTTTGATGCGCACCGAATCGAGCAAGTCGGACACGATGCGCTCGGAAACGGCGATTTCGTCCTTGATGATGTTCAGGTATTCCTTGGTGCTCTCATCCGCATCGGCCAGCACGGTTTGCAGGAAGTACACAGCGTTGTTCATCACGCCCAGCGGGTTGCGCAACTCATGTCCCACGCTGCCCGCGACCTGTCCCAGCAACGCGAGCTTTTCCTTGCGTATCAGTTCATCCTGCGCCTGTAGCAGTTGCTGTGTCCGTTCCTTAACCTTGGCGTCCAGCTCTTCATTCAGCTGGCGGATTTTTTCTTCTGCTTGCTTGCGCTCGGTGACATCAACAAATGTCGCGAGCAGGTTGTCGCCAAAGATGAAGCCCCCTATCTCGGTGAGGCGCTCTGCGCCACTTTTGCAAGTCACCGTGTATCCGGCAAGTTCAATATCTGTTCCTGCTTTTGCCGCTTTAGCCGCAGCAACGCCCCAACTCTCCATAACTCGCTGCCGGTAAGATTCATCCGGGTAGGCGCGTTGCCACCAGTCCTGAATGGTCGGTACATCGTCGGTGGTATAGCCGAAGACTTGGGTAAAACGGTGGTTAAAGTGCGTGATGATGCCTTCGTTGTTGACTACCCCCAAGGCAACGGGAACCCCCATAAAAAACTGCATAAATTTCTGTTCGCTCGCGCGCAGCCCTTCCTTAAGCTGCTTGTCCTTGGTGATGTCCTCTATTTGGGAAACGAAATGGATGGGATTGCCATACGCGTCAAGTATCAGCGAAACGCTTAGGCGTACCCATACGACATGGCCATCCTTGTGGAAGTAGCGCTTTTCCATCTGGTAGTGGTCTATCTTTCCGGCTAGCAGTTGTTCCACTAAATCAAGATCGGATTGGAGATCGTCGGGGTGGGTGATGTCCTGAAAAGTTTTTTCCAGCAATTCCGGCTCCGTATAACCGACAATCTGGCACAGCGCGTGATTGGCCTTAAGCCAACGTCCATCCAACCCTACCAGCGCCATGCCGATGGCCGCGTACCGAAAAGACTTGCGGAAACGTTCTTCGCTCTCGGCTAGCTCTGCACTATGCCGTATCAGCAACAACTTGGTTGCTTTGAGTTCTTGCGCTGTCCGGTCAAACATCAGGCGCAGCCTTTCCGCCTGATGCAGCCCTTCCTCCAGCAGCTTGTTCTTGCGTTCAAGTGCCTCGATCTTTTGCTGCAAATCAAGTGGGCTGCCATCAGCCATGATTACTTTCCATATCCGCATAAATGATGTCGGTGCCGCAGCGCAAGTTGCGCAGATAATCGAGGGCGAGCCCCACATGCTGCGGCCCAATAATCGAACCGTGCTGCGGCAGGATACCGTCAATAGCGAGATTCTCGATGCGCCTGACGAAGCCCCGTGCGGCGAGATTGGAAGCCATGTAGTCCAGATGGAACAGGTTCATTTTCGGGATGTGCTGTTCGAATGAATCCACCGTCAACGTCCAGTCCAGATCCAGTGCAGCCCAGATGTCCCCGGAAAACAGATAGCGCGACTGCATGTCGTAGGTCACGAAGGCGCCGGGAAAGTGCAGAAAGGGAGCTTCGACGAATTTCAGGCTGGCTCCCGAGGGGAGGGCATACACCGGGTTTTCAGTCACATCGTAATACTGGTAATCCGAGCGCCCCTAGTGGGGTAGTAACACTTGGGTGCGCAGACTGCTGAACACCCGCATGGCCGGATTGACATCAAGCCAGTCCGTCATGGAGGCGGCCACATCGGGGTCCTGATGACAGAGCACCATGCCGCTGACTTTTTCCGGCGGCAGGATTTGCGCGACCC
>JBAZYW010000109.1:0-8029 GCA_041659125.1 Gallionellaceae bacterium | reverse complement strand
GCGTACAAACGCAAAGTCGATCCCGAAAACCGCTTTAACCGTGGCAAGCTGCTGGCGGGCGGTAACCTTGAGCGCGCCTATACCCCGAGCTTCAGCTTGATGGAATTGGAAAGCTTGATTCTGGAAAAGAGCGAACTCGGCAAAATCTCCGACTCGATCAAAGACTGTCTGCGTTGCGGCAAGTGCAAGCCTGTGTGTACCACCCATGTGCCGCGCGCCAATTTGCTGTATTCGCCGCGCAACAAGATTCTCGCCACCTCGCTGCTGATCGAGGCTTTCTTGTACGAGGAACAAACACGGCGCGGTATTTCCATCGCGCACTTCGACGAATTCAACGATGTGGCCGACCATTGCACGGTGTGCCACCGTTGCGAAAAGCCGTGTCCGGTGAATATCGACTTCGGCGATGTGACCGTTGCTATGCGCAATTTCCTGCGTGTGCATGGCAAGAAGAAATTCAGCCCGGTTTCCTACGCTTCCATGCTGTATCTGAACGCGTCCAATCCGACCACCATCAAGCTTATGCGCAAAGTGATGATCGAGTGGAGCTACAAGGCGCAGCGCCTTGGCTATCAGGTGAGCAAGTATCTGGGGCTGTTCCGCAAACAAACGGTGCACCCGCCCGCTACCGTGGGCGGTGCGCCGCTCAAAGCGCAGGTCATCCATTTCTTCAACAAGCCGATGCCGGGCAATCTGCCGAAGAAAACCTCGCGCGCGCTGCTCGACATCGAGGATGCCACGATCATTCCTATCATCCGCGACCCGCGCAAGGCGAATGAAGATTCCGAAGCGGTGTTCTACTTCCCCGGTTGCGGCTCGGAGCGTTTGTTCGGCCAAGTGGGGCTCGCGACGCAGGCGATGCTGTACGAGACTGGCGCAATCACTGTGCTACCGCCAGGTTATCTGTGCTGCGGCTATCCGCAGACAGCGACCGGACGTGAGGACATTGGGAGTCAGATCACCACCGACAACCGCGTGTTGTTCCACCGCGTTGCCAACACGCTCAATTACCTCGACATCAAAACCGTGGTGGTTTCATGCGGCACCTGCATGGATCAGCTGTTGAAATACCAGTTCGACAAAATATTCCCCGGCTGCCGCCTGCTCGACATCCACGAATATCTGCTGGAAAAGGGAGTAAAACTGGATAGTGCGACAGGCGCAAAATACATGTACCACGAGCCGTGTCACACACCGATGAAAACCTACCCGTCTTTGCAGGTGGTGAACAAGCTGATGAACACCACAGAGATCAAACTCAATGACCGCTGCTGCGGCGAATCCGGTACTTGGGCGTTATCCAACCCGCCGATTGCCACGCAAGTGCGCTTCCGTAAAGAAGAAGAAATGCGCAAAGGAGCCGATGCATTGCGCGCTGACGGCTTTGCCGGAGAAGTCAAAATTCTCACCTCCTGTCCGGCTTGCCAGCAGGGGCTGTCGCGCTATGCCGATGATGCAGGCACGACCACGGATTACATCGTGGTGGAAATGGCGCAGCATCTGCTCGGCGAAAACTGGCTGGCTGACTACGTGCAAAAAGCCAATAATGGCGGCATCGAACGCGTTTTGCTTTAAATATGCTCGATCTGCCTCTCGAACCCACCGACGACCTTGCGCGCCCCGCCTTCAAAGATAAGGCAAGCTGTGAGGTATGGCTGCACCAGTTGCAACTCACCAACCTACATCAGGCGCACGGCGTGTTGCGTTCGCAACTGGACGAACTCAACCGCTACCCGATGCGCGGCGTGGAACGCTTGCATACCTTGGAGTTGTTGCGCGAGACCGTGGTGCTTGTGCAGGGCGATTATTCCAAGAAACTCATCTCGAAAAAACTTCCGCTCAGCGATGATGAGCTGACCATTTTTGTTTCCATCATCGGCTTGTGGCAGGGTTTGGTGACCGGCTATCAGCGTTGTCTGCAGGCTTATATCGCGGGCGATAAACAACTCGCCGGTTTTGCAGCGCTGCTGACCCAGCGTTGTCTACGCTACAGCGGCTTGCAAGTCTTTGAGCATTTGCGTTGCGGTTATGAATTCGACGGCAAGCTGTGGCATCAGCTGCATGCGTTGTTTTCCTTCGCCGAAAAACACGAATTTCAGCTGCAAGAAGTAAACGATGAGTTGCATGCGCCCGGGCGTCCGAGTTCGTGCCAGACGATATATGTCAAAATTTTACTCGACTGTCATGCGCGTCCGGCCGAGCTGGCACGCGGACAGCTGCAATTGCTGGATCGCTGGCTTACCCTGTGGAGCGATGTTGTCGTCATTGAGCGCCGCTACAGTCTGAGCAAGGACGACGCGCCGCCATTGGCCGTCGATTTGGGCGGCACGCAAGGGCTGCAGGCGATTCAGCAAGTCACCCCGTCGGATAACGTGCGCTATCTGGCCATGGTGCCGCTGAGCAAATTGTTGCGCGTGAAAACCATTCTGCTGCAACAAGGGCAATCGCCGCTGCAACTCGAATTGGGCAGCGATTGTCACGGCGCGGATTGCGTGGAATTTCTCGGCAGGCTGCACCACTACTTATGTGAAGCAAACAGTGAGCGTCTTGCCGAACGCCACATCGTCGCCCAATCGGCAGAGTTGTGTTTCAGCATCGAGGGCATATATGCCCTCATCGCCCACAAGCCCTTTAGTCAGCCCAAAAAAGATGCGGTATCGGACAGCATGGCACGCAAACAGATTGCCGCTTTCGGCCGCGTATTGACCGAGGCGAACCGTCAGGACATCGCAGCACTCGGCTTCGCCACAGAGAGTTGGCACATCGAAAATGAAAGCATCTCCGGGGCGAGACTATTGCGCGAAGGCAACCAGGGTGACCGTATCGGCCCGCATCAGATCGTCGCGGTAAAACCGAGCGATGCGAACGCTTTCATACTCGGCAAAGTTACTTGGGTCGTTGTCACCCGTAGCGAACAGCTGCGTATGGGTGTCCAGTATTTGCCCGGCATCGCGCAGCCCATCTCGCTCAAGGGAAGAGGTATCAATCTGGGTCAGTCCGACAAGGCTGTCGCCGCTTTGTTGTTGCCCGAAGTTCCGTCACTCAAGACTCCGCCGAGTCTTATTGTGCCGCGCGATTTCTTTCGCACGGATCGCCTCGCCGACATTGCTCATCTCGATGATAAAAATCAGGCGGTCAAGATGGGATTCAGCGTGGAGAAAGGCGTGGACTTCGAGCGCGTCAGCTTCACGCCTGTTTAAAGAAATCAGTTATTCGCAGATTCAGTTTGGAGTGCTGCGACATGTCGCAGCTTTATTAAAGCGCGGACACGTCCGCGCACTCCATGCTCCGAGCTCCTGCGCAGAGTACAATCAATCCAGATGCCGTTTAGCCGGAAACACGATGCTGAACGTGCTGCCTTTGCCTTCTTCGCTGACTACATCCAAATGCGCCTGATGGCGATTGGCGATGTGTTTGACGATAGCCAAACCCAATCCCGTGCCTCCCGTTTCGCGCGAGCGGCTGCGATCCACGCGGTAGAAACGCTCCGTCAGGCGCGGGATGTGTTCGGGTGCGATACCGATGCCGCTATCGCTTACGCTGAAGGTCGTTTGTCCATCCCCGTGTTCATGCCAGCGCATCATAATGTCGCCGCCCTGCGGCGTATAGCGCACTGCATTGGATACCAGATTGCCGAACGCGCTGCGCAACTCGCCGGTGTTGCCATGCAACTTCGCGGCACAGTCCAACTCCAGCTTCAGCACATGCTTTCCCGCGCTCAGCGCCTGCCCATCCTGATACAGAGACTGCAACAGCGTCGGCACATCCACCTCTTCTTCCAGCAGGGTATTAAGCGAATTTTCCAGACGCGAGAGCGTCAGCAGATCATCCACCAGGCCTTCCATACGTTTAGTCTGTTCGCCCATCAGCTGTAGCGCACGGCGCGACATATCGTTGTCCAGCTTCGGCATGTCCTGCAAGGTTTCGACAAAGCCGTTCACCACCGTCAGCGGTGTGCGCAATTCGTGCGAGACGTTCGCCACGAAATCGCGGCGCATGGTTTCGATGCGTTCGAGGTGCGTGATGTCGCGACTGATCAATAATTTCTTATTGACGCCGTATGACACGACTTTGACCGAGAGCACCAGTTCATCCTGGCGCGTTCCACGCAAGATCAGAGGCTCAGAATAATTCGCTATCGAAAGGTATTGCACGAATTCCGGCTGGCGTGCGAGATAGGTGATCTGCTGCCCGATGTCGCGGGTGGCGTCCAAGCCGAAGTGCTGTTCCGCCAGCGGGTTGCACCACTCAATGTGGTCGGCATCATCCAGAATCGCGACGCCCTCGGGCAGCGCGGAGGTCGCCTGTTCGATCTGGTTCAAAGCGGCGGCATGTTTCTCGCGCGCTTCGCGCTGTTTGCGCATCATCTTGTTGAGGCGCGTGAACACCTCTTCCCACAATCCGTAACCTTCCGGCACGTTGACCACTTCGGGAGATGTCAACCAATTCTCCAGCGCGGCGAGTTGGCGCAGATGCGCGATCAGGCGCAAGAACATCGTGATGCCGAAGAATAAAGCCGCAGGCAATGCACCAAAGACGCCCCATAACAGAAGGGCACCCATCAGCACAAAAAAGGGAAAGAGCAAAGCGCGCTGCCAGAAATCAAACACTCTACATATCCTGAAATTTTCGACGCGCCATTATACGGTGGGTATTTTGCGCCGCAATTACTTTCCCGCTAATCGCGACCGGCATATTAAAAAATCAGCTAAGCAATCGAAAAGTAATTGGTTCACGCGCTTGATGTGAATTCCTAAGATGCGCTACATCGTGATGCAAAAAGGAAAGCACATGCAACTTAATTCAAGCCACAACGTGATTGATAGGACTGATTACTGGGAGCGTCATTTCAGAGATCAGCCGATCAAGCTGGGAGTCCTGTCACTGTCGCCTTCGTCGAATCGAGTGAAGGCGGGCAACGTGCAGATATTTTTGAGGCCGAAGGAGTTCCGTCTGCTGCATTTTTTTATGACACACCCGGACGAGGTGCATACCCGCGAACATCTGCTGGAGGAAATATGGGGCGGCTGGATCGTTGTCGGCGAGCGTACTGTGGATGTTCACATCCGTCGCCTGCGCGCCACGCTGCAACCGTTCGGCCTGGATAGTCTGGTGCAGACAGTGCATTGCCGGGGTTACCTGTTTTTAACCGCATCAAACGAAGCTTTACCGGCAGCATTCATTAACTAAAAAGGAGTGACGAAATGAAATTGAGCAAATTAACAGCAACCCTGATTTCCGGTGTATTAGCGTTGTCGTTGGCCGGAACAAGCTATGCCGCCGAGATCAGTCTGCTGAACGTATCCTACGATCCGACGCGCGAGCTGTATCAAGAGTACAACACCGCGTTCGCCAAATATTGGAAAGCCAAGACCGGCGACGATGTCACGGTCAAAGCATCCCACGGCGGTTCCGGCAAACAGGCGCGCTCCATCATCGACGGACTGGAAGCAGATGTGGCGACACTCGCATTGGCTGCGGATATCGATGCACTGGCGACCAAGGGCGATCTGATTCCCGCCAACTGGCAGTCGCGTCTGAAACTCAACAGCTCGCCTTATACCTCTACCATCGTATTGTTGGTGCGCAAAGGCAACCCGAAGAACATCAAGGACTGGAGCGATCTGATCAAACCCGGTGTGGCTGTCATTACCCCGAATCCGAAAACTTCCGGCGGCGCACGCTGGAATTATCTGGCGGCATACGGTTATGCGCTGAAGCACAACAATAACGATCAGGCGAAAGCGCATGAATTTGTGGGCAAGCTCTACGGCAACGTGCCGGTGCTGGATTCGGGTGCACGCGGTTCGTCCGTCACCTTCTCCGAACGAGCCATCGGCGACGTGCTGATCACATGGGAAAACGAAGCCTATCTGGTGAAGAAGGAATTCGGCGAAGATAAATTCGACATAGTGTTTCCATCGCTGAGTATTCTGGCTGAGCCGCCGGTTGTCGTGGTGGACAAGAACGTGGACAAGCATGGCACCCGTGCCGTTGCCCAAGCTTATCTGGAGTATCTGTACTCGCCAGAAGGTCAGGAAATTGCCGCTAAGAATTTCTATCGCCCAAGCGATGCCAAGGTGGCCAAGAAATATGCAAAGCAGTTCAAGAAGCTGGATTTGATCACCATCGACAAAGTCTTCGGCGGCTGGACTAAAACGCAGAAAGAACATTTTGCCGACGGCGGTGTATTCGACAAGATTTACAGCAAGAAGTAATTGCATTGGTGTAAATAACAAAATCCCCGGCAGATTTTGCCGGGGATTTTGTTGTGGCACGCACTCTGGTGCACCCTTTCAACGAAGCGGTAGCGGCCTAGATTATTTCAAACGACAATAGGATTGCACAGCCACCTAACTCCAAAAGTCCCACCATAAAAAATTGGTCGGCATATTTTTCCCAATATACCGACTGCGCTTCACGCATTGAAAAATACGAAAGTGAAGCGCTGATAGTGAAAAGCAGCGCATCAATAGCCAAAAGCTTATCCAGTAGAGATCCTATCTGACCAATGTGCAATGCTTTGATCAAGGAAATAACGGTCAGGCAAACACCAACCAACTGTGCGGAGGTGGGCAGGATATGGTGGGATAAGTTGTGTTCAGACATGGCCAATCGTATAGGTTTGTAAAATGTTGCCTCTATATCCGAGGGGTGTTAAAGCGGACTCTGAAATTTGCATCAATACTTAGGTGGATGCGCGAGCTTTGTCGAACTCCGCTGCGCCGGATAAATGAGCGCTATCCTCGGCGTAGTCTTCGGCAAGTATTTTGGGCGCACGATCCAGGCGGTAAAGAATCAGTATCAATGCAAGTGTGGAGAGAAGCATGAAATGGGGGCCGAACAGCCAGAATACTAAGGGCACGGTAAAGTAATAGGCGCGCATTCCCACGCTGTAAAACATGCCGGCGCGATTAAGATGAATGGCCACATGTTGAGGGCAAATCATTTTGTGATTGCGTGCCAGAGGCACATTGATCATATAGCCCACATGGTTGAATACGCGCACGGCCATGGAAAAACTGAAGAAGGCAACGAATAGATCCAAAAGCATAATAAGCAGCTTGGTCAGCCATAGTTCATTGTGGGTGTTGCCTGCCATATTGAGCGCATGCCAAGTGCCTTCCATCTTGTCGCCTTGGGCGCTCAGAGTCAGCACGCCGATGATCAGCAGTACGGAGGTGGATGCAAGAAAGGTTGCCGCCATAGTGGAGTTGCGTAAGGTTTGCACGGCTAGAACCTCTTTGCCGCCATCGCGCATAATCGACTCTACCCAAGCGGTGCGCGCAATGATGTTCACAGATTGCACCGTGTAAGCGGGATTTTTTCGGGTTTTATGTGCAATGAGCAGGTAGTACGCGAGCAACAGCAGGGCGCTTGTTACAAAGCTATAGATATCCACGCCATATATCTCAAGCCAGTTGCTGTGCTGCAAAAGATTGACCGCAGTTTCACCTGCAACCTTGATATTCGATTCGCTATTTTGCATGTTTTCCAAGTAGTGCTTTTGCACCTTCCACGTCACCGGCCTCGCTCAAAACAATGGCTACCTGTATTTTATCCAGCGTCGTTAAGAACTCGCGTAATGCACGACGCAGCACGAAAAATAGCGGCTCATGTGCGTGATGAGGTGTATGCATGGAAGACATGCCCTCATTTGATGTTGAAGAAATTTTCATTTTCCCTCCCGCTAGAGATGAGTAACGCGAGAACTAGAAGTCACCAAGGGGGTGCTTCATGCCAATTTACAGGCGCAATATTCGCAACCTGTGTGTACGCAGGATGCTAAAGCCGGCCGCGTTAAGGGAGTGTTAAAGATGCGTTAAGAGAACGTTAAGGCGGGGGATTTACTGGCTGTTGCCAAAGATAAGTTGCGCTGAAGTACCTTGCCCTTCGGTGCTGCTAATGACTGTTTCCCATCCGTAGCGGTCACAGATGCGTTTAACCAGCGACAAGCCGATACCGGAGCCGGTGCTTTCCGCGCCTTTAAAGTGTTGCTGGAAAACTTTACTGATTTCATCTCCGCGAA
>JBAZYW010000108.1:0-8049 GCA_041659125.1 Gallionellaceae bacterium | reverse complement strand
GAAGAACTCGCTCCTCTTCTGGCTGCCGCCTGTCGAGGTCAAGGCGGGAGCACCAAGATTGGCGAGAATTGGCAAGACGGCGACGATTGCCCCGGACGGCTGGAAAAGTTTTGAGGTGCCGCGCTTTGATGCAGACAAGAAACTCGTTGGCGGACGAGATCCCCGAAAAACCTACGAGGACTGTCAGGGTTCCAACCCCGTCATTGTCAAGGCAGGTCACTGGTCCTATCAGGGGCATCACGATTTTCTGACGGTAAACATTGCCGGTGCTGTCGAAGCAGCATTTCTGGAAAAAAACGATCTAGCGCGTTTTCTGGTGCGGCGGATACTGCCTTTTATTGGGATGACCAGCGAGCATTTGAAGGAAAATTGCCGCCGCCTGCTTGACCCCGACCAACTGGAATCAGGCGATCAATTACTTCCGGCCGAGTACGGCCTGTTGGTTTACCGATCGCACCCAAGTACGGAATCGGTGATTCGTCGCCTGCTCGAGACTTTGACGAAAGAGGGGCGGGAACTGGCCAATCAGCGAATATTTCCCATCCTGCCGGTCCGCATGCGCTGGAGCGGTTCCACTTTGCTTATTCCGCCTCTCGTGCGAGAAGAAATCAGGGCTGCCATCGACCTGAAGGGACAGCCGCGTGCCGTTCTGGTATTTGATGATGCCGCGATCACTGGACGTACCTTGCATGATTTACAAGCTGCACTCAGTACGATTGGTGCCAAGGAGGTTGCAACGATGGTCATCGCCAATCGTCTGCGCCAGCCTTCTGATGGCGACGGCTCCATGCGCCTTGATTACTACTGGCGCCTGGACGTTCCGGTAATGGGACGAGAGGGGAATTGCCCCCTTTGTCATGCAATTGATCTGGCCAAGGAATTCATCGGGGCACTTGCTTCCCAGGATGCAAAGCGCGAGGTCAAGTCCTGGATGCGGCAATGGGAAGATGTCTCTCCAATTGACAATTGGAACCGTGGGGTGCGGCCTCTGCCGTTAAGCAGTCCTGAACTGGGCAAGAAATATTGTTGTCGATTGCCTCTGTATCCTTCTTGTGGAGAACGCGAATATCTCACGCTTGTCGATGTGATTCGTTCGACCGGCCTCGTCATCAATGTCTCCGAACTCCACGCGATGACAGGACGGGATGACTATTTCCTTAAGAAAATTGGTGATCATCTCGAGCCAGAAGTCCGATTGGAGCTGGCTGCAAGCCAACTCTTGTTGTTTGGGAACGAATTCGATGTGGACGTGCGCATCACCCTTGTTCAAGTGCTGATTCGCGAACTCGCCCATCTCAAGGCGGGTAGCGCTCACGCCCATTTGGCAGGGCTGGCGACGGTATTGGGTCTGTCAATGTTGAATGGCGATGCGAAATCGCAGGCGGTAAAGGCCGTTGGGGATGCAGGCTGGACACCCCGCCACAACTATTCGAGCAGAGTCTTGCTGGCCTATCTGGCCAAATCGGAGCTACTGGATAAACAGACCGAGGCCTTTAAGATTGGTACGCGCTTGCTATCAACGGTTCAGCTGTCGTTGGCGTCTAGGCTGCGCGCCCTTTTCCTGGAAACACTTTCGCCGCTGGGGAACTCTCATTCAGAGGCGATCCCGTCGCTGCTTGAACAGTTGAAGGGTTCTGGCCAATTGAACAGTGAGTCCGTACAAAATGCCCTCGATAGTCTGGAGCATCTTGAAGACTTGATTCTTGGACTCGACCGATCCTTGGTGCGCAAGAATGCGCGCTCTGTATACGAGACCTCGATGGACGATTGGAAGAGCCACTCCGGGCATGCGATGAAGTTGTTGCATCAGTGGCGGCAGGCTCCAGAGTCACTGAACTTGGGCGATGTTTCCGTAGCCCTCGAGAATTACCTGGCTGCCGTGAAAGTCGTTGCCAGTGCCTATTTCCATCAAATTCATTCGGCATCCGATTATTATCGGAATCGTACTTTCGAGACGGTGGTCCTAAGTAAAATAATTCGCGATGTTGATTGGACAAAGGCAAGCGAAGGCAAGTCGTCATCAGCGGGAGATCCGATTGAAAATCATCATCGAGTCATTCAGCTAAGCTCGGCTGGCGACCTTGATTTCGATTGTAATGCCGGCGAAATATGGATTACTTGGTACCACGGCATCCCCGGTGTCCTGCTTGATCTGATGCGCAATGCCGTTTATGCCACGGCGCAAATTGCGGACCCCTGGGACCCGACGTCGGAGGAGTTGGCCGATATGTGGATACGGGTCGACTACCGCAAAGAATGTGTCGAGTTGACTCTGGCTAATGCTTGTAGTCTCGATGCAAAGTGCCTTGGGGCGGCTCTCAAAAAGCATCGTTGGTATCAGATCGCTGAAATTGGCGGCACGGTATCTCCCATGCAGATCAATGGAAATGTGGTGGCTTTGCGAGTGAGCATCCCCTACGCTGCATACTTGAGTGCTTAAAGGAGAGGGCAACGTGACATTCAAAGTGATGGTTATCGACGACCGGCCAGCCCGGAAAGAGCACTACGAAAAAGTTCTTTCGCAAGAGAAGTTCGATCCGATCTTCATTTGGACGCGAAGTGATTTTGAAAAGCACAGAGAAACGCCGGTGGACGGCTACCTACTGGATGTTTTCCTGGATCATGGCGATTGGAATGGAAGTAATGCTGCCGATCTGTTGAAGGATGCGATCCAGTCGGCCCCACGCCCCGCGCCGGTGTTCCTTATCAGTCAGCTCTGGGGGGAGCCCCGGATCTTGGACGTGCTCAAGCAAGCAGGCGAATCCTCAGCTTCGGTGATCCAGTATCTCGCTTGGAGCGAGTTTGAAGCTGCTTGTGGCGATGACAAGTTGGCGGGGGCGAGGCTGGATGCCCTTCAGATGAAGCTCTTCTCGGAACTCACACGGTGGCACGGGCGTAGTGGTTTTCGTCCTGCTCCTGACGACACCATTCGGATCTTGCTGCTCGCAGACCCCCAGTTTGGTGATCCGCAGACCGATCCGAAAGCAACATTTGCCGAGAACTGGATTGCCAAGACGCTGAAGACAAATTCACAGAAACCCGGTGGCGATCCAGTACCTGATTTGATCGTTCTGGCCGGCGATATCTCATATACAGGCCGCCCCGATCAGTTTGCGCTTGCCGAAGAGCGTTTGGTACACGACCTCATGGTACCGCTTTGGGGAAAAAACAATATTGACCGTATGCGTGACCGGTTAATCATCGTGCCCGGTAATCACGACGTGAATCTGCGGTTCTCTGCGGCAGATAATCGTTGTTTCAACCCAAGTACTAAAGAGTTCACGCCTGATAAATCAATTCTGGTTAACGATGAAAATGTTCCCTATCCATCGCACAGGGAATATGCACTCGAACCCTTTCGGCGTTTTGCTCATCGCCTGACGCGGCAGCGCGAATGGCAGAATTCGAGTTCGATGTCTTGGGTCGACCGACGCTATGTCCATTGTGGCATTCGTTTTTTTGCCCTGAATACCGTCGCCGAACTGGATGCGGAATCGCCGAGTTGTGCTCGCTTGAGTGAGCGCGATACACGGGCGATTAATCGAAGTCTTGCCGAGGATATGCCGGACTCCATCTTCAGCATTGCCGTGTCTCACCATGGTCTGCCCCCCAACGGAACAACTAATGAAAAAGGGGTGGATAACTGGTTAACTGTAGGGCGCGACTGTTTTTCGATGCACAAGATCAAGTTGTGGCTCTACGGACACTACCACGCGTATAGCGCCCGCTCGCTGAATGACACGCCGTTCGACAAGGAGCCCTTATGGATGGTGCAGATTCCAACCACGCGAATCTCCCCATCGCCGAGGGGATTCTGCGTTCTTGAACTGAAAAGGAAGGGTGGGGTGGTTGTTGACGCCTTCGTCAATCCTTATGTCTTCGAAAATGGCAAGACCGAAAAGCGAGAAGCCCGCCGGGTCTTTGGTTAGCGGGTTTCTCGGCCAGCGGCCTCAATGCATATGGTATCGCATGCTCCATTTTCGCTCTGGGTTGATAATGGATAAGAAGACGATGAATGTCTCGTCAGGGTCGGGTGCCGTCCTAAGTGGCTCACGGAAGCAGCCATTGTCCACCATTAGGGGCTCAACGACGAGTAAGCGGCACATTTCCGCCTGATGCTGGTCGGAGGACCAAGGTCAGCTTGGCCGAGGACCTGCCAGGACAGCAGTTCGGCCATGGCAGACTATTTATTGAAAGACACCGCAGGTCTGCTTTCAGTTCGCAAGTTGTCATTGAAATAGTATTGCGATGCGGCCCCTTTTGCTTGTTATAGTGGCGTGGCGCTACAATAAACGGTAATCTTCTGTGCGATTTAGCATGTAAATTAGGGTAATGGTGCAAAATACAACTCAACTTTCCGCATTGTCTCGCCTATTTTCGTCGGGCGTATTTCGCGAAATGGCGAGGAAGGGGCGTTCGCCTTTATTCACCCGCCTATTTGCGCAGACAGGTCTTTCGAGCCAACAACTAATCAACGGAACCGTGAGTGATGTTTTCGAAGCTGCATTCGAAGTTCTGAGAAAACCTGGTTCCCGCGACGAATATGTATATCGCGCCGCCCTAACGCATAACATCCTGTTAGGCCGTCATTCTCTAAACACTGCCAGCATACTGACTGAGTTTCGCGCGGGATCATGTAAAGCCGACCTTGCCATTTTGAATGGTACGGCAACCGTCTACGAAATCAAATCTGATCGAGACTCCTTGACACGCTTGACCAACCAGATTGAGAACTACCGAAAAGTGTTCCCAAAGATATACGTGGTCGCAGGTGAGGGGCATATTCAAGAGATCGTTAATAGCACGCCAAATTACGTTGGGGTATTGAGTCTTGTGCGATGGAATCGAATTCATACGGTGCGCGAGGCTACAGACCGATCTGACTTGGTATGTCCGGCAACAATCTTCGACTCGTTACGATTAGCGGAGGCGCGTGAAATATTGAAAGATCTAAACATACCAATCCCAAAGGTGCCTAACACAATGCGATATAGCGCAATGCGGAAGTGCTTCGAACAACTTGAGCCAGCGCTAGTGCAACATCAGATGGTTAAGACGTTGAAGCACACGCGTAGCCTTGCGCCGCTTAGCACTTTGGTTGATCAATTGCCGACATCGCTACAACCAGCGGCCCTTTCGATCCAAGTGCGGCAGGTGGATCATGAACGTTTGCTAAAGGCGGTGCGCACTCCGCTTGATGAAGCGATGACCTGGGTGTGAAAACGATATGTATCATCCTTATTTTCGAGGTAAGCAGTTCGAGCTAATCACAATCCGAGAGACAGCAGAACTGCTGGCGAAATCTGGATTCGTGCCAATAATCGAGCCAGTGAAGGAGGCATTAAGCGGTCTCAACCGAGCGCTGGAAGCGATCTGTGCTGCAAATGGAAAAGCAGTCGTTATCGTCAACCCATATCATGGCGACCATGCTGAAGATGGTGCAGAAATAACTGCGCTACTCAAGGATGAATTCCTCGCTAACAAGAATATTTCAGCCGGTATCTTGCTTAAAAAGGGAATGGGGGTTGATGCAGCAATTGATTGCTTCAATTTGCATAAGGACCATGATCCTGTCTTCGTTCATGCAGGCTTTATCGAAGCAAAATCGCTGGCAGTCAAACTTGGTGCTGGCGTTAAGGATACGCAGCATATCTTTTTCGAGAAGCATTGTGAAAAGATTTATAGAAAACATTTCAAAGGCAGTCGGCGCATCCTCTTGCGTGACGGATTTAAAAAGCAACAGCGGAATGCTGACTATATGCCAGTCGAAGTCTTCTCTGAGCTCCATGTCACTTACGAAGAGGAAGACATGGACGGTTTCGGAGATTTCTTGATTGTAGGTGACGATTTCATCGAGGGTGGGGGGCCTGCTTATGCTGTCGCAATCCATTTGACTTTCATCGATCATGACAAGGACGATGTGATGTTTATTAATCACTTCGTCTCAACCACCCAAGACACGCCTACTGATCCGGCAGGAAAATTCGGTCAAGCACTTCAGAAGCTTATCGACAAGCTCGACTCTGGCGATTCCAAGCTATTCGAAGGCGAAGCCATTAAGGAATTCCGTCGCATTCATGCCAATGGCAATTTTCCAGGACTTGGCTCTGTAAAAAAACTTTCGATGAAACATCATATCGAAACGCTGGCAGACTTTTTCGCCTGAGTAGCGCCCATGTCCATGCATTGTTGCCCCGAGTGTTTTGGTGATCGCGGTTTACGCAAAGACATCATCCCTTCACTAAGTTCAGTTCGAGGAGTCTGTGGATTCTGTGGCACTACTGATGTCGTCTTAGTCGAGCCTAGAAAACTCGCTGACGTGTTTGAAATGCTGATCAGCATCTATGAGCCAGACCCTAACGGCAAGTCTCTTGTTGAATGGATGAAAGAGGATTGGCAACTCTTTTCGCACCCGCACATGGACGTCGCACATGCAAAGGAGTTGCTCAGCGAAATTCTGGACGACGGCGATATTGTTCGGAGGACTTTTGCGCCCTCAGCGACATATAAGAGCGAGGGGCTGATCCGCTGGGAGACGCTGCGAGACGAGCTCATGTGGGAAAATCGCTACTTTCTCGATGTGAGACTTGATACGGATCGGTTGGCAGAATTACTCGACCATTTGCCGGCAGACGATATGCCGGATCGCTGGTACCGGGCTCGCATAATGACGGACGCTACACCTTACCCAATTGATCAGATGGGAGCCCCACCGAAGCGACTTGCAACCTATGGTCGCGCTAACCCGACAGGTATCCCCTACCTCTATCTCGGCTCACTCCCAGAAACTGCCGCCGCCGAGGTGCGTCCACACACTGGTGAGGTGGCGTGTGTAGCAGATTTCACGCTGTCGCCCCCCTTGAAGGCGGTAGACCTACGCAATCCTCGCAAGTTGGTTTCGCCCTTCCTACTTGCGGATGCCAGTGCGATCGGCCAGTTAAGAGCCGACATCACCTTCTTGGAGCGGTTGGGTGAGGAGCTTACTCGTCCCGTCCTGCCTAGAAGTGCAGCCATCGACTATATTCCCAGTCAATATCTGTGCGAGTTCATTAAGAAAATTGGCAAGGATGGCGTCGTCTATCGCAGCTCAGTAAGCACCGGGATGAATCTCGCACTGTTTGATCCCGCGAAGGCTGTCGGAGGGGATGTTCTGCTCTACAACATTAGCCGTGTCACCGTCGAAGTGACACCTACCTAGTATCCGCAGCAGTTTGAATGACACCTCCAGTGATTTTCGGACTCGACAAGTTTCCAGAATTTTTCAACGGCAAGTGTTGGACCAACTTCGGACATTCAAATTCTTACACTGACTGACCGGATAGGCCGATGACCCGCCTGTCTCTTGCTCGGCCGAAGCAGTCATTTAGAACTGGGGGGCGTTACTTCCGCTTTTGACCCAGTTTCAGTCATCCATAACTAATTAAGGGTGAGGGTGTCGAAAAGATTAGTAGAAGCCCGACGAGCGAACACAGTGTATGGATAATCAAGTCTATCAAGTTGAACGCCAATAACTGCACAGCCGCGCGCTGTGCCGATGTTTTCATCAGACAAGATTTCACCTATTACGTCGTTTCGTATGTCCTTGTCAGCAGTAGTGTAGGGATAACCAGCAATCAGGTATCGCCTTCTTTGGGGTCCCGAACTGAAAAGTACCCAGTTGTGTGCCTTGTCGGCCTTGCCTTGCTTTATCACCAACATCATTTCTTTAAACTTCGCCTCAAATTGCTCCTGATCCACCTTGGTCGAGTTTAGAAGAATGAATCCCGTTTCAACCCATCCATCGGTCATTTTATTAGAGATTGCATCGAGGATGTCCTTCCACCACCTTGTCATACCTACTTCGGGTTTCTGGATTTCCTTACCCTCGCTCATTCCAATAAAGTATGGATCGAGCTCCTTTGATTTCATACTCATATTGATCGCAAGCTCACCCGAATACTCGGCATCGCCTATGTTGAAGCCGTTGTCCAAATAGAACGCAAGCAGGTCAAGCTCATCTCCCTCGTATAGCATGTGTGCCTCAAACTCACGTCGGCGTGCCAAGTAGTG
>JBAZYW010000107.1:0-8080 GCA_041659125.1 Gallionellaceae bacterium | reverse complement strand
AAGCCGTGCCGCGACCGTGCCGGCGCTGATCTTCGACGAAGTGGACAGCGGCATCGGCGGGCGCGTGGCGGAGATCGTCGGCGCGTTGCTCAAGCAGTTGGGCAAGCGTCATCAGGTGATGTGCGTCACGCATCTGCCGCAGGTGGCGGCGCAGGCCGATGCACAATGGCAGGTGAGCGAGGGCGCGCAAAACGGCACGACCCTGAGTAGTATCCGGGTGCTCGCGCCGGACGAGCGCATCGAAGAGATCGCACGCATGCTGGGCGGGGTGACCATCACCGATACCACGCGCACGCATGCGGCGGAAATGCTGGGTGTGGCGGCTTGAGGTATCATGCGCGCCGTTTTAAAGAAGCTGGATTATCGAGGGTTTAAATTTCATGCGTATCAGTCTAATTTTTGTTTCGTTGTTGCTGGCTTCGTGCAGTTGGCTCGCACCGCATAAGGTCGAGATCCGGCAGGGCAATTTGATCTCGCCGGAGATGCTGGCCCGTGTGAAAGTGGGCATGACGCAGATGCAGGTTAAAGCCGCACTCGGCACTCCGCTGATCAACGATCCGTTTCATGCGAACCGCTGGGACTACATCTATCGTTTCGAGCAGGAGGGCAAGTTGATTGAGGAAAAGCGCATGACGCTCTATTTTGAAAACGACAATTTGCAGCGTATCGAAAATGCTGCACCGGCCAAATAGGACACGCCATGAGCAAAATAAAAGTAGTGATCGCGGGATGTTCGGGGCGCATGGGCAAGACTCTGCTGGAATGCGTGGCACAGTCCGACGACTTGGTGTTGCATGCCGCACTCGATCACACAGCCAGTGCTGCGCTGGGTAAAGACGCGAGCGAATTAGGCGGCACGCGCGGCGTGAAGGTCGGCGCGGATGTGCAGGCGGCGTTGCGCGGCGCGGATGTGTTGATCGACTTCACCCGTCCCGAAGGCACCTTGCAACACCTTGAGGTATGCCAACAACTCGGCGTGAACATCGTCGTCGGCACGACCGGATTCAATGCGCAGCAGAAAGCGCTGCTCGGTGCTGCCGCGCAAAAAATCGGCGTCATGTTTGCGCCCAATATGAGCGTGGGCGTGAATCTGACTTTCAAGTTGCTGGAGACTGCCGCCAAAGTGTTGAGCCACGGCTACGACATCGAGATCATCGAAGCGCATCACCGCCATAAAGTCGATGCGCCTTCCGGCACCGCGCTGGGCATGGGCGAGGTCGTGGCGCGCACCTTGGGCCGCGATCTGGACAAGTGTGCCGTGTACGGGCGCGAAGGCGTCACCGGCGAACGCGATCCGTCCACCATCGGTTTCGCCACCGGCCGAGGCGGCGACATCGTGGGCGACCACACCGTCCTGTTCGCCGGCACCGGCGAACGCATCGAGATCACCCATAAAGCCAGCAGCCGTGCCACCTTTGCGCTCGGGGCGCTGCGCGCCGCACGCTTCCTTCAAGCCAATCCGGCGGGCATGTACGACATGCAGGATGTGCTGGGTCTGAAATAACGCATCAGGTTAAATAGCTTCAATCGTCTTGGATGGGCCGGTTTAGGAATAAGCCGGCCCCGTTTTATAGTATTCTTATCACTTCTCGGCTGTTTCCATCGCATCATGAAAAAAGTTCTGCTCAGCGAAATTCTGACCCCCTCCGTGAAGACAACCTCGCCGGATGCCATCATCGCGGACGTGCTGGCGGAAATGGCCGCGTTGAAAATCAGTTGCGTGGTCGCGGTCGATGCCGAACGCCGCCCTCTGGGGATATTCACCGAGCGCGATGCGGTACGTTTGCTGGCCGAACGCCGCGGGCTGGGTAAGCTCAAAATGGCCGAGGTGATGAGCACTCCGCCGTTTTCGTCCTCTGCCGACATCGATTTTCGCGAAGCCTACCGCTTGCTGCAAGAGCGCGGCTTTCGCCATCTGGTCGTGGTGGATGGAGAAGGACGTCTGCAAGGAATCGTCACCGAAGGCGACTTCCTGCAACGGCTCGATGTCGGCGATTTGTCCGAATTCAAGAGCGCGGAAAAAGTCATGTCGCGCAACATTGTGACCGTCGATGTCGAAGCCCCCGTTGCTGATGCGATCGGCCTGATGAGCCGCAATCGCTACAGCTGTGTCGTGGTCGTGCGCGAGCATATTCCCTATGGAATATTGACCGAACGCGATGTCGTGCGTTTGGCTCCGGTCATCGACGATGTAGGTGACATACCTGTCAGCAGCGTAGTGCGTACCCCGTTGATTACCGCCCCTCCCGGCATGACGTTGCCCGATGCGATCAAGCTCATGGCGCGACACAAAATTCGTCACCTCGTGGTTACCGAGAACGACAAGTTGCTCGGTCTGCTGACACGCCATGATCTGGTCAAGACGCTGCAGGGAAGCTATGTTCACTTCCTGCATGAAACCATTCAGGTGCAACGCAACGAGCTATTCAGGCTCAGCCAGCAACGCAGCCTGTTCATGCTGCACGACGCGGCATTGGCGGCGTCGGCCAACGCGATCATCATCGCGGACAGACAGGCTGTGATCCAGTGGGCCAACCCGGCTTTTTCCGAGCTGTCGGGCTATACGCTCGAAGAAACCGTGGGCAGCCACATGCGCGACCTGGTCAAGTCCGGCGAACAAAGTCAGGAGTTTTACGCGGAGCTATGGGGAACATTGCTCGACGGGCGCGTGTGGCATGGCGAGATCATCAACAAGCGCAAGGACGGAACGTTTTATCCGGAAGAAATGACGATCACGCCGGTGCGTCTCGATAGCGACGAGATCACGCACTTCATCGCCGTCAAACAAGACATCAGCGAGCGCAAGCAAGCTGAGGCTCAAATCTACAATTTGGCATTTTTCGATGCGTTGACGCGACTGCCCAACCGGCGTCTGCTAAATGACCGGCTGGATCAGACCATGGCTGCCAGCAAACGCAGCGGGCGCTATGGCGCGTTGATGTTTATGGACTTGGATAACTTCAAGCCGCTCAATGATGTGCACGGGCATGAAGTGGGCGATCTGCTGTTGCAGGAAGTTGCCCGCCGCATCAACAGTTGCGTACGCGAGGTGGACACTGTCGCGCGCTTCGGCGGAGATGAGTTTGTTGTGGTGCTCAGAGAGCTGGATGCAGATATGTCCGCATCCACGGCTCAAGCCGCAATTATTGCGGAAAAGATCCGCATCATTTTGGCTGAGCCATATTCGCTGACCATTCCGCCTCATCCGGATGAGAGCGTGAAAAACATAGTGGAACATCACTGCACGTCAAGTATCGGGGTGGTGCTGTTTAGAAATCACGACGCCACATCGAACAATCTTATCAAATGGGCTGATCTGGCGATGTATCAGGCCAAATCGGCCGGACGGAATCTGATACGGTTTTATGATTCGAGAGCTTGAAAGACCGTGTGGCCACAAGAAAATAATCGGTCTGCTTTTGGCGCTTAACCCGGCACTTCATTAAAAGACGAGGAGCTTGATCCCGATCAGGATCAACACCGTTCCGCCGAAAATCTCTGCTTTGCTTTCAAGCCAGGTGCCGCTGCTTTTGCCGATCTGGACGCCCGCCCAGCTGAATGCGAAAGTCGTCACTCCGATAATGAGACAGGCAAGGTAGGCATTGATGTCCAGCAGCGTCAGGCTGAAACCGGCTGCCATGGCATCGATGCTGGTTGCGATAGCTAGCAGCAACATCATTTTGTTGGTGACAGTCGCGATGTCTTCTTCTATGCCTTCGTGCAGGCCTTCGTAGATCATCTTGGCGCCGATCAGAGCCAGCAATCCAAAGGCGATCCAGTGGGCATAGGCCTCGACCCAGCCTAATACGCCTTTGCCGCCCAGATAACCCAGAAAGGGCATCAGCGCCTGAAACGTGCCGAAGAAAACGCCGGCCTTCAATCCCAATCCTCGGGTGTTGCCTTTGGAGCCAAGTCCAATGGCAACGGCAAAGGCGTCCATGCTGAGTGCTACTGCTAAAACGATTACTTCGAACATCGGTTAATTTCCAATCTTGCAGGCTAACTTGTTAAAAGGTGTATTTTGGGGCGCATCAGAGATAGTGGCTCGCCATCACCGGTTTTGAACCGATATTGCAGGTGCGAGCCATTACCTCTTTTTGGCTGCTTGCTCGACTCGCTCCAGCAACAACTCGATAGCCTCTTGAAGCATAGGGGCGGCCGCTTTTTCGGTGGGTTTTTCGCCGTTGTAATTGCCGATCAGCGTACGCGTTGGCGGAGCCCACTTCGCTTTCATCCAGGTTCTTTTGCTTGAGCCTGCTACTACCCAGGGGTTTTTGCTCGCACCCACATGCTTCTCACCCTCCCCGGGATAGTCGACCGCAGTGCTCATCTCGACTGCGGTAAAGGCGGCGTAGATAAATTTTTGATCATCGTTGGTGTTGATCCTTACCGAAGCGAAAGGGTCGGACGCGTCCCTGATTTTTTTGTGGACGTCAGGCAGATTTCCGGTTTCCAAGCTCTGTTCCATCTTGGCGGCGAAGTCTTTGCCCATCACTGTCGGGTTGCTCGTGATGCTTTTGTTGATGTCCGAAAAACTTGAAAAAGTGTCGAACCAGGTTTCAAAATACAGCGTCGCATCCGCCTGACTTTGATCCGTTGCGATCACAATGCCTCTTTGCGCCACCTTGTCTGCCACCAGTGCGCTCAGTTTCGGCAGGCACGGTTTGGACAGATTTTCGATTGCGCAAACATAGACCCCGTTCGGGAAGGTCGCCGGTTTCAGCACCAGTTTTTCTGTCGGAATTTCGGGAAAGACCTGCGCCAGCAGCACTGTGTCACTGGCCCTGCGCTTGTGACTCACAACAGTCGGAGTCTTAAGGCGTTTTTTTGGTGCGCATGCGGCTAGCTCCGCAATGACAACAAGCAACACTCCCGCTTTCATCCATTTTGATACCATCGGTTTCTCCCTGAATATGGTCGCCCCGCAGTCAGGCAGCCCATATGTTTAACGCGCTCATTATGCGGCATCCTTCTATCGTGCCGCAAATCAGTTTTGCTTGCCGCATCTGCATAACTAGCGCTGGCACTGCGAGCAGCACGCGGTAAAATCCCGTCCCCAGCCATACTTTTATCTGCCGCTATGCATCCGAAACCGCCGCCGAATTATCTTGCCGCTTACCCTGCGGCTCTGGCAGCGCAAGTGCGGCAGCTGATCGAACAAGGCAAATTGGCCGATCTGCTGCGGCAGAAATATCCGTTGGCGCACAGCGTGCGCACCGACAAAGCGCTGTACGACTACGTGCTGGAAGCCAAGGGGGAATATCTGGGCAACGCAGGCTCACTGAGCAAGGTGGCGTTCGACAGCAAGCTGCATGTCATCCAGAACGCGCTGGGCATGCACACCACCATCTCGCGCGTGCAGGGGGCAAAGCTCAAGAGCAAGCGCGAGATTCGCGTCGCGACCATGTTCAAAGATATGCCGCCCGAATTCCTGCGCATGATCGTGGTGCATGAACTCGCCCATCTCAAAGAGCGCGAACACAACAAAGCCTTTTATCAACTGTGTCTGCATATGGAACCCGACTACCACCAACTGGAGTTCGACTTGCGCGCTTACCTGACCTATCTCGATGCGACGGGCAAGCAGCTCTGGTTGAGCGTCAGAGCCGAAGCGTCCACGCTCACGCTATGACAAAAAATTTACCCATCAACCGGGATGTGTTTCTCGGCGTCATCTTTGCGCTGCTCGCGGCGGTCGGCTTTTCGGCAAAGGCCATTCTGGTCAAACTGGCGTATCTCGACAACGTGGATGCGATAACTCTGCTGGCGTTGCGCATGGCGTTCGCGGTGCCGTTCTTCATCGGCGTGGCGCTGTGGGTGCGGCGGCGTCATGCCGTGCCGCTCGATACGCATGACCGCTGGCTGGTGCTGGGCTTGGGTTTGATCGGCTACTACTGTTCCAGCTTCCTCGATTTTCTCGGGCTGCAATACATCTCCGCCGGGTTGGAACGCTTGATCCTGTTCCTCTATCCGACCATGACGGTGATTCTCGCGGCCTTGCTCTACAAGCGCACCATCGGCAGAAAAGTCATCGCGGCGATGGCCTTGAGTTATGCCGGTATCGCGCTGGTGTTTCTGCACGACGTGGGCGTCAGCGAGGGCAGCGTCGTGCTGGGTTCAGCGCTGGTGTTCGCCAGCACCTTGTCCTACTCGATCTATCTGGTGGGGGCGGGGCATGCCATCGCGCGCATCGGCACGATGCGCTTTACCGCCTATGCGATGGTGGTAGCGAGTGCCGCCAGCCTGTTGCAATTCGGCGTGATGCGTCCGCTGAGCGCGCTCGACTTGCCGTTGCGCGTGTACGAGCTCTCCATTGCGATGGCGATCATCT
Organism: Gallionellaceae bacterium; assembly: GCA_041659125.1. Lineage (GTDB taxonomy): Bacteria > Pseudomonadota > Gammaproteobacteria > Burkholderiales > Gallionellaceae > PALSA-1006. Next base: position 1,749 of record JBAZYW010000107.1, on the reverse strand, counting down.
CCACCGTGTTGCCGGTGTTTTTATTGTCCTTCGCCATACGCCGCATCGGCTCGGGCAGCGCCTCGCTTATCGGCTCCATCGGCCCGGTCAGCACCATCTATATGGCTTATGTGATTTTGGGGGAACACATCTCGCTGTTGCAGATCGCGGGATCGGCGCTGGTATTAGCAGGGGTGTTGGTGATCAGTCTGAGCAGCAAGAGTGCGAAATAACGCAAGCGTTTCAGCTATACAAATGCCTGCCGAAAGCCTTCCAGATTTCACCGCCATGCACGTCGCGCTGGTCATTGGCGGCGCTCTCCATCGTGCGCAGCATTATCGAGGCCAAACCGAATAATTCGGCTTTGGTGATAAGCCGCTGGTCGTGGGATGCATACGCCGCTTTGGCATTGGCAGGCCCGAAGGATTTGCATTCCGCTGCCAGCTGTCGCATTGCCATTTCATTATGCCAATCGATGCCGAGCGCCACCATGTGTCGCATCAACTCAAGTTCAATTTGAACAACTTCGTCCCATTGATTTTCAATCTCACTCATTCGTATTCTCCTGCTATTGCAATATCTAGGTTCCGATTGTAAATGACTTCGAGGCCCAAGTTGAGGGCGTATGGACGGGATCGTGCATAGGGTGTCGTAGTGCGGGCGGGTAATGAGTTAAACTTACGCATCTTTACCCACTGAAAGCGCAATAAAATGGCACAAGGTCAATATGTGATGTCCATGCTCCGCGTGAGCAAGATCGTCCCCCCCAAGCGTCAAATCATCAAAGACATTTCCCTCAGCTTCTTCCCCGGCGCCAAGATCGGCCTGCTGGGTTTGAACGGTTCGGGTAAATCCACCGTGCTGCGCATCATGGCGAAGCAGGACAAAGAATTCGACGGCGAAGTGCAGCACCTGCCCAACATCCGTATCGGTTATCTGGAACAGGAACCGAAGCTGAATCCTGATGCCACCGTGCGTCAGGAAGTGGAATCTGCGCTGGGCGAAGTGATGCAGGCGCAGAAGCTACTGGATGACGTGTATGCCGCCTATGCAGCAGAAGATGCCGACTTCGATGCGCTCGCCGCCGAGCAAGCGCGTCTGGAAAACATCATCGCCGCTTCGGGCAGCGATGCAGAACACCAGATGGAAATCGCCGCCGATGCGCTGCGCCTGCCGGAATGGGATGCCGTGATCAAGAATTTGTCCGGTGGTGAAAAGCGCCGCGTGGCGCTGTGCAAGCTGCTGCTGGAAAAGCCCGACATGCTGCTGCTGGACGAGCCGACCAACCACTTGGATGCCGAGTCGGTGGAATGGCTGGAACAATTCCTCGTGCGCTTCCCCGGCACCGTGGTCGCCGTCACCCATGATCGCTACTTCCTCGACAACGCCGCCGAATGGATTCTCGAACTCGATCGCGGACACGGCATTCCGTGGAAGGGCAACTACTCCAGCTGGCTGGAACAAAAGGGCGCGCGTTTGGAGCAAGAGCAGAAGCAACTCGATGCGCACTCCAAAGCGATGAAGCAAGAGTTGGAATGGGTACGCCAAAATCCGAAAGGCCGTCAGGCCAAATCCAAAGCGCGTATTGCCCGCTTTGAAGAGCTGAACTCGCAAGAACATCAGGCGCGCAACGAAACGCAGGAAATCTTCATCCCCGTCGGCGAACGTCTGGGTAACGAAGTCATCGCGTTCAACGGCGTGAGCAAAGCCTATGGCGACCGCCTGCTGATCGACAACCTCAGCTTCAAGATTCCGCCCGGCGCCATCGTC
>JBAZYW010000106.1:0-8083 GCA_041659125.1 Gallionellaceae bacterium | reverse complement strand
AAGGCAGTGCATAATTGGGAAGGGTTCATGTTCATAGTAGTATCCGCTCCAACGAAGTATTGGTTGCTCGCATTTTATCCGGACAAAACTATTTGTCAATATTATCCGGATAATAATATTCACGCTAACCATCATCCCCGAGGAGCATGGCAATGCTGACCTTTCTGAGCGTGGCCTTATTGATTTACGCTTCCATGCACGCATATGCACTCGGCAAGGCGTGGATGGCATTTCCGCATTCGCCCGGCTTGGCGCTGGCGCTGCTACTCGCGGGCATCGTGCTGACCAGCTCCCCGCTGATCGTCTGGTACATGGAAAGACAAAGCTGGCACCGCGCCACCGTCCCCACCGCATGGCTGAGCTATACGTGGATGGGCTATCTGTTCCTGTTTCTATGCATCGGCCTACTCTTCGACCTGAGCCACACCTTCACCACACTGCTGCATTTCAATTGGCCCCTGAGCGAAACGCAGACGTTCAGCACCGTGGCTCTGCTCGCACTTGCCTTGCTGGGTTACGGATTTTTAGAAGCACGGCAAATACGGGTTGAGGAAGTAACCATCACCACGCCAAAGCTCGCTTCGGGCCGCGTCACCATCGCGCAGATATCCGACCTGCACCTCGGCATCATGCAGGGAGATGAATTTCTCGAACGTATCCTCGGCAAACTACGCGAACTCAAACCTGACATCCTCGTGGCGACGGGTGATATCGTCGATGGACAAGGCGATGACTTTGACACGCTGGCCCGGCACTTCCAAACCTACTCACCGCCGCTGGGCGCTTACGCTGTCACCGGCAATCACGAATACTATGCAGGGCTGGAACATTCCCTGCGCTTTTTGCACAACGCGGGTTTTACCGTGTTGCGCGGCGAATCGGCCAAAGCTGGCGGCATCGTACTGGTAGGCGTCGATGACCACACCGTGATTTCAACCGGGCAGCCCGTCAATCTGGATACCCGCAAAGCGCTCGCCGCAGTCACCGCGCATGACTTCATCGTCCTGCTCAAACACCAGCCGGTAGTGGATAACGCCACGCCATTCGACCTGCAACTCTCCGGGCACATCCATGGCGGACAGATATTCCCGTTCGTCTATCTCACGCGCCTGACTTATCACGTACACAGCGGCCTCACCGAGCTGGCCGATGGACGCAAACTGTATGTCAGCCGGGGAGCCGGCACCTGGGGCCCTCCGATACGCCTGTTTGCCGCCCCCGAGATCACGCTCATTACACTGGCGGGCAATAATCCCCGGCCAAATAATGGCGAAAAATAAGACGGGCGAAAAATGAAATTCAGCAAATCAACACTCATCATTCTCACGCTAGCCATACTTGGCAGCAGCGGCTGTAGCATGGTCACCCTTGGCTACAATCACGCCGACTGGATACTGCGCTACTGGATCACCGATTACACCTCTTTCAATGTGCAGCAAAAAGATCTGATTCATATTGAGGTCGATAACTATCTGCGCTGGCACCGCAACAATGCACTGCCCGAATACATTGTTTTCTTGCAAAATATAAATGCATTGATCAACCGGAATGAAGCGTTGAATGCCGGAGAAGTCATGCGTGCAAGAGCAGAAAGCAACCGGCTGTATAAAAAAACGATGGAGCCTTTCATCCGGCCCGCAGCACACGTGTTGAGCACACTGGACAAACAACAAATAGAAAAGCTGCGCAACACGCTGGCCAACAAAAACCGCAAACAAAAAGAGAAAACACTCTTTGCCAGCGCGCAAGACAATCTCAGCAAGCGCGCGGAAAGACACATCGATTTTGTTGAACAACTGGTTGGCGACCTGAGCGACGAACAGGCAGAAAAAATCCGCGAGATGAGCGTGCTCATCCCGTTTGCCACCCTGTCTTACATTGAACAACGGGAAACCAAACAGGCCAGTTTGATTTTATTGTTAAACAGCAATGCTGGCGAAGAGAAAATCGCCGCATTATTCCGGCAATGGATCAACGCGCCGGAAGCTTCCAGATCGCCGCAACAACAGCAAGCCATCGCAGCCTATGAAGGCGCCATGAATGAAATGACTGCCCGGATATTCGGGCTGCTGACAATTCACCAGAAAAATCGCCTGAGCAAAAAGATATCATCCTATATCGACGATTTTCAAAAACTCACCCTACCCCGTTCAGAGATACCCCAACCCGCAAATTAAAACCATGAAAAAATATGCCCTCGCCATCCTCCTGCTACTCGGCACCACAGCCTGCACAACCGCCCAAGTTACGCCCACACCGCAACCACTTCCAACCCCGGTTGCCGTTGAGAGGCCGGGCGCAAAGATTGCAATCGCCCTGGGCGGCGGCGCGGCGCGCGGTTTCGCCCATGTAGGCGTGATCAAAGCACTTGAGGCGCAGGGCATCTCTGCCGACATTGTGGTGGGCACCAGCGCCGGTTCATTCGTCGGCGCACTCTATGCGGCGGGACTCAACGGCTTTCAAATTCAGGAACTCTCCATGAACATGGAAGAAGAGCAAGTGCTCGACGGCTCGGGCCTGTACCGCTGCATCGCCGAAACGATGATCTCGGATAAACGCGGCTGCATCAAAGGCCAGGCACTGCAAAACTTCATCAACAAAAACGTCAACTACCGCCCGATGGAAAAGCTCAACAAAACTTTTGCCACCGTCGCCACCAATCTGCGTAGCGGTGAAATGGTGGTGTTCCGCACGGGTAATACCGGCATGGCCGTAAGAGCGTCCTCATCCGTACCGGTATTTTTCGAGCCCGTCACCATCAACGGTCAGGATTACATAGACGGTGGTCTGGTCGCGCCCGTCCCGTCCAGCGTCGCCCGCGCCATGGGTGCGGATTTCGTCATCGCCGTCGACATATCAGACCGCCCGCAAGACCGCAGCACGGCGGGTATCACCGACATCATGTGGCAAACCTTTGCCATCTTCGGGCAGACCATCAACCGCCACGAACAATCCAGCGCCGACATCGTCATCCGCCCCGTCACCTCCGGCCTGCCCTCCACCGACGCGAGCGGTCGCAACAAAGCCGTACTCGAAGGAGAGAAAGCCGTCGCGGCAATCCTGCCGGAATTGAAGGCCAAGCTGGCGAAACTGAATGAGCAGAAGCATGTGGCGGGGATGCCCTGATCGCCGGACAAAAAACCGCAAATTACTACTTCGCCTTTGCCAACGCTTCCATCGCCTCTGCCGCGATCTCGCGCACCTCTGCGTTCACATCGTCAAGGCAGATTCCAACATGATCTTTTGCGGCAGCACTGCCGCTGAGTCCGAGCAGATGGCAGGCATCGGCGCGCACGCGATGGTCGGCATGACGAATGAGATCGGCCAGTTGCGGCAACAACACCTGTAGCTCCGGCTTGCCCGCGTAGGCTTCCAGCAGCGCGCTGACGCCGAGGCGCACTTCGAGTCTGGCGGCGGGGTCGGCCACGATGGCGAGCAAGGGCACGAGGCGTTGCGTATCTGCGGCGATGAACGCCTTGGCCTGCGCGTAGCCACCCTGCTTGAGCAGATGTTCGACATAACGCGCGGCACCGTCTGCGCTGCTCACCCACATGGCCCATTGGCGCAACTCGGCAGGACTGTGCGCCCCGGTGAGCGTGAACGCCCCCAGCCGCAGCCAAGGCGTGGAGCGCACGCCATATTGCGCCGCCTGCTCGGGATGCGCTGCGGCATCCACCACCGTCAGCTTCCTGACCAGCCCATCCCGCGCCAACTCGTCCAGCCCGCGCTTGACCGTAGTGCAATGCACGCAGCCGGGAGCGGTGAAGAGCAAAGCATCGGGCAACGTTGCAGACATCGTCCTATTCACCTTGAACGGTCACCACGATGCGCCGACTGCCGCCGTGGTTGCGGTGTTCGCACATGTAGATGCCCTGCCAGGTGCCCAGCGCTGGGCGTCCATTCGTGATCGGGATATTTAGGCTCGCGCCGAGCAGGCTGGATTTGATATGCGCGGGCAGATCGTCCGAACCTTCGTCCTGATGACGGTAGTAAGGCTCATCCTCCGGCACGGCGCGGTTGAACCAGCTCTCGAAATCCTGCCGCACAGTCGGGTCGGCGTTCTCGTTCAGCGTCAGCGAGGCCGAGGTGTGCAAGATAAAAACGTTCATCATGCCGATCTTGAAATCGTGCAGCTCCGGTAGTTCGCGCAACAGCTCGTCTGTGATCAAATGAAAGCCGCGCGGTTTCGCTTGCAGGCGTATGTCTTTTTGTAGCCACATAGTGATTGAGCAATGAATCCCGGTAAAAAAATATGCGGTATATTATCGCGTAATATTGCGCTACCAATCTCCATAACCCGCCGCACCGACATGCAGCCTCCCGCCTCATCAACCCGCGAACTCATGCAACTCGCTTGGCCGGTGCTCATCGCACAGCTGGCGATCATGGGCAATGCCGTCATCGACACAGCCATGGCCGGACGACTATCCGCCATCGACCTAGCCTCAGTCGGCATCGCCTCCGCGATCTTGGCCACTATCCTGCTGTCGCTGGTCAGCGCACTGCTGGCGCTACCGCCCATCATCGCCCACCTGTATGGCGCAGGGCAGCGTGCCGACATTGGTCGCGAGATTCATCAGGGCATCTGGATCTCGCTGGCACTGGCGCTCGTGGCGATTCTACTGCTGCGTTTCCCCGGACCGTTCATCGCAATCTCCGACCTGCAGCCCGCAGTAGAAACCAAGGTGCGCGCCTATCTGGCCGCATCAGCCTGGGGTGTGCCCGGCGCCTTCGCCTTGCGTTTGTTTTTTGGCCTCTCGATGGGCACAGGCCGCCCGCGTCCGGTGATGTTTTTCAACCTGCTGTCGCTAGCGCTCAAGGTGCCACTGAATGCGCTTTTCATGTATGGGCTATTCGGCTTGCCCGCGCTGGGCGCGACGGGCGCAGCGGTGGCTACTTCGCTGGATGCCTGGCTAATGGCCGCGCTCGCTTGGGGCTGGTGTCTGCGCAACCCGCAGTATGCAGAGTTTGAATTGCGCCGCCGCTTCACCGCGCCGGATTTCGCCGCCATAAAGAAATTCCTCAAACTGGGCATTCCCATCAGCGTGACCTTCATCGCAGACGTGACCGCGTTCACTTTCATGGCGCTGTTCATCGCGCGTCTGGGGCCCGTCGTTTCAGGCGCGCATCAGATCGCCACCAACCTCGCAGCACTGGCATTCATGATCCCGCTCTCGCTGGGCAACGCCACCTCGGTGCTGGCCGGTCAGGCGCTCGGCGCCGGGCACCCCGAACGCGCCCGCCACATCTGCTGGGTAGGCATCCGCCTCGGCATGTCGGTTGCGGCGCTGATAAGTCTTACGTTCTGGCTGGGCGCACCGCTAATTGCCGCGTTCTATACCACCGACATTCAAGTGCAAACTGTCGCAATCCCGCTAATCGTGATGGTCGGTCTCTACCATCTGGGCGACGCGCTGCAAGGCATCACCGTCAATGCCCTGCGCGGCTACAAAAATTCAGTCGTGCCGATGGTGATCTACGCCGTCACTCTATGGGTACCCGGCTTGGGCGGCGGCATCATCCTTGGGCTAACCGACACCTTCGGTGCAGCGCGCGGCGCACCCGGCTTCTGGCTCGCCGCGATAGCTAGCATCTGGCTGGTAGGCGGGTTGATGGCGGCTTATCTTAATTTCACATCGAAGAAGCACAACATATCCGCTCGTGGTGAGCCAGTCGAACCATAAGCACAGCCACCATTACAATTCACCATGCACTTACACTATCACATGCCCCTGTTCCGCCCTCCCTCCGAAGGCGACAACCTCATCATCCAGGCCACGCTGGGGTGCAGCTTCAACCAGTGCAGCTTCTGCGCCATGTATCGCAGCAAGCACTATGTCGAACGCCCGCTGGCCGACGTGTGCGCCGACATCCGTCAGGCCGCCGCAGATTGGCCGGATGCGCAGCGCGTGTTCCTCGCCGATGGTGACGCGCTGGCGCTGCCGACGGAACACCTGCTCGCCATCCTGCGCGAACTGGCGGCAGCGCTGCCGCGCCTGACGCGCGTTTCCTGCTATGCCACGCCCGGCAACATCGCGCGCAAGAGCGCCGAAGAACTCGCCCTGCTGCGCGAACACAAACTGAGCCTGCTCTACTTCGGTATCGAGTCCGGCGCCGACCTCATCCTGAAAAAGATCACCAAGGGTGCCACACAGAAACGCATGGCCGAAGTGCTACACAAGGCGCACGCCAGCGGCATGAAAGTCTCCTCCACCGTCATCTTGGGTCTCGGCGGTACGCAGCACAGCAACGAACACATCGACGGCACCATCGCCCTGCTCAACAGCGCGCCCGTCACCTACCTCTCCACCCTGCAACTGACTCTGGACGACAGCATCGCAGAAGAATTCCAACGCAAATACGGCGAGCCATTCGAGATACCGGACGACCTCGCGATATTGCAGGAACAGGAAAAACTCATCAGCGGCCTCAACCCGCCGCAGCCGCTCATCTTCCGCTCCAACCATGCCAGCAATGCGCTGGCGCTTGCCGGGAATCTGCCCAAGGACAAAGAGAAACTGCTGCTGCAACTGCGTGAGGCGATGGCGGGGCAGCGGGCGTTGCGGCCGCATTGCATGCGCGGACTTTGAGACGTTAGCGGCGACCTTTGCCACCACCGCGCCATGAAGGATTTAATTGCAGTCACGTTATTAAGCGTTTAGCGTAGAAACTCTTAATAAGAATATTGCAATTAATACTTTCCAATGCGCAAAACCGATCTTCATCCCGTCCTGCAAAAAACCTGCGTACCGATACCGGAGCACTCGGCATCCTGCGCCCCGCCACCCAGCAACGACGCCACCGAGTCTTTCATGCCCACGAAGTGATGAACGTGCTTTACAGCGGCCTGGATGCCGTTATCGAAGATGTGTGGCGGCACACCGGGATCAAAACGTAAGCGAGTGAACAAATAAAGAGCACCTCCTTTAGTCTCGTTGACACCACCGCCTCGCGTGGCATACAGTCCGCCCCACTTGCAAATCTGCTCAAGCACATCGCACCGCACGCACGGCGCGAGGCTCACGGCAGAAACCCCAGAACAGGAGCTGGCGCAAGACAAGAACCCGCAACGACGGGCATTAGCCAGCATCACGACTGTTCGCAAAAGGGGAAGCACTTGTCTCAACCGCAGGCCAACAACCAAAACCCGCTTTCCGCCAGCGAACCGTGGAACCTCGTCGCCGACGGCTACGCCGAAACCACCATGCTCGTCTTCGAGCAATTCGCCGAGGTTGCCTACGCAGCCAAAAAATCCGCTTGCGCCATTATCTAACTACTTATATATTGAACTCATGAAGCCGCTCAAATTCACCGGCTCCAGCGAAGACGATCTGGCCGCATTTCCCAAAGAAGCCAAAGGGCTGGCAGGAAATGAACTGTGGCAAGTCCAGCTTGGCCTGATGCCTTCGGATTGGAAGCCCATGCTGAATGTGGGCGCAGGCGCTTATGAGATTCGCGTCCATGTGCTGGGCGAATGGCGCGTCATCTACGTGGCGAAATTTGCCGAAGCGGTATATACCCTAAAGGGTACAAGAACCTGCAAGCAGGTGTGCTGCATGCCTTCCAGAAGAAGACACAGCAGACACGCAAGGAAGACATTGCGCTGGCGACCACTCGCTACAAGCAACTCAAGGAGATTGCAAAATGAAAAAAGAGAAACTCAAAATCACCGACTCCTGCGGCAACGTATTTCTTGATCTCGGCTTCTCGCCGGAAGAAGCCGCCATTCTCACCATGCGCTCTCAATTGATGGGGGAGTTGCGCATCAAAATCCGCAACATGGAATGGACACAGGCAGAAGCCGCACAAGTACTCGGCATCTCGCAATCGCGCGTCTCCGACCTGATACGCGGCAAGTTCGAGAAATTCAGTCTGGACATGCTGATCACGCTGGCGACCAGAGCGGGAAAGAAAGTTGAATTGAAGATGGCGGCATAACTCAACATGAGCCAGAACACCAACCCGCTCTCCGCCAGCGAACCCTGGAACCTCGTCGCCGACGGCTACGCCGAAACCACCATGCTCGTGTTCGAGCAATTCGCCGACGAAGCCATCGCTGCAAGCAAACTTAAACCGAATTCAA
>JBAZYW010000105.1:6713-8118 GCA_041659125.1 Gallionellaceae bacterium | reverse complement strand
CTCAAACTGGGCAAGCTTGCCGATACTCCGCAACTGGACGGCACGTTCGTGGTCAAGAAGGGCGTCGTCAACGGTATGGATATGGTCGAGACTGCGCGGGGAAATCGCCAGAACGGAGCCGGCGGACGCACGAACTTTGACGAGCTGACCGGTGTCTTCCAAGTGAATGGTCGCGGCCCGCATTTTCAGCAGTTGAAACTTTCTTCCGGGATATTAAATGCCAGCGGCTCTTTCGATGTAAACGGGGGCGGGAAAATATCGGGCCGCCTCTCGGTTGAGCTGAAGGCGCGTGCAGGGGCTTCGTCGCTGGCTTTGTCCGGCACTTTGACGGAGCCGGTATTGCGCTCAGGTCGATAACATGAAACTCGCCCGCTTGCGGGTGAGGGGAATTGTTAGGCTATTTCTTCCAGAAGGAAAGAAGCGACAGCAACGAAGACAGGATCCCTGTCGGGTTGCTCAATCTTGTGGGGTAGTAGGCGGGTTCTTGCTTTTTCAGGTAGGAGGGCGGGGAAACCAGCCCTGCGACTTGCGGTTTTTTTGAGGTGGCGATGCCCAGTATCTCCTCCATCAACGCGATTTGCTCCGCGTAAAGTTCGACAAAATTCTGGCATTCCTCTTCGCTCAACCCAAGTCTCTTTACCGCTGCGATCTTGTCCCAGGCGATCACTTTTGCACGGGCGCGATCATCTTGCAGGTTGGCAATGGAAATGATGTCGGTATAGTCGGCACGCGGCATGTCGCCGGAGTCGCGATGCAGATTCTCGTGCTCGCCAACTACACCGATCAAATCTTGCGGGAAGTTCCATTTTTGCAGCAGTTTGGTTCCAATCGCGTTGCCGCACTTGCGAATCAATTCCTCCAGCTTGTCTTCCTCGATCCGCGCATGGTTCTTTTCGATATGCAGGCACAGCGGCAATACGCCGATGTCGTGTACCAAGCCGGCCAGCATGGCTTGATCCGGCGATAGATGCGGCTGACGCATAGCAAGCACGTAACTCACCGCCGCCACTTCGCGGCTATGCTGCCAAACCGCTTTCATATACTTGTTGATGATCGGATTTTTGGCGTAAAACATTTTGTTCATGGTGATGGTCATCACCAGATTGCGCAGCTGGCGATAACCCAGACGGGTGACGGCTCCGCGCACATTTTCGACTTGGGTCTTGTCGGCAAAAACGGCACTATTGGCAGTCTTGATAAGCTGGGCGGAAATAAGCGGATCGCTGGAAAGTACCTGCACGATCTGGTCGGCGGATACGTTCGGATCATCTATCAAATCCTGTATTTTGATTGCCACATCCGGCAAGGTCGGTAACACGAGCGAGTCGTTGTCGATGGCTGCAATGACCTCATCGAGTAGCGCCTGATGCTCGGTCGTCATGTTTTAACTTAGGGCTTTTGCGAT
>JBAZYW010000105.1:0-6703 GCA_041659125.1 Gallionellaceae bacterium | reverse complement strand
CCGAACGCTGAACCCGGAACCACCGCCACACCGGCTTCCACCAGCAGATATTCGGACAGCGCGATATCGGTCGCCTCTTTGATGGTTCCCTTCTTATGCAGGGTGGCGATGGCCTTGCGCGCATCGGGAAAGGCGTAGAATGCGCCGCCCGCCATGATGCAGCTCAATCCCGGAACCTTGTTCAGTTCGTTCACCACAAACACATGGCGTTCGCGGAAGGCTTTGAGCATCGGCGTGATGCAGTCCTGGTCGCCGTTCAGCGCGGCCTCTGCGGCTACTTGTGAAATCGAAGTCGGATTGGAGGTGCTTTGCGACTGCACATTCTCCATCGCCGTGATGATGTTCTCCGGCCCCGCCGCATAGCCGATGCGCCAGCCAGTCATCGCGTACGCCTTGGACACGCCGTTCAGCACCATCGTGCGCGGATACAAGTCAGGGCAGGCGTCGAGGATGTTGACGAACTTCGCATCGGTCAGCGCGATGTGCTCGTACATATCGTCGGTCGCGATCAGGATGTTCGGATGCTTGCGCAGCACTTCGCCCAGCGCTTTTAAATCTTCCAGCGTATACACCGCACCGGAAGGATTGCTCGGGCTATTGATCACCACCATCTTGGTTTTTGGCGTGATCGCCGCTTGCAGTTGCGCAGGCGTCAGTTTGAAGCCCTGCTCGATACCAGCTTGTACGATCACCGGCTTGCCTTCGGCGATGATCACGATGTCGGGATACGACACCCAATACGGCGCGGGCACGATCACCTCGTCGCCGGGATTGATCACCGCCAGCGCGAGATTGAAAAAGCTCTGCTTGCCGCCGCAGGAAACCAGAATCTGTTTGGCCGTGTAGTCCAGTCCGTTGTCGCGCTTGAATTTGGCGATGATCGCCGCCTTGAGCGAAGGCGTGCCGCCCACAGCGGTGTACTTGGTGAAGCCCTTGCTGATCGCCGCAATCGCGGCATCCTTGATGTGCTGCGGCGTATCGAAATCCGGCTCGCCTGCACCCAGCCCGATGATGTCTTTACCTTCGGCTTTTAGCTTCGCCGCGCGGGCGGTGACGGCAAGAGTGGGGGAGGGCTTGATGGCTTGTACGCGGGTAGAGAGAGGCACGATTTTTCCTTACGGTTTGAACAGTGGTGCGAATTATACCCGTAGCGGAAAAAGAATGAATCGGAAGGGTGACAGAAAGAAAAATGGCTTGCCTATTCGCAAGCCATTTGTTCTACCGGTATTTATCTGCGGAAACCGGGATGTTGATCATGCTGCTCTGCCAGTTGTTTGCGTTGTACTTCGGCCAGAAGCGACCAGATTTTCGCTTGAGTTTCTGTGTGCAGATAGATCAGCTCGGCGATGGCTTTGCCATGTGCTTCCGCCAGTGATTTTGCTTTTGCGGTATCGAAGCGTTCAGATTGGGTGAGCTGTCGGAGATCATGCATTGTTTTACGCGCGATTTTTTCTTTTTCAAAAATGATGGGCGCTTGCGCGTGCATCAACTCGAATATTTTTTCCTGTTGCAGTTCGGTCAGGTCGAGATCGGCCAGTGGCGAAGGTGATAGCGGCATTCCCATGTGCATCATGCCAGCTGGGGGCGGTGCGCCGTTCTGCATGGCAGGCATGTTGAAGTCGCCGCAGCCATGAGGCATGCGGGGCGGCACATCCTGAGCGTGGGCAAACAGCGGCAATGCGGATAGCACAATGCCAGCCAGAATATTATGTGAAGTGTGTCGGGTAGTCGTTTTCATTATCATTCTCCAGTTGGGTTGATCGACGCGGAAGTCATGAAGCGCCGATGGAATGCATTCTGCGAGTGAAGGGTGTAATGCACCTTTAAGAGAAGTAAATTCGGGTAAATGCTCGGCCCCTATCTACAATGAAAGCCTTTGTTTGGATAATATGCGTGCTGTGTAAAGCGTTGGAGCAAGGGAAAATATGCACGAAAAAATATTGCTGGTTGATGACGATGTGGAACTCGTCGAAATGATCCGAGACTACCTGAGTCGCGAAGGATTCGATGTCGTGATAGCGCATGACGGCGAGACTGGCGTGCGCGAGGCATTAAGCGGGAGTTATGCCATTGCGGTGGTCGATGTGATGATGCCGGGCATCAGCGGCATTGAAGTGCTGCGCCGTATTCGCAGCGAGAGCACGATGCCCGTCATCATGCTCACCGCACGAGGCGACGATACTGACCGCATCGTAGGACTGGAACTCGGCGCGGACGATTACGTGCCAAAGCCTTGTACCGCGAGAGAACTGACGGCGCGTATTCGCGCGATTTTGAAGCGCATCGACAACGCAGGAGGAAACACAGTGCGCGCGATTAAAGCCGGAGCGCTGTGCATTTGGCCGGAAAAACGCAAGGTTGAGTGGGCGGGGCAAGTTGTTGATTTAACCAGTACCGAATTCAGCTTGCTTGAAGTACTGGCGCGCAATGCCGGACAGATCGTGAGCAAGGACGAATTGTCGAAGCTGGCACTGGGCCGACCATTGATGCGTTTCGACCGCTCCATCGACGTGCACCTGAGTAGTATTCGTCAGAAATTGGGTACCTTGCCGGACGGTCGCTCCTGCATACAAACCGTGATCCGTAAGGGTTACATGCTGATCAAGGAGTAGGGTATGGGTAAACTATTCTGGAAGTTTTTCTTTATCTTCTGGTTGGCGCAAATAGTCACTTCATTTGGTGTCGGTTTGGCAATTTGGACACTGCGCCCGCAGCAGTCGCAGATATTCGCTCCGCCCATGTATACCGAGCCATTTGAGCATCCATCGCTTTCGCCTGCGGAGGGACGCTACGAAATGTCGCCGCCCCCCCCGCTGGTAATGCCAAACAACATATTCCTTCCCCATCATCGACAGGATGGTCTCTTTCCGCCCTTGTTGCCGATCTTCGCCGGGAGCGTGGTAAGCCTCATTTTTGCCGCTTTGCTTGCCTGGTACTTTGCACGGCCTATCCGCAATCTGCGCACGGCCTTTGATGCAGTGGCGAACGGGAAACTGGAAACGCGTATCGGCATGGAGATGGATGGGCGTAAAGACGAGCTGGCCGATCTGGGACACGACTTCGATCGCATGGCATCGCGTTTGCAAAGCCTGATGGAAGCGCAACGGCGCTTGCTGCACGATGTCTCGCACGAACTGCGCTCGCCGCTGGCCAGGCTGCAAGCCGCGACCGACCTGATGCAGCAGCAGCCGGAACGGGCGGTGGAATTTATCGCACGTATCGAACGCGACACCGGGCGCATCGATACGCTCGTAGGTGAGTTGCTCACGCTAGCGCGTCTCGATTCCGGCATGGCGGGGCGCATGGACGAAGCAGTCGATATGCGAGAGCTTATTGAACACATCGCTCATGATGCCCGTTTTGAAGCCGAGTCAAAACAATGTGCCGTGGACATCAGTTTGCCAGAGCATATCGCTATCAATGGCAATCATGAACTGCTCTTCCGTGCGCTGGAAAACGTTGTGCGCAATGCCGTTCTGCATTCGCCTGCAGGAAAAAGGATCGCAGTTACTGTGACACGGGACGCATCGAAGCAATGGCTTGTCAGCGTTGCCGATGAGGGGCCAGGTGTTTTGCCGTCAGAATTGAAATCAATTTTTGATCCTTTTTTTCGCGGTAAGACTGGCAGCGGCTCTCACGGCTATGGCTTGGGACTGGCAATTATGCAGCGCGTAGTGCAGGCACATGGAGGTAGGGTGGTGGCAGAAAATCGCCCTGATGGCGGATTGATGGTGACGATTACCCTGCCCGCAATCGCTAGTTGAGACGTAACCCCGGTAAAAGCAAATGACGTGTAGCGATGTGGTGGGTATCTTTTAATAAAAATAGCCATTGCGCAGACTAGAAGCCATCCGCCGAAAAAAATTCTTTCATTAGAAACTCTTCCAGTCCAGCGTTGTCCTCGATGCGCGCAGATAAAACAATAACTTGATTAAGTCGGTGAGAGTCCCAGTTAAAGTCGCCCTTGTATTCACGTCGAATAATTACAATAATTTCCTTAACAATGGAGAGGTTGATATTGCCATTTGCGCCAGTCTCAACATCAATGACTTCAAGGTGCGGAATGCTGTAATCATTTTTCCAGCCTTTGAAACTGAATTGAGCTGTCCTAATATTTTTCTTTACGACCTCGAAAATTCCCCGCGTTCCTTGTGTTTGTAAATTACGTTTGATATTTGCATCTCTTAGTTCATCCGGTGAGAGGGGGCGTGAATTCGCAGTCGAACTTTCATTGGTATTGCTATCCGCCAATTCTTGGGCTCGTTGTCGTTTGGCTTTAATAAACGACATAAAATCCGAAGAAGCATTATTAATTGCGCTTGAAGAAGAATTGATAATGGATTTTTGCGGGATAACAGTTGAACTTTTTGGCACTGAGATTAGTTTGGGAGTTCTTAATTTTGGCTTTGCTTTAACAGGTGTTTTATTTTGTTTTATAGCCTTCAGAAATACTTTCGGCGAAGTATTTTTAGCTGGTAATCCTGCAATGCGAACATTTATTGTTTTCGCGGGTAACTTGGCAGCGTGTCTGGGGGCTGCAAGTTTCAGGGAAGAGGGAGCGAAAAGTATCGCACCGTGTATCACCAATGAAATGCAGGTGGCAATGAACGAGTTACGCCTGATTTTTATTTTAATATAGTGATTCCCCGACCAGAAATCACTATGCCAAATTGCTGGGAATACCCCGCATTCAGGATCGGATTTAGCACTCAATTTGATCACTCGAATTTTGCAGAATTTACATCTGGCTATCTGACAAAATTAAAAACAATGTGTCACTACGCCCGAATATTACTGGCATGAATCCTAGACAGGGAGAGCGATTAATAACGGATGCTTCTTGAAAGCACTACGGGCGCAAGGCTGGCTTGCCAGCACTGCTTTCCTGCTCTTTCTGCACTGAAAAATATTGTGAGGATTCTGGAACGTCACCCGGCTGCAAAGGTCTTTCGGTGATCGTAAGCTCTTTCGTAAATACTTTCCCGTCACGAGAGATTTTAAGGCGTAGCTGAGCACCTATACGGATCAAGTTAAACCCGCGCATTAGACTATCCAAATCCTTTAATTTGATATCGTTGATTTCTACGATGATGTCCCCTCCCATGATCAGCGATTGGAATCCCACCTTGACCGGAATTCGTCCTCCGGCAATACCTGCCAATCCGGCTGGACTGTTCGGTTCAACCGCCTCCACAAGAAATCCATCGGCAAGAGGCAGGGCGAATATTTCTTTCATCTCTGCATTAATCAAATTTCCGTCAATGCCGAACCAAGGCCGTATTAACCGGCCATTATCGACGAGCTCGGCCACGACAGCTCCCGCAAGATTAGACGGGATCGCAAAGCCGATGTTTTGTGCATTGCCCAGGATGGCGCTTGTGATGCCAATCACATCGCCGCAGCGGTTGAGCATTGGCCCGCCGGAATTGCCGGGATTGATAGGCGCATCTGTCTGGATCACGGCGCGGGAGAGCATCCGTGGCCGATTGTGAAGAATTCGATTGATGGCGCTGATAATTCCACTGGTGATAGTCCTATCAAGCCCCATTGGATTGCCAATGATGACGACCTCATCGCCTGGTCGTATGGCATCCGAGTTGCCGAGAGTCAGCATTGGTAGCTTGCCTTTGTTCGGCACCGGAATATGGAGAACCGCGAGATCCAATATGGGATCGGCACCTAGCAATTTAGCGGGAAGTTTCGTGCCATCGTTGAGTGTTATGCTCAACGACTGGGCGCCGAACACAACGTGCGAGTTGGTTATTACCAATCCGTTAGAGTCGATGATGAAGCCGGAACCGGTAGCTAAATTAACACGATCATCCATGCGGTATGGATTGATGGTCAATGCGGAAATTTGCACCACTGCGGGGGATTTGCTCGCGTATATATCGCGGATCGCTTGCTTGCACTCGGTTTCCGCAAGCGCCGATATTGAAAAATACAAATTAACGAGCATCAGCATCGCACTTAACAATAATTTTTGAAATTTTGTTCCTCGCTGCCGCACGCTCAATCTGAGTAAAAGACTTGTCGGGGCTGATAGAGCTGCGGATATGTTGCTGCAATTATTCATCGCCTTCATTAAATAGCCTTCCTGTGTTTTTTGCACGATGCAGATACCATCGGGTTGGAGCTATTTTCAATGCCAAAGGTGTAAAGCGCAGTTAAACAAGCGTAAATTTAAGTAAATATGGACGATGCGCTTGGAAGTTCACACAACAGTTATTCGCGTCGTAGCGCCTCTATCGGGTCAAGTTGCGCAGCGCGCTTGGCCGGTACATAGCCGAAGATTACGCCGATGGCCGCAGAGAAACCGAAGGCCAGCAGATTTACGCCCGGGCTGAATGTGAACGGCAGAGACAACAGGCTGGAAAGTCCCACGCAGGCGAGGGCGGTCAGCAAGATGCCGATCAATCCGCCGAAGGCTGACAGCGCGACCGCCTCGGTGAGGAATTGCATCAGCACCTCTTCTTCCAGTGCGCCGATGGCGAGCCGGATGCCGATCTCGCGGGTGCGTTCGGTGACCGAGACCAGCATGATGTTCATGATGCCGATGCCGCCCACCAGCAAACTTACGGCGGCGACCGCACCCAGTAGTGCTGTCATGGTGCCGATTGCGCCGGACAGGGTCTGCGCGATTTCCTTGGTGTCGAGCACGCTGAAATTATCGTCCTCGTTATCGGAGATTTTCCGGCGTTCG
>JBAZYW010000104.1:0-8122 GCA_041659125.1 Gallionellaceae bacterium | reverse complement strand
CACAGCGTCTGTCCCAAGTGCAACCACCATCACCGCATAGGCGCGCGTACCCGTTTGGACTGGCTGCTGGATAGCGAAGGCCGTTTCGAGATCGGTGCGGAAGTGTTGCCTATCGACACGCTGAAATTCAAAGACCAGAAAAAATATAGTGACCGTCTCACTGAAGCCAAAAATAAAACCGGCGAAGACGATTCCGTTATCGTCATGCAAGGCAGTATTCATGCCGTGCCGGTGGTGGTGGCCTCTTTCGAGTTTGCTTTCATGGGTGGCTCGATGGGCTCGGTTGCGGGCGAGCGTTTTGTGCGCGGGGTGCAAGTCGCGCTGGAGCAGAAATGTCCGTTCATTTGTTTTGCTGCCAGTGGCGGTGCGCGTATGCAGGAAGGCTTGCTATCGCTGATGCAGATGGCCAAGACCAGCGCTGCACTGACCCAGTTGAGCATGGAAAAGCTGCCTTTCATTTCTGTGCTGACCGACCCGACCATGGGCGGTGTGTCCGCCAGTTTCGCTTTTCTGGGCGATGTGGTCATCGCCGAACCCGGTGCGCTGATCGGTTTCGCCGGTGCGCGCGTGATCGAGCAGACCGTGCGCGAGACTTTGCCGGACGGCTTCCAGCGCGCGGAGTTTTTGCTGGAGCATGGTGCGGTGGACATGATCGTGGACCGACGCGAGATGCGTAAGCAATTGGCGACGTTGATCACCTTGCTAACTAGGCAGGCGGCAGTGACGGAGATCGAAGCGGCTTAATCGGGATGTTTTACTACGCGCTAAAAGTTGCGATTTCGGCGCTCGTTATTGTGGCGATAGCGGAAATCGCAAAGCGCAGTAGCGGTTTTGCCGCGCTGCTCGCCGCATTGCCGCTGACTTCATTGCTGGCGTTTATGTGGATGTATTTCGAGGGCGCGGAGCCTGCGCGCATTGCCGAACTTTCCGGGCAAATCTTCTGGCTGGTGTTGCCCTCGCTGCTTCTCTTTTTGCTCTTACCCCTGCTGATAAAACACGGCGTAAATTTCTGGTGGAGTCTCGCCATTTCCATTGCGGCAACCGCAGCTTGTTACTTGGTAATGCTGCCGGTGTTGCGCAAGTTCGGGGTGCAGTTGTAATACTTGAATCGCTGAAATGCCAAATACGCTTGCCGACTGGCTAACCTACCTCGAATCCCTGCATCCCAAAACCATCGCGCTCGGTCTGGAGCGCGTGGCGCAAGTCAAGCAGCGCCTTAATCTTCAACCTGATTTTCCGGTCATCATCGTTGGCGGCACCAACGGCAAGGGGTCGGTGTGTGCGATGCTGGAAGCCATTTTGCACGCTGCCGGATATAAAGTCGGTTGCTATACCTCGCCACATTTGCTGGTGTACAACGAGCGGGTGCGTATAGGTAAACAGCAGGCGAATGATGCGGAGTTGTGCGCTTCGTTTGAAAAAATCGAAGAGGTGCGCGGCGATATTTCTTTGACGTATTTCGAGTTTGGCACGCTGGCCGCGATGCAGTGCTTTATTGAGCACAAGGTGGATGTCGCTATCCTTGAAGTAGGGCTGGGCGGCAGGCTGGATGCGGTGAACGTGTTCGATGCGGATTGCGCGGTGGTGACCAGTATCGACATCGATCATGTCGATTATCTGGGCGTGACGCGCGAGCAGATCGCGTTCGAGAAGGCGGGCATTTTTCGCGCGGGCAAGGTGGCGGTGTTCGGCGACAGCGATATGCCGCAGGCGATACGCGCTCAGGCGCAAAAGGTCGGCGCGGAGTTGTGGTGCATCGGCAGCGAGTTTGGATTTGCTTCGCATCAGGGGCAATGGGACTTTCGCGGCAAGGCCGGTGGACGCAGCGCTTTGCCGTTCCCCTCTCTGCGCGGGGCTTTTCAACTGAACAACGCGAGTGCGGTGCTGGCGGTGCTGGATGGGTTGAAAGACAAGCTGCCGGTGAGCATGGAGGCGGTGCGGCGCGGGCTGGTGGAGGTGACGTTGTTCGCGCGCTTTCAGATGGTCCCGGGCAAACCTGCGTTGATCCTCGATGTGGCGCATAACCCGCATGCGGCGCGCTCATTGGCGCAGAATCTGGCCGCGTTGCCGCCTTGTCCCAAGACTTACGCGGTGTGCGCGATGCTCAAGGACAAGGATATGGCGGGGGTGATCTCCGCGCTGAAGGCGCAGGTGGATGTGTGGTTGGTGGCGGGCATCGACGCGCCACGCGGGGCATCGGCGGATGAGCTGGGGCAGGTGGTGCAGGATGCACAAGCGGGCGAGGTGCTGCGCTTCCCCACAGCTACCGAGGCTTTGCATGATGCCTATAAACGGGCGGGCGAAAATGATAGAATCCTCGCCCTCGGTTCATTCTATACGGTAGCGGAAGTGATGCGCGCACGCGGTCTGTGCGGCGCCTGATCCCCCGCGAAAACGCACGATGGCAAAACAACAATTGACTGCGGACGAAGAGTCCATCTTGAAGCGCCAAGCCCGGCGCCGTTTGATCGGTGCGGTGGCATTGACTACGGCGGTGGTAGTGATTCTGCCGATGGTGTTCGATGGCGAACCTCCGGCTACTTCGGTGAACGATATCGAATTGCGTATTCCGGATAAAGATAAGGCCGGCATATTTCAGGCTGAATCGGCTGTGAGTGCGCCTTCCTCTGTGGCGGAAGCCCCGGTTCCTGTGGCTGTTTCTGCGCCTGCGGTGGTTACAGCGACAGCCGCAGGCGCCGCTGTTGTGGCGGCTGTGGCTCCGCAACAAGTGCAAGCGGGAAAGATAGCGCCCGCTCCGGTCGAGCCTAGGGCTGTGGTTACAAAGCCTGAGTTGAAACCCAAAGTCGAAGCCAAGCCAAAGACTGAGGTAAAGCCAAAAGTTGAAGCCAAGCCGGTCGTCAGTCCGCATGCCGTGCCGCATACCGGTTTCGTGGTGCAGGTCGGCGCGTTCTCCAACGCGGCTACTGCCAAAAGTTTGCAGGATAAATTGGTCAAGCAGGGGCTTCACGCCTATACCGAGAAGGTCGGCAATAATGTGCGCGTGCGCGTGGGGGGCTTTCCTACACGTGAAGCTGCCGAGAAGGTGCGCCATAAACTTGAATCGCAGGGTTTGCATCCCAATGTAGTCAACCTCGGTGGTTAATGTGCTTGTTCGATGACGGCATTTGATTATGTGATTTTGGCAATCGTCGGATTGTCGGTCGGGCTGGGATGGTGGCGCGGTTTTGTGTATGAGCTGTTGTCGTTGTTCGGCTGGATGGCGGCGTATTTCGTGGCGCGTTTGTTTGCGCCCGGGCTGGCGCAATATGTGCCGGATGCGGTAGCGTCGGATGCGGCGAAGACGGCAGTGGCATACGGGTGTTTATTCATTGCTACCCTGATCGTGTGCGGCATCGTGGCTTGGTCGTTATCCAAGCTGGTCAAATTCGTCGGGCTGGGTTGGATGGACGGGATTATGGGCGCCGGATTCGGTGTGTGTCGCGGGGTGTTGCTGGTTCTGGTTCTGGTGCTGCTGGCAGGGCTGACGAGTTTGCCGCAACAACCTTTCTGGCGCGATGCCTGGTCGAGCCAATCGTTGCAAAAAGTAGCGTTGTTTACCAAAGATTTTTTGCCGGAAGATGCGGCGAAAAAAGTGACTTATTAACTATACGGAATTTCGGGATAAATCATGTGTGGCATTTTAGGCGTCGTTGCGCAAACCCCCGTTAACCAGCTGCTGTATGACGGGCTGCAAGTGTTGCAACATCGTGGACAAGATGCGGCAGGCATCGCCACGATTGAAGGCAATGCCTTCCATCTGCATAAAGGCAACGGCCTCGCGCACGACGTGTTTCGCACACGCAATATGCGCGCACTGTCCGGCAATGCAGGCATCGCCCATGTGCGTTACCCTACTGCCGGTTCGGCGGTGGATCATAACGAGGCGCAACCGTTCTACGTTAACTCGCCGTTCGGTATCGTGCTGGGACACAACGGCAATCTGACCAATACCGCGCAGCTACAAAAAGAGTTGTTCCTTGACGACCTGCGCCACGTCAACACCAATTCCGATTCCGAAGTGCTACTTAATGTGCTGGCGCACGAGCTGCAAGTCGAGTGCAAACAATTGCGTCTGGATAACAAAGCGATCTTCGCGGCGGTGTCCGGCGTGCATCGCCGTTGTCGCGGTGCTTATGCGGTGGTGTCGATGATCGCGGGCTACGGGCTGCTGGCTTTCCGCGACCCATATGGCATTCGTCCTTTGGTGATCGGCAGCAATCAGACCGAGCATGGCGTCGAATATCTGGTGGCGTCGGAGTCTGTGGCGCTGGATACGCTGGGCTTCAAGTTCATGCGCGACATAGCACCCGGCGAGGCGGTGTTCATCGACTTCGAGGGCAACTTCCACAGCCAGCAATGCGCGGCGAATCCGGTGCTGAATCCGTGCATTTTTGAATATGTGTATCTGGCACGTCCCGACTCTCTGATCGACGGCATTTCGGTGTACGAAACCCGTCTGAACATGGGCGAATATCTGGCCGACAAGATCGCGCGCGTCTGGCCGGATCACGATATTGACGTGGTGATTCCGATTCCCGATTCCAGCCGCCCCAGTGCACTGCAACTGGCCAATCGTCTCGGTATCTCGTTCCGCGAAGGCTTTGTGAAGAACCGCTATATCGGCCGCACTTTCATTATGCCGGGGCAGGCGATGCGCAAAAAATCCGTGCGCCAGAAACTTAATGCGATTAGCGTGGAATTCAAAGGCAAGAACGTGCTGCTGGTGGATGACTCCATCGTGCGCGGCACGACCAGCCGCGAGATCGTGCAAATGGCGCGCGACGCCGGCGCGCGCAAAGTGTATTTCGCTTCTGCCGCGCCTCCGGTGAAATATCCCAACGTGTACGGTATCGACATGCCTTCGCGCCATGAGCTGATTGCCACCGGACGCACGGACGAGGAGATATGCGCCGAGATCAGTGCCGACCGCATCGTCTATCAGGACCTTGCCGACCTGAAAGCGGCGGTGCATAAGTCGAATCCGGCGATTACGCGTTTCGATTGTTCCTGCTTCGACGGGGAGTACATCACCGGCGACATCACTGCCGAATACCTCAATCGTATCGAAGCCGCACGTGGTGCGGGTAAAGCCAACAAGGTGGAAGAGGAAGATCAGATGGAGCTGGATCTGGCCATGAGCGCGACGTCAATGTGAGTTGACGGCTCGCGGCGGGGAGTGTTACTTTCTGCTTGCGCCGATTTGAGGAACAGCTTGCGGGCGCATTATAAATTCAGCTAAAGCGGGGGAAACCCGGTTTAGCGCTAAGCTTTCCGGGTTTTTTCATTGGATGCAAAATGTACATTCCAGAGAGCTTTGCCGAAACCGATTTGCCGACGCTGCACGAGTTTATGCGGCGACACAGTTTTGCGACGCTGGTGACTCAACATGATGGTCTGCCGTTTGCGAGTCACTTGCCGCTGTCGCTGGATAGCAGCATCGGTACGCATGGCGCAGTGCTAGGTCATATGGCGCGCAACAACGAACAGTGGCGCGACTTTGCGGATGGTGCGGAAGTGTTGGTGATATTTCAGGGGGCACATGCTTACGTGTCGCCGAGTTGGTATGAGCCGAATCCGATGTCGGTGCCGACTTGGAATTTTACGGCAGTGCATGCTTATGGCAAGGCGCGCATTTTATCGGAAGATGAGTTGCGCGCAACTTTGCATCAACTGGTGGATGAAAATGAACGCGCATTCGCGTCGCCTTGGAAGCTGGAGCTTACTCAAGCAATGCAAGAGCGAATGTTGGGCGCTATTGTCGGTTTTGAAATCGGCCTGAGTCGTATCGAAGGCAAGTTTAAATTGAGCCAAAATCGCTCGGTACAGGATCGTAAAAATATAATCGCGCAGTTGCAGCAAAGTGCGCATGGCAAAGAGACCGCTCAGTGGATGAGCGCAGCGTTAGAAAGGGAATAGCAAATGTCAGAAGAAAATTACCAACTGGAAACTTTGGCGGTGCGCGCGGGCAGGGTACAGAGCCAGTTCCACGAGCACAGCGAGGCGATGTTCCTCACTTCCAGCTTTACTTTCGATAGTGCGGAGCAGGCGGCCAAGCGCTTTATCGGCGAAGAACCGGGCAATATTTATGCGCGCTTTACCAATCCCACGGTCACCATGTTTGAAGAGCGTCTGGCGGCAATGGAAGGTGCGGAGCAGTGCGTGGCGACGTCATCGGGCATGGCTGCCATTCTGTCGACTTGTATGGGCTTGTTGAAGGCGGGCGATCATGTCGTTGCGTCGCAGAGCATCTTCGGTTCGACGGTGAATATGTTCAACAACGTGTTCAAAAAGTTCGGCGTGGAGACGACCTTCGTTTCCGCCACCGATGTCGCCGCATGGCAGGCAGCGGTGCGCCCCAATACCAAATTATTTTTCCTGGAGACGCCGTCCAATCCGCTTACCGAAATCTCCGACATCGCGGCGATTGCCGCAGTGGCGAAAGGTTGCGGCGCGCTGCTGGCGGTGGATAACTGTTTTTGTACGCCTATCCTGCAACGCCCGTTGGATTTGGGCGCGGACATCGTGATCCATTCCGCCACCAAGTACATTGACGGCCAAGGTCGCGTGCTGGGCGGTGCGGTGTTGGGCAGTAAAAAATTGATGGAGCCGGTGTACGGTTTCTTGCGCACTACCGGCCCGACCATGAGCGCCTTTAACGCGTGGGTGTTTTTGAAAGGCATCGAGACGCTCAAGCTACGCATGGATGCGCACAGTGCGAATGCGCTGCAACTGGCGCAATGGCTGGAGCAACAGCCCAACGTGGCGCGCGTGTTTTACCCAGGGCTGCCGTCGCATCCGCAGCATGCGCTGGCGATGAAGCAGCAGAAAACGGGTGGCGGTATCGTGGCGTTCGAGGTGAAGGGCGGCAAAGCTGCGGCTTGGCGCGTGATCGACAGCACCAGGATGCTTTCCATCACCGCGAATCTGGGCGATACCAAAACCACGATCACGCATCCGGCGACCACTACGCATGCGCGTATTTCGCCGGAAGCACGCGCGGCAGCGGGCATCAGCGATGGCCTGATCCGCATCGCGGTCGGGCTGGAGGCGGTCGTGGATATTCAGAACGACTTGGTGCGCGGGCTATGAGTCTTCGATTGGCAAAGCAGGTCGGCAAGGTGCTCAAATCGCACGGCGTGATGCTGGCGACGGCAGAGTCTTGCACGGGGGGCGGCATCGCGCAGGCTGTCACCCGGGTGTCGGGTAGCTCTGCCTGGTTTGATCGTGGCTTCATTACTTATTCCAACATTTCAAAAGAAGAGATGCTGGGTGTGTCGCCCGATACCCTGGAAGATCACGGGGCGGTGAGTGAAGCAACGGTGCGCGAAATGGCGGCGGGTGCTTTGCAATACAGCGGTGCCCAAGTGGTGCTGGCCGTGAGCGGTATTGCCGGACCGACAGGGGGAACGCCGCAGAAGCCGGTCGGCACAGTCTGGTTCGCTTGGGCGACCAACGATTCGGTGCGAACTGTTTGCCGTCATCTCTCCGGCGACCGTGATGCCATTCGCGTGAAAGCGACGCGCATAGCCCTGCAGGGGGTGCTTGACCTGATGAATAGCCAGACAGAAATGGCTTGAAATAAAAAGAACGAACGTTCTATGCAAGTGCGAATCGATGTGCCATAATCCGGCATCAATTTTGAGAGGAAAATTCCATGGATGACAATAAAAGCAAGGCACTCGCGGCGGCACTGAGCCAGATCGAAAAGCAGTTCGGCCAGGGCTCCATCATGCGTCTGGGTGAAGGCGAAGCGATCAAGGATATTGAAGTGGTGTCCACAGGTTCGTTGGGGCTGGACATCGCTCTGGGTGTGGGCGGTTTGCCGCGCGGTCGTGTGATTGAAATCTACGGCCCTGAATCCTCCGGCAAAACGACGCTCACGCTGCAAGTTATCGCCGAGATGCAAAAGTTGGGCGGCACGGCAGCGTTTATCGACGCGGAGCATGCGCTTGATCCGCAGTACGCGCAAAAGCTGGGCGTGAATGTGGGCGACCTGTTGATTTCGCAACCGGACAACGGCGAACAGGCTTTGGAGATCGTCGATATGCTGGTGCGTTCGGGTTCTGTGGATATCGTGGTGGTGGACTCTGTTGCCGCGCTGACACCGAAAGCCGACA
Source organism: Gallionellaceae bacterium (assembly GCA_041659125.1). Classification (GTDB taxonomy): domain Bacteria; phylum Pseudomonadota; class Gammaproteobacteria; order Burkholderiales; family Gallionellaceae; genus PALSA-1006. The sequence continues at coordinate 5 of JBAZYW010000104.1, read as the reverse complement.
TCGAA